>JBAPOP010000113.1:0-21488 GCA_049279675.1 Candidatus Acidiferrales bacterium
GAATGCCGGCCGCAGCTCCAGCGGGCGGCGCGGCGCCAGCAGCGGGCGGCGGAACTCCCGCGCCCAAGAGCTAGCACGGGACGTTGGGAAAAGAGACAAGAAATGGCGAATGAGATTCAAGCACCGGCAGCAATCGAGGCGATCGCGAAGGCGCGATTCGTTCGTGTCTCGCCGCAAAAAGCGCGCCTCGTGATCGATTTGATCCGCGGGCATCGCGCGGAAAATGCGCTGCAAACTTTGCGATTCACGAAGAAGCGCGTGGCGCGGGAAGTGGAAAAAGTTCTGCGCAGCGCCATCGCAAACGCCGAGCGCAAAGCGGAAGACGCCGGCGACACGCTCGACGTGGATTCGCTTTTCGTATCGGCATGTTTCGTGAACGAAGGGCCGCGGTGGAAGAGAATTCGCCCCGCGCCGATGGGCAGGGCATTCCGATATCAGAAGCGCACGAGCCACATCGTCGTGGAAGTGGCCGAGCACCACAAGGCCGCCCAAACGCGCGCGGCATCGGCCGCGGCCGAAGCGGAAGCGTCGAAGGGCGTGAAGGGCGCGGTACGCAAAGCGCGGAAAGCGCTCGCGCAACGCCAAAAGACATCGCAACCGAAAAAGAAGGACAAGAAGTAGGAGGCGAGAGTGGGGCAGAAGACACATCCGTACGGATTTCGGCTGGGCTACAACAAGTCGTGGAAGTCGCGTTGGTTCGCGAAGCGCGATTATGCGGACTTGCTGCATGAAGACGTTTCGCTTCGCAAGCAGTTGAAGGAAAAGTTGCGCTCGGCGGGCGTAAGCGGAATTGACATCGAGCGCGCGGCGAACAAGCTGGTCATCCGAATCTACACGGCGCGGCCCGGCATCATCATTGGCCGAAAGGGCTCGGAAATCGACAAGCTAAAGCAGGAAGTGCAGAAGCGCACGAAGCGCGAAGTGCACATCGATATTCAGGAAGTTCATCGCCCGGAGCTCGACGCGACGCTGGTAGCAGAATCGATCGCGCTGCAACTCGAAAAGCGCGTGGCGTTCAGGCGGGCGATGAGGAAGTCGGTGGATTCGGCGCTGCGGTTCGGATGCAAAGGAATCAAGGTTCGCGTTGCCGGCCGGCTGAACGGAGCGGAAATCGCGCGCAAAGAGTGGTACCTGCAGGGACGCTTGCCGCTGCAGACGTTGCGCGCCGACATCGATTACGGCACGGCCGAGGCGCAAACAACCTACGGCTTGATTGGCGTGAAGTGCTGGATTTATCAGGGTGAAAATATTCCGCGCCGCAAGGCGCAGTCCGCAGCAGCCAGCGCCGTCGAAGCGTAACGGGCGCGCCAGCGGAACGACAGGGCAAAAATCATTATGTTGATGCCGAAGAAAGTTAAATACAGAAAGCAACAGCGCGGCCGGCGCACCGGCAAGGCGTGGCGCGGCGGATCGCTCGCTTTCGGCGAGTACGGATTGAAGGCGCTTGAACCCGCATGGATCACCGACCGCCAGATTGAAGCGGCGCGCGTGGCGATCACCCGGTTCATCAAGCGCGGCGGAAAACTTTGGATTCGAATCTTTCCGGACAAGCCGTTCACGAAGAAGCCGGCTGAAACTCGAATGGGTAAGGGCAAAGGGCCACCGGAGCATTGGGTGGCGGTTGTGAAGCCGGGGCGGATCATGTTCGAGATGGCCGGAGTGGATCTCGCTTCGGCATCGGAAGCCATGAAGCTCGCTTCGCACAAACTGCCGATTCGCACCAAATTCGTGACGCGAGCGGGAGGAATTTAATGGCGCGGCGTGCGGAGAAGTTCAACCAGATGAGTTCGAATGAGCTGGAAACGCAGCAGCAGGAATTGGCGGAGCAGATTTTCCGGTTGCGATTCCAGTTGACGACGGGACAATCCGAAGGCCTCAAGAGATTGCGCGAGGCGCGGAAAGACCTGGCGCGAGTGAAGACGCTGCGGCGCCAGCAAGAGTTGAGGAAGAGCAAATGACGGACGAAAAAACAGCGGCACCGGCGCCGGCATCCACATCGGGACCGACTGCGAAAGCGGCAGAGCACCGGGGCAAGCGCCAGGAACGAACCGGCGTGGTGACAAGCGCGAAGATGCAGAAGACCATCGTCGTGAAAGTGACGCGCGCGGTCGCGCATCCGCTCTATCACCGCGTCATCCGGTCCTCGAAGAAGTATTACGCGCACGACGAGAATGGCGAAGCGCGCGTGGGCGACACAGTTCGAATCGCGTCATCGCGGCCACTCTCGAAGTTGAAGCGGTGGCGGCTTGTGGAAGTTGTCGGGCGCTCGACGCGCGTGGCCTAAGAGCCGCCCGAGCGTATTTGAGGGAGCACGAATATGGTTCAGATGCGGACATGGCTGACGGTGGCCGATAATTCCGGCGCGCGCCAGCTCACTTGCATTCTGCCAATTGGCGGCGACACCGGGCTGGTAGCCGGATTGGGCGACGTCATCACGGCAGCTGTGAAAGAAGCCGCGCCAGACAGCCAAGTGAAAAAGGGCAAGGTGGTGCGCGCGGTGGTTGTGAGGACGCGAAAAGAACACCGGCGGAAGGATGGCTCCTACATCCGGTTCGACGACAACGCCGCAGTTTTAATTAACGACGCGAACGAGCCCGTAGGAACACGCGTGTTCGGGCCGGTCGCAAGAGAGCTGCGCGAGAAGAAGTTCACCAAGATCGTCTCGCTGGCTCCGGAAGTGTGGTAGGGGATGAAAGACAGAACAATCAGAACGGCAATGAGCATCCGTCACGGCGATAACGTGAAAGTGATGGCCGGCAAGGACAAAGGCAAGACGGGACGCGTGCTCTCCGTCAATCCGTGGAGGAACACGGTGACGGTGGAACACGCAAACATCATCAAGCGCCACACGCGGCCGAACCCGCAGAAGAACATCAAGGGCGGCATCGTGGACAAAGAGGCGCCGCTGCAAGCGTCGAATGTGATGCTGATCTGCCCGGGCTGCGGAAAACATACGCGCGCGGGACACACGACGCTGCCCGACGGCACGAAGACGCGGGTATGCCGGCGCTGCAAGACGACATTCGAGAACTAGAGAAGAAAAGAGGCTGCGGATAGAACGATGAATAGCCGTATGCACGAGCGATACAGCAAGGATGTGGTTCCGGCGCTGACGAAGCGGTTCAATTATCCGAACTCGATGGCCGTGCCGCGAGTGAAGAAAGTGACCGTAAACATCGGCCTCGGCGAAGCGAGCCAGAACGTGAAGCTGCTGGACACGGCGGCGCAGGAACTCGGATTGATCGCGGGACAAAAGCCGGTGATCACGCGCGCCAAGAAATCCATCGCGAACTTTAAAATTCGCAAGGGCATGCCGATCGGATGCATGGTCACGCTGCGCGGCGAGCGAATGTACGAATTCCTGGATCGCCTCGCGAACATCGTGCTTCCGCGTTTGCGCGACTTCAAGGGCTTGGCGCCAAACTCGTTTGACGGCCGCGGAAATTACACGCTGGGGCTAAAGGATCAGCTGGTGTTTCCGGAAATCGATTACACGCGAGTGGACAAGATCAAGGGAATGAACGTAACGATCACGACGACGGCCCGCAGCGACGAGGAAGGCCGCGAGTTGTTGAAGCTGATGGGCGTGCCCTTCCGGGCTTAGTCCACGTAAGAATCGAGCGGAATCGCTCGTAGGAGATGCAATGGCGCGCGACAGTCAATTCGCCAAACAGAAGAAGACGCCGAAATTCAAGGTGCGCTACCGCAATCGCTGCCGCATTTGCGGCCGCGCGCGAGGAACGCTAAGCAAGTTTCAGATGTGCCGCATCTGTTTCCGCGGCCTGGCGCTCAAGGGCGAGATTCCCGGCGTCGTCAAGGCGAGCTGGTAAGAAGGAAGGATGGAATGCAAACAGACCCTATCGCGGACATGTTGACGCGCATTCGCAACGCATCGCACGCCAAGCACGCGCGCGTGGATTTGCCTGCGTCAAATTTGAAGGTGGAGATCGCGCGGATATTGAAGGATGAAGGCTATCTCGCGAGCTACAAGGTTGTGGACGACACGAAAGTCAAAAGGACGCTTCGGATGTTCCTGCGCTACACGCCGGATCGGCGCAGCGTGATCACGGATCTGAAGCGCATCTCGCGGCCGGGATGCAGGCGGTATGTGGGAAAGACGGAAATTCGCTCGGTGGTTGGCGGCATGGGAATCTCGATTCTGTCCACGCCGCGCGGCCTGATGACAGGGCATGCCGCGCGCAAGAGCGGTGTCGGCGGCGAGATATTGTGCGAGGTTTGGTAGCGAGCTTTGGCAGGAAATTTCCGGGAAGAGTGAATCATGTCGCGAATTGGATATAAACCGATACCGGTGCCCGCGGGCGTGAAGGTGCAAGTCCAGGCGGAGTCGGTGGACGTGCAGGGACCGAAGGGAAAGATGTCGGTCCGCGTGCCGCGCGGTATCCGCTTTGAAACGAAGGACGGAGTCCTCAACGCGCTGCGAGAAAGCGATGACCAACGCGCATTGCACGGGCTGGCGCGAGCGCTCGTCGCGAACGCAGTGTTCGGCGTCACGACTGGCTTCAAAAAAGATCTCGACATCGTGGGCGTTGGCTATCGCGCGGAAGTGAAAGGCAAGAACGTCGTGCTGTCGCTCGGGTTCTCGCATCCGGTGGAATTTCCGATTCCCGAGGGGATTCAGATCGCGGTCGAGAAGCAGACGCACATGACCGTAAGCGGCGCGGACAAAAATCAAGTGGGTCAAGTGGCCGCAAATCTGCGCCACCTGCGCCCACCCGACCCTTACAAGCAAAAGGGAATTCGTATCGCGGGCGAGAGATTGAAGAAGAAGGCCGGCAAGGCCGGCGCGGCAAAGACGGCCGGATAGTTCGCGGCAAGAGACGAGGAGAGATAGCGTGGCTACAGTTCCAGTCAAAAGACTTTCGCGGAGCGCCCATCGCGAGCGCTTGCATTCGCGCCTGCGGCGGAAGATTGCAGGCAGCACCGAGCGGCCCCGGCTGTGCGTATTCCGTTCGTCGCGGCACATCGTGGCGCAAGTGATCGACGATCAAGTGGGACGCACGCTGGCCTCGGCCAGCACGCTTGACGGCGACGTACGAAAAGAGATCAAGGGCGGCGGAAACATTTCCGCGGCCAAGGCGGTAGGCAAGGCCATCGCGGAGCGCGCGCGCACCGCAGGCGTCGAAAAAGTGGTTTTCGACCGGGGCGGATATCAATATCACGGCCGCATTCAGGCGTTAGCGGAAGCGGCCCGAGAGGCAGGACTGAAGTTCTAACTCTATGCCGAAACAAGAGCTCAAAGACATTCTTTCCGTTCGCCGGTTGATCGACGCAAACCTTGCGAACTTAAAAGACCAGGTCGTGGCGATCAATCGCGTCACGAAAGTCGTTAAGGGAGGCAAGAACCTCAGCTTCTCAGCGCTCGTAGTGGTGGGCGACCAGCGCGGCCATGCCGGCTTCGGAATGGGCAAGGCGCGAGAAGTTCCGATGGCGATTCGCAAGGCGATCGAGCAAGCAAAGAAGAACATGGTGAAGTTGAATCTTAAGGGCACCACGATTCCGCACCAGGTGCTGGGACGTTACGGATCGGGCCAAGTTCTCCTGAAGCCCGCGCCGGAAGGCACGGGACTGATCGCGGGAGGGCCGGTTCGCGCGGTGATGGAAGTCGCGGGAATTCAGAACGTGCTGACGAAGTCCATCGGCACATCGAATCCGCACAACGTGATCAAGGCGACGTTTGACGCCCTGCTACATCTGAAGAACGCATCGAAGGTCGCTGAATTGCGCGGCAAGACAAACGAAGAAGTGGCCGCGGCCTCTTCGTAGCGGACACGGACAACAACCATGGCGAAGAAAACAGCAGGAACGCTGAAAATCAAGTGGGTGCGCAGCTTTATCGGCTGCCCGCGCTCGATGCGGCAGACGGTTCGAGGCCTCGGCTTCCGCCGCATGAATCAAGTGCTTGAGACGGAAGACACGCCATCGATTCGCGGAATGATCGCACGCGTGCACCATCTGGTGGAAATTCAAAAGTAGAGGATGAGGATGAAACCCACGCTGTCGAATCTCAAACCGCCGAAGGGTTCGCGGCACCGCCGCGGCCGCGTTGGGCGTGGCATGGGCTCGAAGCTCGGCAAGACTTCCGGCGCCGGCAATAAGGGCCAGCAGTCGAGACGCGGCTACTCGCGGCGGCGCGGATTTGAAGGCGGCCAGATGCCGCTGCACCGCCGGATGCCGAAGCGCGGATTCGCAAATCCGTTCTCGCGCGATCTCTCGATCGTAAACGTCGCAACGCTGAATGCGTTTGCGGCGGGCACAGTCGTCGGGCCGGAAGAGCTGGCGCTGCACGGTATGATTCATGCGCGGCGCGACGGCATAAAGATTCTCGGCGACGGCGATTTGAAGGTGGCGCTGACGGTCAAGGCGCACGCATTCAGCAAATCGGCTCAGGAGAAGATTACTGCAGCCGGAGGGACAACAGAGATTCTTTCATGAGGAAGCTTTTCGAGGCGTTTCGCAACATATTCCGCACGCCTGACCTGCGCACACGTGTTTTGTTTACGCTGGCGTTGCTGGGTGTGTACCGCCTCGGAGCTTTCATTCCGACTCCCGGAATCAATACGGAGTTGCTGCAGACGCTGTTCCAGCAGGGCCAGGGATCGGTGCTCGGGATCATCGACCTGTTTAGCGGCGGAAATCTTCGCCGCCTGACGATTTTTGCGCTTGGGATCATGCCGTACATTACGGCGTCGATCATCCTGCAGTTGATGGTCGTGGTTTGGCCGTACCTCGAGCGATTGCAGAAGGAAGGCGAACTCGGCCGGCGCAAGATTACGCAGTACACGCGTTATTTGACAATCATATTGAGCTGTTTCCAGTCGTTTACGATCGCATTGACGCTGCAGAACCAGCGGCTCGGCGGGGCATCGCTTGTCTATCATCCCGGCCCGCGATTTATCTTGATGACGATGCTGACGCTGACCACGGGCTCGGCATTCATCATGTGGCTCGGCGAGCAGATCAGCGACCGCGGCATCGGCAACGGAATGTCGCTCATCATTTTCGCGGGCATTGTCGTCGGATTGCCCCGAGGCATCAAGGATCTGTGGGATAAAGCGACGCAGCAGCAGTGGGGCGCATTCACGCCGATTGCGATCATCCTGCTGCTGACAATGATGCTGGCGGTGGTGGCGTTCATCGTCTTCGTGGAGGGCGGCCAGCGGCGGATTCCTGTGCAGTATGCGAAGCGGGTTGTCGGGCGGCGCGTAATGGGAGGCCAGATGACGTACTTGCCGCTGCGCGTGAATTCCGGAGGCGTAATTCCTCCGATTTTTGCGAGCTCGCTGCTGACGTTTCCGCAGACTCTGGCGCTGATTTTCCAGAGCAAGTCGCCTTTTTTCAGCCGGTTCGCCAAGATGATTTCCTGGGGCGAGCCGCTGTACACCGTGATTTATGTCTTTCTGATCATATTTTTCGCGTTTTTTTACGTGGGAATCATTTTCAATCCCACCGAGCTGGCGGATAACATGCGGAAGTACGGCGGGTTCATTCCCGGAATTCGTCCGGGACGGAACACGTCGGAGCATATCAACCGCATCCTGACGCGCCTGACTTTCGTGGGCGGCGTGTATCTCGCGATCGTCTGCCTCATTCCGGAGTGGATGATTTCCGGGATTCACTTGCAGCACTTGCCGATATGGCTCGGCGGCGAATGGTTTGACGCGCACATGTGGCGTTTCGTACTCGAGGGCTTGGGAGTCACGTTCTATTTCGGAGGAACGTCCCTGCTCATTGTCGTCGGCGTAGCGATGGATACTGTTCAACAGGTGGAAGCTCAACTTGTCATGCGGAACTACGAAGGCTTCGTGCGCAAAGGAAAAGTGCGCAGCCGGCGTAGTTAGTCAGGGCTGGCTGCGATGCCGATGGATTTGAAGCGGCCTATCATTTTTTTGGGTCCCCCGGGTGCAGGAAAAGGGACACAGGCGAGCCGCCTGGCACAGCAATATCATGTGCCGCATCTTTCGACGGGAGAGATGCTGCGGGATCACGTCGCGCGAGGGACGGAACTCGGGCGGAAGGCCAAGCCGCTGATGGATCGAGGCGAGTTGGTTCCCGACGATATCGTTCTCGGCATCATCGAAGAGCGAATTGCGCGGGCCGATTGCAGGGAAGGCTTCGTGTTCGACGGATTTCCGCGGACGATGCCGCAGGCGCAAAAGCTCGATGAGATTCTGAAGAAGGGGCATTTTAGTTCGCCGGTGGTCGTGAATTTCAAAGTAGACCACGACACTCTGGTCTACCGGGTAGCCGGGCGGCGAACGTGCAGTGTTGGCGGCGAAGTTTACAACGTTCACGACCGTCCGCCGAAAGTCGAAGGCCGGTGCGATAACGACGGCGGCGAGCTGATTCAGCGGTCGGACGATCGGGCTGAGGTGGTCCGAGACCGCCTGGCATCGTTCGAAAAGCAGACGCGGCCGCTGGTTGATTATTACCGATCGACCGGTGATCTCGCCGAGGTGGATGGAATGGCGAGCGTCGAGGAAGTGAGCAAGAGGCTGCACGAGATTTTGGCCAGGCATGGCGCCGATGGCAATCGTTCGTAAGGACGAACGCGAACTCGAAAAGATGTACCGCGCGGGGCAGATCGTCTGGAGCGCGCTCCACGAACTGCAGACGAACGTGAAGCCCGGCGTCACGACCAAGGAATTGGACGAGTTCGCGGAGCGGTATACGGCCGAGCACGGCGCGCGGCCAGCGTTCAAGGGTTACATGGGTTATCCGGGCTCGCTGTGCACGTCGATCAATCAGGAAGTTGTGCACGGGATTCCATCGGGGCGGCGATCGCTAAAAGAGGGCGACATTCTATCGATGGATTTCGGTGTCGAGCTGGATGGCTACTTCGCGGATGCCGCGTTTACAGTTCCGGTCGGGAAGATTGCTCCGGAGCGGGAAAAGCTGCTGCGCGTGACGCGCGAATCGCTCGACCACGCGATTCAGAAGGTTCGGCCGGGGAATCGCCTGAGCGATATTTCGGCGGCGGTGCAGACGTGGGTCGAGTCGAACGGCTACTCGGTGGTCCGGGAATTTGTGGGCCACGGCATCGGGACGCACATGCACGAGGAACCGCAACTGCCGAATTACGGCGAGCCGGGACACGGCCCGCGCTTGCTCGAAGGCATGGTCCTCGCGATTGAGCCGATGGTGAATTCGGGCGGACCCGGCGTCAGAGTCCTGGGCGACAAGTGGACGGCCGTAACGGCGGATGGCAGCGACTCGGCGCACTTCGAGCACACGGTGGCTGTGACGGCGAACGGACCGTGGATTTTGACGAGGCCGCGCGAAGCGGCAGGACCGTGCTGGTAATCGCGAAAAGAGATTTCGAAGCATCGAATGCGAAGGACAAACTGAGTTGATAAATAAACGACCGGAAACGGAAAAGAAAAAGGGCGACGACGGCAATTCGAAAGAAGACGCCATCGAAGTGATGGCGACGGTAATCGAGCCGCTGCCGAACGCGATGTTCCGCGTTGAACTCGAAAACAAGCACCGCGTTCTCGCGCATATTTCCGGCAAGATGCGGAAGAACTTTATCCGAATTCTTCCGGGCGACCGCGTGGCTGTGGAACTTTCGCCTTACGATCTGACGCGCGGGCGGATCGTGTACCGCTACAAATAGCAGCAGCGAGAATTGGGAACGGAGCAAGAGATGAAGGTTCGAGCATCGGTAAAGAAAATTTGCATGAAGTGCAAGGTTGTCCACCGGCGCGGCGTGGTTCGCGTGATTTGCGTGAATCCGAAACATCGCCAGCGCCAAGGCTAGGGAGGAAGACTTATGGCACGTATCGCCGGCGTGGATTTGCCGCCGAACAAGAGACTATGGGTTGGCCTCACGGCCATCTACGGCATCGGACAGGCTCGCGCGAAGAAGCTGGCCGCGAAAACGGGTGTCGACGAGACGAAGAAGGTGAAGGACCTGACCGAAGAGGAAGTGAACAAGCTTCGCCAGGCGATTGAGTCCGAGGGCCGCGTGGAAGGCGATCTCCGCAAGGAGATGCAGATGAACATCCGGCGGCTGATTGAAATTCAATGCTACCGGGGCATGCGCCACCGCCGCAATTTGCCGGTGCGCGGACAGCGAACTCACACCAACGCTCGAACGCGGAAAGGTCCGCGGAAGGGCGCGGTCGCAGCGAAGAAGAAAGTCGCGCTCCGCAAGTAATTCGCGGCAAGCAATTCGAACGGGGAATAGAGGAGAAGAACACTCGTGGCTAAGGAACCGAAGGACGCCGCCGCTGCACCGGATGCAGGCGCGAAACCGACCAAGCGCAAGAAGGAGTTTCGCAAGAAGAGAGAGAAGCGCGTGGTGCCGCACGGCGTCGTGTGCATTCAGGCGACGTTCAACAACACGATCGTCACGTTGACCGATCCCGACGGCCGGGCAGTGAGCTGGGCTTCGGCGGGTTCCGTGGGCTTCAAGGGATCGCGCAAGGGCACGCCTTACGCCGCGCAACAAGCGGCGATGTCCGCGGCGGGTATCGCGCGGGATCAGTACGGAATGAAATCGGTCGAGGTGCGAGTGAAGGGGCCGGGAGCAGGACGCGAGTCCGCGATTCGAGCGTTGGCCGCGGCTGGACTGCATATCAACGGCATCAAGGACGTCACGCCGGTGCCGCATAACGGCTGCCGTCCGCCGAAGCGCCGCCGCGTCTGATTTCAGAGTTTGGCTGTTTTGATGGTTTTGGAAGGCAAAGGAGAAAGGCAATTGGCAAGACATCGTGAAGCAGTTTGCAGGCTGTGCCGGAGGGAAGGGCAGAAGCTCTTCTTGAAGGGATTGCGCTGTTTTACCGAAAAGTGCGCGATCGAAAAGCGCAATTTCGTTCCGGGCCAGCACGGCCAGGCGCGCCGCGCCAAGATGGTCGGTTACGGCGTGCAGTTGCGTGAAAAGCAGAAGATGAAGCGCACGTACGGTTTGCTCGAGCGCCAGTTCCGGACGTATTTCGAGAAGGCGGAGCGCGCGCAGGGCCCGACGGGCTCGAATCTCTTTGTGATGCTGGAGCGGCGGCTCGACAACGTGATCTACCGGATGGGCGTGGCGTCTTCGCGCTCTCAGGCGCGGCAATTTGTGCTGCACGGCCACGTTCGCGTGAAGGGACACAAGGTCAACATACCCAGCTATCTGGTGCATGTAGGCGACGACATCACGGTGAAAGACAAGCTGCACCAGAACCCGATGGTGCTCGAGGCGCGCAATTTGGCGCAGAGCCAGGGCCAGATGCCATGGCTTGAAATTGACCGTGAGAATTGCAAGGCGCGGGTGATTTCAATGCCTCGGCGCGAAGACGTGCAGACGCCGCTAGTGAACGAGCAGCTCATCGTCGAATTGTATTCAAAGTAAGTGGAATTGCTTCTTGCGTTGGCCTGCGTAAGCGGGCGGGAGGAAGGTTGAAGATGTGGAAAGGTTTCCAGAAGCCAAAGCGATTGGCGGCAGAACTCGAGTCGCTGACAGACAAGTTCGGAAAATTCTCGGCGCAGCCTTTTGAGCGCGGGTGGGGAACGACGGTTGGCAACGCCATCCGGCGCGCCCTGCTGAGCTCGATTGAAGGCGCGGCGATCACCGCCGTAAAGATTGAAGGCGTGCTCCACGAATTCTCGCCGATTCCGGGCGTGGTGGAAGACGCTACCGACATCATTTTGAATTTGAAACAGGTGCCGCTGAAGTTGAATTCGGATCAGCCGAAGACGATCACGCTCAATGTGGACGTGCCCGGACCGGTAACCTCCGCGAAGATCGAAGAAGACGCGGACATCGCCGTGCTCGATAAGAACGTTTACATTGCAACGGTGAGCGAAGGCGGCAAGCTCGAGCTCGAAATGCGCGTAAAGAACGGCCGCGGCTACGTTTCGGCCGATCGCAATTTCGACGAAGACCTGCCGATCGGCTACATCCCGATTGACTCGGTTCATTCTCCGGTGCGCAAGGTGAACTACGCCGTCGAGGCAGCGCGTCTTGGACAGATGACTGATTACGAGAAGCTTTCACTCGAAGTGTGGACCAACGGCGCGATCACGCCGCAGGACGCGATCGGGCTGGCTTCGAAGCTGGTGAAGGATCACATGAGTATCTTCATCAACTTCGAGGAATCTCCGGATCTGCCGGAAGAAGTAGTGGAGAATTATAACGATCCGCGCCTCGAGCATCTCGATCGTTCCGTGGAAGAGCTCGAACTCTCGGTCCGCTCGTACAATTGCTTGAAGAACGCGAACATCCAGAGCCTGCGCGAACTTGTTCAGAAGACCGAGTCCGAAATGCTGAAGACGAAAAATTTCGGCCGCAAGTCGCTGAACGAAATCAAAGAAATACTGCAGAAGATGGGCCTGAGCCTCGGGATGAAGTTCGACGACCGCGGCCGGATCATCTGGCCGCCGCTGCCGAGCCAGACAGCGCCTCTGCCTCCGGAGGAAACCGCCGGATTGTAACCGGCGGGGAAGACGACCATGAGACACCTGAAGTCAGGCTTCAAACTCGGGCGCAATCCGGCACATCGCCGTGCGACGCTCCGCAATCTGGTGACGAACCTGATTGAAAAGGAACGGATCACGACGACCGTGCTGCGCGCGAAGGCGGCTCGGCGTCTTGCGGAGAAGATGATCACACTCGGCAAGCGAGATTCGCTTCATGCGCGCCGGCAGGCTGCGGCGTTTTTGCAAACGCCGGAAGCCACGCGGAAGCTCTTTGCGGATCTAGCGCCGCGATTCGCGGATCGCGCGGGCGGGTACACTCGCATTATTCGCGCGGGCTGGCGCATCGGCGACGGCGCGGAAGTCGCGATCCTGGAATTCATCGGCTCGGAATTGAAAAAGAAAGAGAAGAAGCCGAAGAAGGAACAGGCCGTCGAGGAGCCGGAAGAGAAGGCGGCAGCGAAGGCATAGTTTTCAGGCGAACGAAACACAAAGGCCCGCGCGATTGTCGATTGCGCGGGCCTTTTCTTTTTTTGAGCTCGAACTCGCGTCTCGTAATTAGTGGCGCCGGACCGGAGTTTATTTGATGCCGAGCCAACTTTTATAGATTTGCTTTTGCGCGTCGGTTGGGTTCTCGGCCGGCTTGAGGTGGTACGTTGGATAGGGATTCGAGCCGAGTGTGAGATTGATATTGCGCAGTTCTCCGAGGCGAATCAGCGAAATCTTCAATGTGTCGCCGGGCTTGTGCGGATCGATGGCATTGCTAAAATCGTCCGGGCTGATGGTCCGGTCATCGATCGCGATGAGTACGTCGTCCTTCGAGAGGCCGGCTGCTTCCGCCGGGCTGCCGGGAAGTACGTTCGAGATCTTCGCGCGGCCGTCGTCGCTCTTGCTCGTGGTGAATCCCGTCCAGGGCTTCGTGGCATCCACTTTTTTCTCAACGCTTATGCCGGCGTAAGCGAAATAAGTGTCGTAAGCCAGCGGTTCCTTTCCGCTGATGTATCGGTGGAAGAAATCGGTGAAGTCCATGCCGCCGACTTCAGAAATCGCTTTGATGGCGTCGTCCGGTTCGAAGCCCGGCTTCGGGAGGGCGTAGCGCGAGTACATCAGGCGCATCCAGTCGTCGAGAGACTTGCTGTTGTTCGTCTTTTCGCGGATGGCGAAATCGAGCAGGTGGCCGAGAATCTGGCCGCCGTCGTAGTAGGAATAATTTTCGTTGGTAAGATTCGTGTCCAGAGTCGGGCTGCGCACGAACCACGTGTCCCAGCTCGTATCTTCGATGCTGCGTTCCTTGCGCCCAGGCTCCTGCTCGAACCTTGTGATGAGCTTCGCGATGTCGTCAAGATATTCCTGGGGCGAAATCAGGCCGGCGCGGACGAGCGCGAGGCTGCCGTAATAGCTCGTCAGACCTTCGGAAATCCAAAGCGAAGGTGTGTGCACCTGGCGCGAGTAATCGAATGGGCCGAGAGGGCGCGGACGGATGCGCTTGACGTTCCAGGCGTGGAAGAATTCGTGCGCGGTAACGTATAGCTTCAGCCGGTATTGCGGCATTCCTCGTTCGTTCGACGCCACGCTGTCCCAGTCCTGTCGAAAATTAATCTGAGTGGAATTCAGATGCTCGAGACCGCCGCCTGTGTTCGGCCAGACGTGGAACAGGAACCAGTATTCCTTGAACGGCGCTTCCTGCTGAGGCGTTCCAGCGACGTCAGCAAACATCGGAACCAGCGTTTCGACGATCTTTTGCACGTCGCCGGTGAATTTCGTGAAGTCGTTGCCGCCCACGATATCGTGATCAATCACGTGATATTTCGTTCCGGCAAACTCGAACGTCTGTTCTTTGAAATCGGAAATTTCGAGCGGCGCGTCGGCGAACCAATCGTACGAGGCCGCCGTAAAGTGGTTTTCGTCCGTGCGCGTCATCCCCGTTGCGACCTTCCAACCGCTCGGAACGGCAATCGACAGCTCGATCGGGCGTTCTTTGCCGTTGACGAGATACATCCAGATCGCGGGGCCTCCGATGAACGCGTGCTTCTCGTTGTACTGTGCGCGATTGTTGGCGAGCGTGTTGCCATAGAGCTGGTAGACGATAGTGACGGATGTCGCGCGATTGAGATCGATGCGCCATGTCTGCTCGTCCGTCTTGCGCCACTTGAGCGTGCTTCCGTCCGCCGCGGTTGCGTGGAAGCCCTGCACGTACATCCAGTAATTTTCAATATAGTAGGAGCCCGGAGCCCAGTCGGGAATGGCGAAGTCCGCGGTTTTTCCGTCGAGGCCGGTCGCGTGGATCGTGACGTCCATCAGGTGGGTATTGGGAGCTTCGAATTTCAATTCGTAGCGCAAGGGCGCGTCAGCGGCTCGAACGACTGTGGCGGAGTTCAGCGCGAAACCGGCGAGCGCTGCAATGGTGCAGAACAGGCGTCCAAGGCTTACATTCATGGGATCTCCTTAATTTTATCCGTTTGATTCCTGATGCTCGTGGCGGCGACGGATGAGAGCGAAGAGCGCAGCAGCAACTTGAGAGAGTGCACCGCCGGTAGTATCCAACATTACGTCGTAAATGGAAGCGCTTCGTCCGGGCACGAATGACTGGTGAAATTCGTCAGAAGACGCGTAAGCCGCGACGACGCCGATTGTTGCGAGTGCCCACACAAGGCGCATGTCTCGCCGCCCGGCGCGGATCGCGCGAAGCACCAGCAAGCCAAAAATGAAATATTCCGTCAGGTGCCCGCACTTCCGGATGATGTGATGAATAAAACCGATACCGTCTGGTGTTAGGTTTGGGAAAAGCCAGTGCAGGAAAGGCTCCGCGATTTCCGCTGTGTTGTCGGACGTGAACCAGTGCGTAGAGAATGTAAAAATCACGGCGGCCCAAATGATGACAGGCGCCCAGCGGCGAAACGGAGACATCATTCGTGATCCACGCCGGAATGCGCGGAGGCGTGGCTGCAACGCGCGATGTTGGCGAGTGAATTCACGGCTATTCCAGCCGGTAATTCGGAGCTTCGCGGGTGATGATTACGTCGTGGACGTGACTCTCGCGCAAGCCGGCTGAAGTGATGCGAACAAAAGTCCCGCGCTCTTGCAACTCCTTGAGATTTGCGACCCCGCAATATCCCATGCCGCTGCGCAAGCCGCCAACGAGTTGATCGACAAGACCGGATAGCGGGCCTTTGTAAGGCACCTGCCCTTCGATTCCTTCGGGAACAGACTTGCCGCGTTCGGCGGCTTCTTGCGAATAGCGGTCGGCAGAACCGCCTTCCATCGCCGCAAGAGAGCCCATGCCGCGATAGGATTTGTAAGTGCGGCCCTGATAGAGAATCGTCTCGCCGGGCGATTCCTCGGTGCCGGCGAAGAGTCCGCCAATCATCACCACCGAGGCGCCCGCCGCGATGGCCTTTGTAATATCGCCGGAGAACTTCACGCCGCCGTCGGCGATAATCGGCACTCCTGATCCTTTCGCGGCACGAGCGGCGTCGGCGATGGCGGTGATCTGCGGCACTCCTGCGCCTGTAACGACGCGCGTGGTGCAGATCGAGCCCGGGCCGATGCCAACCTTGAGCCCGTCAATTCCGAGGCTGATCAAATCGCGCGCGCCTTCGGCGGTCGCGACGTTTCCGGCGACAAGTTGAATCTCGGGAAGCCTCCGCTTCAGCTCTACCACCGCTTCCATGACGCGCGTGGAATGTCCGTGCGCGCTATCAATCGCCAGCACGTCTACTTTCACCCTCGCGAGTTCCACCGCGCGCTCGAGATAATCTCCTGTTGAACCTACCGCTGCGCCGACGCGAAGCCGGCCTTGTTCATCCTTCGCGGAAATCGGGTACTCAAGTTTTTTCTGAATGTCCTTGACCGTGATAAGTCCCTTGAGATTGAAATCGTTGTCGACCACGAGAAGTTTTTCGATGCGATGCTGCTGAAGAAGGCGTTCCGCTTCGTCGAGCGTCGTGCCAACGGCTACGGTGACGAGGTGATCTTTCGTCATTACGGCGTTGACGGGCTGATCGAGATTGCGCTCGAAGCGGAGATCGCGATTCGTGAGAATGCCGACGAGGCGCGATCCGCGAGTGACCGGGAGGCCGGAGACGCGGTACTTCGTCATGATGTCGAGCGCCTGCCGCACGGAGAGCTCCGGCGAAATCGTGACGGGATCAACGATCATGCCGCTTTCGGAGCGCTTTACTTTGTCTACTTCCTCGATTTGGCGCTCGATCGGCATATTGCGGTGCACGAAGCCGAGGCCGCCTTGCCGCGCGATGGCGATCGCGAGGCGAGAGCCCGTTACAGTGTCCATCGCCGCAGCAACCACGGGAATGTTTAACGCAATCTTGCGCGAGATGCACGTGCGAGTGTCCACCTGCGCCGGAAGCACCGAGGATTTTCCCGGCAGCAAAAGGACATCGTCGAATGTCAGACCTTCCGGAATAGCTCCGTCTATCATCGGCACCTCATCGTTGTCATGTTCGTGAACCGAAGAACGCGGAATTCTCGACCCCAGAAACGCAAAAGCCCAGCCGCGAGGGCTGGGCCGTCAAAAGAATTGAAATGTCGCTACAAATCTTCATCGTGTGACCGCCTATTTTACGGGCGCGGCGGGAGGAAAGCAAGTTGAGGCTCGCGCGTTCGATTGCGCCATTCCTGCCGATAGCGTAAATTTTTAAGTGTGAAAGACTTCCAGCCGTCGTTCTGGCTTCGCAATCCGCATTTGATGACGATAGCGGGGGCATTCTGGCCGCGCAGCTTTCCGCTCCTGCCCGCGCCGGAGCCGCGCGAATTTGAGACGGAGCCGGGCACGCGAGTTCTTGCGAAGTGCCACTGGCAACGAGAGCCGCGCCGGCACTCGACGATTGCTTTGTTGCATGGCCTCGAAGGTTCGAGCGAATCCGATTACATGCTCGGCATCGCGGAGAAGGCCTTTCAAATCGGCTTCAACGTACTTCGCATAAATCAGCGCAATTGCGGAGGGACGGATCATCTGACGCCGACGCTCTACAACTCCGGATTGAGCGGCGACATCCGAGCGATCGTCGCGGAGTTAATCGATCGAGATGGCCTGCGGGAAATATTTGCGGTTGGTTTTTCAATGGGCGGAAATCTGGTGTTGAAGATGGCAGGCGAAATGTCGGATCGGTTTCCGGCGGAGTTGCGCGGAGTCGTCGCCGTGTGTCCCGCCGCGAATTTGGCGGCGTGCGCAGACGCGCTCAACGAACGGCAGAATTTTATCTATCAGCGCCACTTCGTTCGTTCCTTAAAGAAGCACACGCGCGTGAAGGCAGCGCTGTTTCCGAAGGAGTATCCGCTGAATGGCCTCGACGGCGTGCGGACGGTGCGTGAATTTGACGATGTGATTACCGCAAAATTCTGCGGCTTTCGCGACGCCGACGATTATTACCACCGCGCGAGCGCGCTTCGGGTAGCGGGAGCGATCCGCGTCCCGACGATTCTCATTGCCGCCGAGGACGATCCCATCGTGCCGATCGAGACGCTTCGCGATGAAAGCCTGGCTTCCAATCCCAATATCACCACCGTCGTGCCGCAGCACGGCGGCCATTGCGGTTTCATTTCGAGGGAGCCGGGAGATAGGCGATTCTGGGTCGAAGCGTGGATTGTCGAATACTGTGCCGCCAAGCGAACTATCTAAACCGCCAAGCTACGCGACGGGCACTTCGAGCGATGGCTGGAAGCCGGGTGTCAGCAATTGCGCGGGTCCGTCGGCGGTGATGACCATGTCGTCTTCGCAGCGAACGCCGTAATCGCCCGGAACGTAGATGCCAGGTTCATTCGAAAACGTCATCCCGGATGCGAGAATCGTTCGGTTGCCGCGGACAAGATACGGTTGTTCGTGCATATCGAGTCCGATTCCGTGGCCGACGCGGTGAGCGAAATATTTGTAGCCGGGGCCAAATCCTGCGTCAGTAATCACGCGGCGCGCAGCATCGTCCACGGAGCCACATCGCTTTCCGGCGACCGCAGCGGCAAGCGCGGCATCTTGCGCCTTGCGCACAATCTCGAACCCGCGCTGAAGCTTTTCGGACGGTTTTCCGAGCACCGACATTCGCGTGACGTCAGATTGATAGCCTTCAACCGTCGTGCCGTCGTCGAGCAGAACGGAATCGCCTTCCCGCAACGGGTGCCCTTCTTGCGATCCGTGCGGGAATGAAGACGCCGCACCGAATAACACCATCGCTTCGCCTTCCAATCCCATTTTGTTGTATCCCTGCGAAATCCATTCCGAGACGGTCTGTTGCGTTACGCCTTCGTGCAGCGATGCGAAGGTCGCCTTATAAACATCACAAGTTGCGGTACAGGCGAGGCGCATTAAATTCAGTTCGTGCTCGCTCTTGCGAGCGCGGCAGCTGATCGTGATCGGATCGCCGCTGAGATATTCCGCATACGGGTTCGCCTTTCGCAAGCCATCGAAAAACATGAAGCGCGTCGTTTCTTCGACGCCGATCCGGCCGGTTTGAAGATGACGCTCAGTGAGCCAGTGCGCGGCCTTGTCGTACGGGCTCTCGTCCTCCTCCCATGTTCGAATTTCGATGGGCCAGGGCAGGCTTTCGCGAAGGCGGCCTTCCTCGAAGGCTGCCGAGATGAGTATCGGCTCGCCGCTGCGGGGAATCAGCAAAGCGAGGATGCGCTCGCTCGGCCACCATCGAATCCCCGTGAAATAGAACAGGGCCGTTCCCGGAGTGATGAAGAGCGCGGAGAACTGCGGCTTGGCGTTTGTCATCAACTCCTGCGCGCGGGCCACACGAGCCTTGCGCTCGTCAGGGGTGATGGGATGGACGCGATCGCCGAGCGGCCTGAGCGCATTGAACGCCGGAGGCAGTGCGGTAGCCTGGGGCCCTGGAATGGCTGATGCCTCTCGACCCGACATTCGCGCATCCGAAAGAGGCGATATGGCGCCGACCGCCAAGGTTGTCGCGCCTGACTTCAAGAGATCGCGCCGAGATATCCGCAAAGTGTCCTCCAGACTGGCTTTATCTCTGCCGCGCCCTTTGTTGACCTAAAACTGCTCCAAAACAGGCCGTGGTAGGCGCGCCAGAACCGCCCGGCAATCCTAATCGAGCCATCCTCGTGGCGCAAGGAATCCGACGCCGCGCGTACGACGATTGCGGGTGGATTGCCATCCTTGGAAGTTGGGCTGGGCCGCGTCAAGTTCTTGTGCTTGGGTCTCAAAACCGGCGGCCCGGCCCGCCATGCTTCCGGCCAGGTGATCTCGTTGCATATTCCTTCTGGCAGCTGCCGTAGACGCAACTACTGGTATAGGTAACCCCCCGCCCGTATCTATCGCAAGAATGCAGGTCAGAGCATCACGGTGTCAGCGGAGGTGTCACCGATGCTCAAGAAATACGGCAAGTATTACGCCGACTGGAAAAGCGCAGAAGGCAGCCGCAAACGCAAAGCCTTCCCAACCAGAAAAGCGGCCCTACAATTCCAGCAGCAAATGCGCGAGGGCGTTGCCCTAAAAAAAGCACGGGCGCGCGCGGCATTACTGCGGTCATCCGCGCGTGGGCGGAAGGGAAGCCAAAAGGCCGCAACTCGGCACGCCAGGTCGCGCGCGAACTCGAGGAAGAAATACGCGCGGAAGGCCAGCTGACGGAGAAAACCATCAACGCACTCATCAAGCGATGGCGCGAAGACTACGCGCACACCACCGCGCACACGCTCCGCGCAGAGGCCATGGCAGTCCTCGGTGTGCTGGAGCGCGGCGGGCTGGCAGACCTCAGCATCAGGCACCAGGTCGCGAAGATACGGGTGCCGCCAGCGCGGACGGTGACAGCAACCCAGGACACCGTCGCCAGCCTCAAGGCCCACGCCAGCCCGTGGATGCGAGCCTTCATTTGCCTGTGCGTCGATTGCGGCCTCCGATTCATGGAAGCAACCAACGCCACGAACGCCAACTACAACGCCGAACAAAAAACGATCACATTCAAAACGAAGGGAAGCCGGATCCACGCCATGCCAGTCCTCACCGAGCTATCGGAACTCATCGAGGCCGCGGCGGACACCGGAGGCCCGACGCAAACCCTACTCGAACGAATACGCGGACGCAGCACGCACCCGAAGGCCATCCGCAAAGCGTGGAAAAAACTCAAAGCGGCAGCAGGGGCGCCGGACAACCTGAGGCCGCACGACCTGAGACGCACCATGGCGGCAAACATCTACACGCGAACGCACGACCTGAGAATCACGCAGCAAGCGCTCGGGCACGCGAGCCTCACGTCCACACTCCACTACCTCGGAGCGCACGACCCGAACGAACTCAGGTCACTACTCAACGAGCTAACCGCACCGCACAGGCCAGCAACCAGGGTGATCCAATGACGGGGACCCCCCAGGAAACACGCCCACAGCGGCGCGGCGACCCCAGAGATCGATGGACTCCGCGAAAAACCCACGCAACACCGCAGCTGCTACAGCTGCAAATCCAACAAAAGGAGAGTGACACCGTGTGCGAAATCACGCGGCAAATCCCAGAGCCGCCGCAAGAGATGAAGGAAAAAATCTGGCGAATGTGCCGAGCGAACAACGAGCAAACCAACGGCGGCAGATTCGACCTACGAGCAAAGGTGGTCGAAATCGGCGAGGAGTACGGATTCACCGAAGCCGAACTCATCGCCATAAACCTCATACGCCCGCAAACCGCCATCGATCTCCAAAGGAAGGTGGCACATTCCCGCCCAACGGCGCGCTACTAAAAAGCGGCGCGGAGTGACACCGCGCCAATATCTCGTGCAAATCGCATGGGAAGGAAAGGACACCGTACGCCACGTTGACACCACGCGGCGCGAGGGCGCGAACATCATCGAGGCGATCATCGATGCGATGACAGACCTGCTCACCGACCGCGAATCACCAGTCCCCATCCGACGTGTCAAGGCCCTCGCGCATCGCGGGTGCGTGATTCACGTCACGAGGCTACCACGCCTGCGGGCGAGAAAGGAGAGCGCATAATGGCAACAGCAGCCCAGACACTAAAGCCAGAATTCACCGACGAGCTACTCAGACTCATCGGCAAACAGCTCAAGACAGACCACTGCCCGGGCGCACGCTACAAAGAAATCTTCACG
>JBAPOP010000114.1:0-2633 GCA_049279675.1 Candidatus Acidiferrales bacterium
CGCACGGTCGGCGGCAGCAAATACACCTGATCCGGGTTGTAATCCAAAAATTTCGCCATCGCGTCTCCTCTCTCGCGCAGTATAAGGGACGCGTCAACCCGAGTTCTCACACAGACTCTGAAGCCCCGGTATTCGCCACGCATTTATGTCGGAGCTGAAGCTCCGACCCCCTAAGACCGAACCCGAATTCGCGGCACACGAGATACCGGAGCTGAAACCGTGCCATAACGACTACCCGCATTACGACCTCGCGAAATTCTTTGGAGGTGCGTTCGCGGTGGCAGTATAATGCATGCTGTGTTCCGATTGAAAGCGCAATACTGCATGTTAGCAAAAAGGTCTGGAAAGCGGCATTTCGGATGAAAGCACTGGCAAAAGCGAACATTGCAAGCCGAGCTCCCGCTGCGGCGAAACGCGGCATCGCGGCGAAACGCGGTATTGCGGCGCAATTCCCCGCTGAGGCGGGCGCGCCGCGCGTTTCCGAGGCGAAATATTTGCGGGTGCTGGGCGAGCGAGTGCGCGAAGCTCGGGCGCGACGCGGGATGACGCGAAAAATTCTTGCGAAGGACTCGGAAGTTTCGGAGCGCTACCTCGCGCAACTGGAAGGCGGGGAAGGAAACATTTCGATTCTCTTGCTGCGTCAGATCGCTCAGGCGCTCGACCTGCGGCTTGAAACGCTGATCATGGAAGGCCCGGAACCGCCCGTTGAGTTGCTGCACACCACTGAGCTGCTGCGGCGCCTCAGCCCCGGCGAAATTCGGCGCGCGCATCAAATTTTGCTGCGGGAATTCAGCGGCGATGCGAACGCGGCCGATGCGAACGCGCGGCGCTCGCGCATCGCGCTGATCGGGCTGCGCGGCGCGGGCAAATCGACGCTGGGCGCGAAGTTGGCGGCGCGGCTGAGCGTTCCGTTTATTGAGCTCGATCGCGTGATCGAGCGAGAGAGCGGCGTGCCGCTAAGCGTGATTTTCGATTTGTACGGGCAGAGCGGCTTCCGCCGCCTCGAGCGGCAGTGCCTGGAGCAAATTCTCGAGCGCCATCCGCGTTTCGTCCTTTCGACGGGCGGAAGTCTCGTGTCGGAACACGCGACATTTGAGCGGCTGCTGGCGGCGTGCTTCACGGTGTGGCTGCGGGCGACGCCGGAAGATCATATGCAGCGCGTAATCGCGCAGGGCGACATGCGGCCGATGGCGGAGAATCGCGAATCGATGGCGGACCTGCGGCGAATCCTTTCCGTGCGCGAGCCGATGCACAACGAAGCAGATATCGCGGTGGATACTTCGGGGCGGAGCCTGGGCGAAAGCCTCGACGCGCTTTTGAAAGCGGTGCAGGCGACGGCGGCGCAGCGCAATTCGTAGCGAAAAGGGAGAGCACACAATTTATGTTGAATGTAAAAGAGACTGGGCTCGTGACATTTGACGTTGCGCCGGAAGCGCGGCGGCATTGGCGCGTGAGCATTGACGGGCGCGTGGCGACGGTGGCGATGGACGTCAACGAAGATGCTGGATTGAAGCCGGGATACAAACTCAAATTGAATTCTTACGATCTCGGAGTGGACATCGAGCTCCACGACGTGCTGCAGCGCTTGCGATTCGAGCATCCTGAAGTTGCTTGCGTCGTGCTGACGAGCGCGAAGCCGCGGATTTTTTGCGCGGGCGCGAATATTTATATGCTGGGCACTTCGTCGCACGCGTGGAAAGTGAATTTCTGCAAATTCACGAACGAAACTCGCGATGGAATGGAGGATTCGAGCCGGCACGATGGGCTGCGATTTCTTGCGGCGTTGAATGGAACGACGGCGGGAGGCGGATACGAATTGGCGCTCGCGTGCGACGAAATTGTGATGGCGGACGATCGATCGAGCGCGGTGAGTTTGCCGGAAGTGCCGCTGCTCGGAGTGCTGCCGGGGACGGGCGGGCTGACGCGCGTTGTTGACAAGCGAAAAGTGCGGCGCGATTTGGCGGATTTGTTCTGCACGAATCCCGATGGCGTGAAGGCCGATCGCGCGAAAGCGTGGGGATTAGTTGATGAAATCGCGCCGCCGGCGAAATTTGGCGAGCTGACGCGCGCTCGCGCGATGGCGCTCGTCGCCGGCTCGCCGCGCAAAGCGGATTCCAAGGGCATTCAATTGAATCCGTTGAATCGAAAAATCGATGACGCTGGTTTTCATTACGATTTCGTGGATGTGGCATTCGATCGCGCGGCTCGGACGGCGACTATGATGATTCGCGGGCCGGAGGGCGATCAGCCGCAGACGCCGGAAGCGATTCACGCGCTGGGCGATCGTTGGTGGCCGCTGGCAATGGGGCGCGAGTTGGACGACGCGATCTTGATGCTGCGCACAAATGAACTGGAGCTGGGGCTCGTGCTGCTGAAAACTTCGGGCAGCGTTGAGGCAGCGCTTGCGTCTGACGCGCTCATGCTGAGGCACAAGGACGATTGGCTGGTTCGCGAAACGATCGGATTGCTGCGGCGCACATTCGGGCGGCTCGATGTGTCTTCACGCAGCTTGTTTGCAATTGTCGATCGCGATTCGTGTTTCGCGGGAATTCTTTTCGAGTTGGCGCTGGCGGCCGATCGCAGTTACATGCTCGCGCTCACGGAAGAAGAAGGAGAATCGCCGAAGATCGCAC
>JBAPOP010000115.1:0-43168 GCA_049279675.1 Candidatus Acidiferrales bacterium
GGCCGATCCCGTGTGGGCTCCGGACGGAAATTCACTAGCCTTCGGCGGATTCGGGACTACGGGTCTAGCCGCGATACACGTCCTTGACATAAATACTCACAAGGTAAAAACGCTGCCGGATTCCGAGGGATTGTTTTCTCCCCGCTGGTCGCCAGACGGGCGGTTTCTTGTGGCCTTGCACCAGAATGCCACCGACATGATGCTCTTCGATTTCAAAACCCAAAAGTGGTCGACTCTGGTCCCGGGGTTTTTAGGCTACCCCGACTGGTCGCACGACGGCCGGTTCGTTTATTTCTTCGATCTCTCCAAGGATTCAGCGGTCAAGCGTGCGTCCGTCCCCGGTGGGAAAATCGAGCAGATTGCGAGCCTGAAGTCACTCCGTACGACGGGCCAATACGGCTTCTGGCTCGGCCTCACCCCGGACGATTCGCCGCTCGTGCTTAAGGACATCAGCACCGAGGAAATCGTCTCCATGGTCGTGCACGAACCGTAATGGCGTCGGAACGGGCGAATCTCGAAACAGAGCACCAATAGCCGATTATCGACCCTGCGCAACGGCGGCGGAGCCGCAGCCGAGTTTCAGAAAACGCTCGAGCATCGGCGAATCACGAAACACGTCCTGGTCGGTGCACTCGTGCAACCCGGCCTCGGTCGCGCTTATGGTGGTGTGCGAGCGTGCGCGGCGCTAAGATTTGCGTGTAAGCACGTTGGGAGGTTCGGCTTGGCGAAACATGAATTGCCGCGACTGACAACTCCATTAGTGCGCGAGAACGGACGTCACCGCCCCGCCAGCTGGGACGAGGCTTTGAATTTGGCGGCCTCGGGAATCCGGCGGGAGATGGATGCGCACGGTCCGCGCACGTTTGGAATGTTCAGTTGCTCGAAGACCACGAACGAGCTTAATTACACCGCACAGAAATTCGTGCGGGCGGTGATCGGCTGCAACAACATCGATAGTTGCAACCGGACTTGACACGCGCCAAGCGTCGCCGGTCTGGCGGCGGTATTCGGCGCGGGCGGGGGCACGAGTTCGTATCGTGAAATCGAAGAGACGGATGTCGTCCTCCTCTGGGGTTCGAACGCGCGGGAGACGCATCCGATTTTTTTCCATCATCTGCTAAAGGGCGTGCGGCGCGGCGCGAAACTTTTCACGATTGATCCGCGGCGCACGGGCTCGGCGCAGTGGGCGGACCTGTGGCTGGGCCTCGACGTTGGCTCTGACATTTCGCTCGCGAACGCGATGGGGCGGGAAATTATTGCGGCGGGCCTGGCCAACGAGAAGTTCATCGAACACTCAACTAGCGGATATGAGGCGTATCGCGCGGGCGTGGAGAAATACACTCTCGAGCGCGCCCAGCGCGACACTGGCGTGCCTGCCGCCGCGATTCGCGAGACGGCGCACGCGTATGCGAAAGCCGATCGCGCTGAGCTTTGCTGGACGCTTGGCATCACGGAGCATCACAACGCCGTTGACAACGTCCTCGCGCTGATTAATCTGGCTCTACTGACGGGGCACGTCGGGCGATATGGAAGCGGGATCAATCCCCTGCGCGGCCAGAACAACGTCCAGGGCGGCGGCGACATGGGCGCGATTCCGGATCGGTTCCCCGGCTTTCAGCACGTCGAGAACGATGAAATTCGCGCGAAATTCGAAAAAGCGTGGGGCGCGAAGCTCGATCCGAAGCGCGGCTGGCACGTGAGCGGGATGCTGGAAGCGATGGGGCGCGGCGAACTGACGGCGCTCTACGTGCTTGGAGAGAATCCCGCCGATTCGGAAGCAGATCGGCAACATGCGCTGCATCTCTTGAAAGGGCTCAATCTCCTCGTGGTGCAGGATCTTTTCTATACGCACACGGCCGAGCTTGCCGACGTTGTGTTTCCTGCGGCGGCAGGCTGGTGCGAGAGCGAAGGCACGGTGACGAGCAGCGAGCGTCGCGTTCAGCGCGTGCGGCGTGCGGTACCGCTTCCGCCCGGCACGCGGGATGATCTCGATATTCTTTTCGAGCTGGCGCGGCGCCTCGGCCACGATTGGGGGTCGCCGGATGCAGAAACAATCTGGAATGAACTTCGGACGCTGAGTCCGATGAATGCGGGTATGAGTTATGCGCGCCTCGAGAAACTTGGCGGGATTCAATGGCCTTGCTACGACGAATCGCATCCGGGCGAAATGTATTTGCACAGCCGGCTCTGGCAAACGCCGTTGATTGGCCCGCGCGCGCCGTTTACGGTGGTTGAATTCGAGCCGCCGGTGGATGTACTTGACGAGGATTATCCGATTCGCCTTACCACGGGGCGCCGCCTCGATTCCTTTAATACGGGTGTGCAGACGGAACGCTATTCCTCGCCATTGCGCCGCGAGGAAGCTTTGGATATTTCGCCGGAAGATGGAACGCGCTACAACGTGAGCGAAGGCGAAAGGGTGCGAGTAAGCTCGCGCCGCGGATCCGTCGTCGCCGCAATCCGATTCGATCGCGGTCTGCGACCTGGACTCGCATTTTTGACGCCGCACTTTCACGATCAAGTGGCGACGAATGATTTGACGATCGATGCCGTCGATCCGAAATCCGGCACGGCCGAGTTCAAGGCCACGGCAATCCGCATCGAAAAGTGCCAAGAGGCCTGATTGGATATACATCTCACATCGGATCGGCCGACTGACGGAGAAAAATCCGCCGTGAATTCCGTGCTTGGCGCGCCGTTGTCGAGTTGGGATGGTGGCGCGCGCCGAACTGAGACGGATGGTCACGTTGCAATGGCGGGCACGCTGGGTCGTGATTTGCTGCTTCCCGTGCTGCACGCTATTTCCGATCGCGCTGGATGGATCAGCCCGGGCGCGATCAATTACGTTGCGATGCGAATGAATCTGCCGCCTGCTGAAATTTACGGCGTGGCTTCGTTCTATGCGATGTTTTCGCTTTCGCCGCGGCCTCCCGTCGTTGCCCACGTTTGCGACGATATCGCGTGCCTCACTCGCGGCGCGGCTTCGCTTTGCTCCGAAATTGAATCGAGAATAGGCGCGCCGGGAACGCCCGATCCATCTGGCAAGGCAACGTGGCTTCGCAGTTCGTGCCTGGGGCTGTGCGATCGCGCTCCGGCGGCATTGATCATGGCCACGGGCGAGAAGCCGCGCTCGAAAGTTCTCGCTCCTGCGACATTCGAATCGATTCCGACGGCGATACGCGACGCGTCTTCTGATCGTTTGGCAAGCGAGGCGGACGATTACAATCTGATGCTATCCGTTCCTCAGTTGAAAAATGCATCTACGCCTTTGCTGCGACACATTGCTGATCGCAATCAATCGACGATTGATGATTACAAGCGGCTGGGAGGCTACGAGGCGTTGCGCCGGGCGATCGCGATGGGACCGGAAGCGATTGTTCGCGAAGTGATCGAATCGCGGCTGCTGGGCCGCGGAGGCGCCGCGTTTCCGACGGGAAAGAAATGGGAGGCGCTGTTGCTTCAAGGCAAATCCAACGCGCCGCACTATCTTGTCTGCAACGCCGATGAATCGGAGCCCGGCACGTTCAAGGATCGCGTGCTGATGGAAGGCGAGCCGTTCGCGATTCTTGAAGGGATGGCGATTGCAGCGCTGGCCGTCGGCGCGGAAAGAGGCTTCATTTATATTCGCGGCGAATACCCGGCCGCTGCCGCGCGCTTGGCTCGCGCCATCGAAGTTGCACGAGCGAATGGATTTCTCGGCGAGGCGATCGCAGGTTCCAACGTTCGCTTCGATGTGGAGTTACGCCGCGGAGCAGGCGCATACATCTGCGGTGAAGAAACTGCGCTATTCAATTCGATCGAAGGCTATCGCGGCGAGCCGCGCAACAAACCGCCGTTTCCCACGCAATCCGGGCTTTTTCGGCGGCCGACCATCGTGAATAACGTCGAGACGCTCATCAACATTCCGGAGATTATTTTGCAAGGCGGCGCTACCTATGCGCGCGCGGGGACAGCACAATCGGCGGGACACAGATTGTTCTGCATTTCTGGACATATTAAACGCGCAGGAGTGTACGAAGTTCCTTTTGGCGTGACGCTCGCCGAATTGATCGAACTCGCCGGCGGCGTTGGCGGGACGGGCCGATTGAAGGCGGTGCTGCTCGGCGGCGCCGCCGGAAGCTTTTTGTCGCCGGCGGAGCTCGACATTCCGCTTTCGTTTGAAGGCACGCGCGCGAAAGGCGCCACTCTCGGTTCGGGCGCCGTCATCGTTTTCGACGACACGACGGACCTGCGGCAAATTCTCACGCGCATCGCGAAATTTTTCCGCGAGGAATCTTGCGGGCAGTGCGTTCCCTGCCGCATTGGAACAGCGCGCCAGGAAGAATTGCTTCATCGCGTGGTGACGCAGCGGCCGCTTGGTTCCGCGGCGCAGGAAATGAAACTCTTCGAGGAAATCGCGCAGGCGATGCGCGACGCTTCGATTTGCGGACTCGGTCAGACCGCCTCGAGCGCGATCTTATCCGCCATGAATCGTTGGAGCCCGCTCACATGAGCCTTCCCGCGGACGCGCCATCCTTGCTGATTCCTGTGCCGCGCGGGCCTGTGCCCGAAGCGCCCGCGCCGCGTCCGCTTCACTCGGTTGAAATTCAGATCGACGGAAAAAAGGTGAGCATCCCCGAAGGCTCCACAATTCTCGACGCGGCTCGTTCGCTCGGAATCGATACGCCGACGCTTTGCTTCCTCGAAAATCTCACGCCCGTGAATGTGTGCCGTGTCTGCGTTGTCGAGCTCGAAGGATCGCGCACGCTCGTGCCGGCGTGCTCGCGAAAAGTGGAAGCGGGAATGAAGGTCAAGACGGATTCAGAGCGCGTGCGCCTGAGCCGCCGCTTGATTCTGGAATTTCTGGGCTCGTCGGTCGATGTGTCGACGGCGCCTGCGCTGCAATCGTACGTCGAGCAATACGACGCGAAGCCGGATCGCTTCGGACCGAATTCCGCGACCGTGGCGCAGCCGGTGAAAATCGATAACGACCTCTACGTGCGCGATTACTCAAAGTGCATCCTTTGCTACAAGTGCGTGGAAGCGTGCGGCGTGGATGCGCAGAATACGTTCGCAATTGCCGTGGCCGGACGCGGCTTTTCCGCGCACATCGCGACGGAATTCGATATTCCGCTTCCCGATTCCGCATGCGTTTACTGCGGAAATTGCATCGGCGTGTGCCCGACGGGCGCGCTGATGTTCAAAAGCGAATACGACATGCGCGGCGCCGGCACTTGGGATGAATCGCGGCAGAAGCAGACCGATACGATTTGCCCTTATTGCGGAGTGGGCTGCACGCTCACCGTTCACGCGCAGGATGGAGAAATCGTGCGCGTCTCCTCGCCGCTCGATCATTCCGTAACGCACGGGCATTTGTGCATTAAGGGACGCTTTGGATGGCAATTCGTCCAGATCCGCAAATCTGGGCCCGTGACTGAACCCTCCGGCTAACGGAAGAGCCCGAGATCGATCGCGTTCGCCATCGCTTCGTGGCCTGCCGAATTGGGATGCAGATGGTCTCCGCTGTCGTAGCTAGGATTTAGGCTCGTGGGATTTGCTGGGTCGCGCAGCGCCGCGTCGAAATCGATCACGCCGTCAAATGCGCCTGATTCCTTGATCCAATGATTCGCGGCTTGGCGCTTCGCTTCTCCTTGTTCCGTCCAGCCTCCATAACCTTTGTACGGAAGTATCGTCGCGCCGAAGATTTTCAATCCCGCCGCGTGCGCCTGCTCGATGATTTGTTTGTATCCGGCGATCAAATCATCGGCGGTGATTTGCATGCGGGTTAGGCACGGGACGTACTTAGCCCGTATGGTAGAGGCGGGCGTGTCAGGCTGCCCAATGTCATTCGTGCCTTCGAAAAGGATGATGTCGCGAACGCCGGCGTGGTCAAAGGCGTCGCGATCGAGCCGGGCCAGGGCATTCACGCCGAAGCACGGCGAACTCGTGAGCACTCGATTGCCGCCGATTCCGGAATTTAGCACCGCCATCGTGTTATGCGCCCGGCTCGCGAGCATTCGCCGCGCCAGAACATCCGTCCATCGCACGTATGTGTCCGGCTTCGTTGACGATCCATCCGTAATGGAATCGCCGAGCGCGACGATGGCGCCTCTCATTTTTTGCGAGGCAAGCACATCGACTTCCGCCAGGAAATACCACGAGCCAACTGTTTTCGTGAACGCGCTCGCACTCTCGTCCGCGGCAAAATTGCCGGTCGTCGAAATGAAATTGGTTTGAAACGCAGCGGAGTGGCCGGTCGCCAAGCGCGCCGGTCCTGTCGTGAACAGGCTAATCACCAGATTTTCTCCCGCGCCAACGGACAGACGAATTGGATCACTGAGCGCTTCGGAGCCTTCCGGTATCATCACGGTTTTCGAGCCGCCGAATGTAACATCGTGATTCGTGCCTGCAGCGAGCGCGGCTCCGTTCGCTTCCAAGCCGGCGTAAACAGAATCGAACGTGATCGGCTTGGCGCCGAAGGCGTTCGACAAGCGAATTCGAATCTCGCGCCCGCCGATGGTGGTGCGCACAATTTCGCGAATGGTCTGGTTCTCGAGCGAGTCGGGAACGTTTGCCGAGCTAAAAACACCGGGAGCATCCGGATTCGCAAGATCGTTGTTCGCAGTACTCCAGGTTGCGACCCAATGATCTTTGCCCTTGTCGCCAATCGCGGAAACCGGCAAGCATACGAGTGGGACCATCACGCACAGCACACAGAGCAAACCATCAAGAACGCGATTACGATTGTTCATCATTTGCGCCGCTCCGGTCGAATCTTTTCAGCCGGGACAATTCCCTGCCGTTCAAGCACCGAGTAAAACTGGTCGGCCGCGAGATTGCTCAACGTCTCGACTTTTCCCGACGGCCAATGAATTTCGACGCGCTCGATTTTCGCCGCCGCGCCGAGGCCGAAGTGGACGCGCAGATCGTTCTGCGAGAGATAGCTTCCGCCGCTATGAATTTCGTCGGTCTGCGTCACGCCGCCAGCGACGATTTTAATGCGCGCGTTCAGTGCCAAGCGGTTGCTCTTCGTCCCCGCAAGTTCAAAACTCACCCAGTGACGCCCGGGAACGCCGTGATTTCGCAGCACCATCGGCCCGCCATCGAGATCGCCGATGACCACATCCATATTACCGTCGTTGAAGAGATCGCCGACGGCAAGTCCGCGCGCCACTCTTTTTTCCATGAGCGCCGGACCGGCTTGATCGCTTGCATCGCAGAACGTTCCGTTCTGCTGATTGAGAAGAAGCACTTTCGGCTCGCGGTAGCCAGCACCTGAGGGCAACGTGTCCACCTGCGGGTAAACGTGGCCGGTAGCAGTGATGAGATCGAGCCAGCCGTCGTTATCCAAATCAACGAACGCGGCGCCCCACTTCACCCACGGCAGAGCCGGCAAGGCGCTGCGCGATGCATAGGAGACATCCGTGAAATTCCAGTCGCCGTCATTTCGGAAGAGTAGGTCGTCCTCGTCCTCAAAATTCGTCACATACAACGCAGGCAGTCCGGTGTGCAGATAATCCCCAACCGCAATCCCCATCGACGCTTGCTCCGAGCCGTCTTCGCTAACCGCCGTGCCGGATTCGAGCCCAATGTCCTTGAATTTTCCGCCGCCGAGATTCTTGTAGAGAAATTTCGGAGTCGAATCGTTCGCGACGTAAATATCCGGGCGGCCAGTGTTATTGAAATCCACCCAGACAACTCCCATTCCGTAAAAGCCATTCGGGTCGTCCACGCCGGCGCTCTTCGAAACGTCGGTGAATGTCCCGTTGCCATTGTTGTGGAACAAAGAATCGCCCGCGCCCCGCAATCCACGAGGGCCGCACTGCACATCGATTCCGCGATATTTGCAGTTCGGAGATTTTCCGAAGGCGGGAAGGTCGTTGAGGTGAAAATCGACGTAGTTCGTAACCATGAGATCGACGAAGCCATCGCCATCGTAATCGCCAAAGGCCGCGCCAGTGGACCATCGTCCATCCGCGACGCCCGCCTTCGCCGTGACGTCGGTAAATGTGCCGTCGCCGTTATTGTGATAGAGGACGTTGCCGCCGAGGCAAGTCAGATAGAGGTCCGGCCAGCCGTCGTTGTCGTAATCTCCGACGGCGCCGCCCATCGCAAAGCACGGCGTGGTCAAGCCTGATCCCTTCGTGACGTCGGTGAAAGTTCCGTCGTGATTATTGTGATAGAGAGCGCCCAGACTTGGCTGCCCCTTCACCGCCATTTCGACTGTCGGCGCATTCGTAAAGTAGATATCCGGCCAACCATCTCGATCGTAGTCGATTAAAATCACACCGCCGCTCATGGACTCGACGATGTATTTCTTCGATGGATCGGACGTGTGCTTGAACGTAATTCCCGCTTTCGCGGTGATGTCTTCAAGGTGCGGCACCGGACGATTGGCGCACTTGGCCGCTTTGGCTCCGGGCGGCGGCGGGGCAGGCGCATTATGACCAGTCTGTGCGTGCGCCAATCCAGTTAGGAAGAAAATGAGGAGAGCTATTCTGAGTGCAGCTCGAGAGGATCGAACGATCAAGCGGCTCTCCATTCGCGAATCATCATGGATGCTGCACCGACTGCGCCGCGCGGTCTCGCGATTTCGCCTTGAGGTCCTTGTAGATCTCGAGTTCGCGATCCGCGTCCGCGACGCGCGCATCTTTGCGGTACGCGGCCTGAAGCTGGTAATGCACGTAATCCGTATTCGGGGTTAGTCGCGCGGCGATTTCGAGATGCGCGATGGCGTCTTCGATCTGTCCGCGATCGAGGAGAATCTTGCCCACTTGATATTGGGCGTTCGCATAGTCCGGGTTTGCAGCGATTACTTGTTGAAACAATTCCATCGCTTCATCGGTCTTCGACTGCTGCGCGTAGACGAAACCGAGGTTATATTTGGCGTCGGCATCGCCGGGCGCTAAAGCGAGCTCAGATTTGAATTCTTCAGCCGCCTCGGGCCAATGCTCCCAGCGAACATCAGCCTCGCCGGCATCAAGGTGAGCCTTGGGGAGCGAGGCATCAGCGTCGAGCGCTCGATGAAAAGTGGCTACCGCGCGAGCATAGTCTCCAATTTCGGTCCAAAGCTGGCCGACGAGGATTAGCGCGTCATTTGAGAGCTTTCCCTTCTCATACTCGACGAGAACGTCGGTTGCCTTCTTTAAATCGCCCGTACGCGTCAAGGAAGCCGCCCAGGCGTATCCTACGAGGCTATCCTGCATGCCTCGGGTGCCGAGGGGGGCGAGCGTCTTCGCAGCCTCGGCGAACGAATCCGAGCCGAAGTACGCCATACCGAGTATCGCCCGGACGGGAGCGTCGGCTGGATTGTCCACGAGCGCGCGTGAAAGCGCGCGAATCGCCTCGGGATAATTGCCCGCGCGGTAGGCGCAGAGTCCCAGATTCTTTTGCAGGCCGTCGATCGCGGCGTTCCAATGCTCGGCTTCCCGATAATGGCCGAGCCCAGCGGTGTACTCGCCTCGCACGGCCTCCGAGGTAGCGAGGTCGTTAAAACCTAGACCTAGAATCGTGCGCAGGCGCGCCTCCTCGGAATCAGCCACGGCGCGCTGCTTTTCGTTCAAGTTGGAGTGAGCGAGGGTTGACGCGTCCACGTGGCCGAAAGGATCGGCGTTGCCTTCGAGGATCGGCGCCGCTTCCTCTTCTTGCTGAGGGTTGATGGGAACGAGCGCCGCGGCGGATCCAGCGCCACCCGCGAGCGCCATTGAGGCGACGCTCTGCTGCGTCTGCTCCATGACTTTCTTTTGAAGATCGTGCGCTTTCGCGACGAAGACGTCCGCTTCATCCGAACGGCCCGATTTTGCGAGAATTCGCGACAGGTCAACGTACGCTCGGCGAATCTGGTAGTTCGAGCGCGACTCATCCTGGCCGGTCAGCTCGATCGCTTTGCGAAGGTCGGCTTCGGCAGATTTCATGTCATTTTCGGCGAATGCGTTCAGGCCCAAATATAGGAACGGCTCGGGCCACGTGGGGTTCACGCTTTCGGCGATCTTGAGATACTTGTTCGATTCGTCGTATTCGCGATTGATCGAGTCCGTGAAGCCCATCATGTAATTGGCCAGGAAATCGCGCGGATAGTTATTGAGTTCCTTGCGGAATTCCGCAGTAGCTTCGGGCGTCGGCTTCCATTCGTTGACGGACAAAGTCGCGAGGCCAAGGAAGTAGTGGGCGTGGGCAGTGCGCGGGTCGAGTTCCACGGCTCGCTTTAGCTCGCGAATCGAGTCAGGCATGTCTTCGGCGTCGCGATACGCGCGGCCAAAGAGCACGTGCAGCGAGCCGCTGTCGCCCGCGAGTTGAATCATCTGCTCGAAGATTGCGGCGGCACGTTGTTTATGGGCAGCGTCTTTCGATTCGAGCAAACAGATTCCCAGCGCGTAGAGCGTCTCGATATCCGGCTTGATTTCGACGGCATGCGAGAGGGCCTCGGCCGCTTTTCCGTATTCGCGCTTGCGTGACCAGGCGCGGCCAATGACAGCGTACGCTCGCGAATCGGCTGCACCTGCGAGAGCCTTCCCCGAATCCGCAATCGCGTCGTCCAGGCGGCCTGACTGCAATTCGGCGATTGCGAGATCCGTCCGCGTATCGGGAATATCTTCAAAATCGACCGAGCGGCGGTAGAGTTCAACGGCCTGCGGGTATGCCGCTTCCAGCAATCGCAACTGCGCCAATTCCCGAAGCGCGAACGCGATTACGCGGCCGTTTGATCGCGCGACGGCTGCCGGATCCCCAGAGTCCCGCGCTGCGCGCGCCTCCTCTAGCCGCTTCGAGAGCTCCACTTCTATCGGAGACGTCCTCGCTTCTTTCGGCGCCGCCTTCTCATTTTGAGGCGAGGGAGCCTGCGCATAAATTTGGCACACGCCGGGAAGGGCGAAGAAGATAAGCAGTGCGGTTGCTGCGGTCTTAATGTCCCACTTGGAAATACATCTAACTCGAGAGAATTCAGAGAAGCTCAGCGATAGGACTGTCACCAGCTTACGATTCCCACACGCCTAAAAGACTAAACGGCGGGGCTTGATTTTTCAAGCCCCGCCGTTTCATTTCGAAAGACTCGTTGCGTTTTTCAGAACGAGAAGTGCAAGCCGTACTGAATTTGACGCGGAGCCAAGACCGAATTCGCTTGTCCAAAGTTCCCAAGCTGTCCTGGTTCTTGTCCAGTCACAACGTTATTCGTCGGGCTGCAAACGGTCGCGCCGCCGCCGCAGATCAGGTTGTTGCCGCTGTAGTTGTTGGCGAGACCATTTCCCGAGAAGTTCGCGTGATTGAAGATGTTAAAGAAGTCGAATTGCAGCTTGATCCGGAACTTTTCTCTCAAGGTCCAGTTCTTGGCAAGCTGCATATCGAAGTTCACCAGGTCCGGACCGAAGCAATCGCCACGGCCTTCCAAGTCGGAAGGTAGCGTACCGATCGTATAGCCCGTCAAGGTAAACGCCGCTGGGTTGAGAACTTGGTATTTTCCGACGCCCGATCCCGAATTGCAGCTTACGCCAGAAACACGGATCGGACGTTGCGGATCAGTGAAACCGCTGCCAATCAAGGAGTTAAGAGCGCTGCTCGTCGTGCCGACACCCAAGCCGCTTGCTCCTGAGGTGTATACGGTGAGCGAATTGCCATCTTCAGCGGTAACGATGCTGTTGAGCTCCCAACCGCCAACGGACTGGCGAATGGCATTGTTCTTGTCTCCAAGTTTCGGCAGGAAGAAAACCTCGTTCGCCACGAAAATATTTGGACGATTGATGTTTGTATTGCCTTTGTTCAATCCCGGATTGGCGTTGTTGAGCCACGCCTCTTGGTTGACGCCGCCTGATGAGTTGTCCAAGTCAACGTTACCGACCGATTTCGAGTAAGTGTACGCAGCTTGGAACTGGGAGTGATTGCCAGTTTGAGCCTTGAACAGCATTTGGAGCGAATGGTACGTGGCGTGTCCGCCGCGTGCAAACTCGCCAATTTCCCCGAAATTATCGGCAGGCCGTAGAACGTTCTGGGATGCGCCGGATAGAAAAGCTCCAGCCAGCCAGTTTGCCTCTGGAACCTGGTTCAAATCTGACATCGAGGTCAGGTGGATTCCGCTATTGCCTACATATCCTACGTTCAACACCGCGTTCCGCCACAACTGCCGCTCGACCGAGAGGTTCCACTGCCAACTGTTCGACGTGATGCCACGCGGGTTTTTGGCAGCGCTTGGCGAGACGCTTGGGCTCGACAAAGCAGGCGCGACCTCAAATGTTCGCGGGGTCTGCGCATCGATTACAAAAGGCGCCGTGAACGCCAACCCTTCGTCAAGGCCGACTGGCTCCCGTTGGAAGAACTGCCCGAGACCCGCACGCACGGCCGTCTTTCCATCGCCTCTTACATCCCAGGCAATGCCCAGGCGAGGAGCGATGTCATGGTTGTTGTTATTCACCAAGGCACGATTCGAGCCCGGCGTCCCTGCAGACAGCGGCAGTGGAATACCCAGCGAACTAAGGAATGCGGCTTCCTTGGTGCATGGAGACGTTCCGGGCACGATCACAACGCCGTTGCAAGCGTCGGACGGGTTGGCGGCTGCTTCTGTTGCACTCCAATCCGCGAGGCTAAAATTCGCCCAGCTGTTATCTCCGGAATATGGTTCGCGATAGAAGGACCAGCGGATACCGTAGTCCACGGTCAGGTTCTTCTTGAGTTTCCAAGAATCGCCGACATAGAACTCGACGTCGTGCCAGTGAACAAGCGCGAAGGGGTTGGCTGTCTTTTCAGACGTGTCGGAATTGAAACTCTGCCCAGGGATTAGGATGTTAGCGAGCAAGTTATTGGTGGAGTACAGCGCCGAATAGCTGTTCGGGTCGAAGAACGGTCGGTCGGCATCTCCCGAGCCGTTTTCGATCTTGGCGTTCGTGCTGTAGAAGAAACCGCCCTTGATGATGTGGTTCCCCATCACCTTGGTCAGGTTGTCTTGAACCGTATATAGGTCTTCGTGGTTGCCATAGGGAGCGATGTCCCAAATATTCTGGCCATTACCATAGGGACCCAAACCTCCCCATCCAATTTGCGGTAGACCGTTCCCCAGCTTCAGGGAGGACGGCCATGCCGTCGGTACCATGGCATTGATTTGAGCCGGCAGCGTCGGGTTCGTGCCTGCGTCGCTAGTGATAATCGCGTTGTGACCGTAACCGAACTCGACGTCATTCACAAGTGAGTTGGTAATCGTCGAACTCAGTCTTGCCATGACGCTCTTCGAGGGCTGGCTCCAATCCGCGCCGAGAGTCGGGAAATAAGAGTCACCCCAGAAATTGCCGGCGTTCGGCGCGGGGTTTACCCATGAATCTTGAGTCCAGCGCACGGTAATTCGATTGCGCTTCGTGACATCGTAATCACCGCGAACGTTCCACTCACTCCAGTTCTGCTTGTTTCTCTGCGATTGCGCCCAGTTATTCTCATCTCCAGTGGTACCAGAGATGTTCGGCTGCGGATAGTATTGCGTGTACAACAGGCCAACCGGATCCGGGTTAGCGATCTTGAGCGGGTTGCCTGCCGCTTGAAACTGAACTGGAATCGTTGGGACTGTTGCCAAGCAGTTTGCGGAGCCAGCGACATCCGCGCTGAAATCTCCACCTGCTTCCGCGACCGTGGGCACGCAAGCGGCTTCTGCTACGCCCTGGATCTGCCGGTTCCACTCCTGATTCCACCAGATGAAAAGCTTGTTCTTGATAATGGGTCCGCTGGCGTTATAGCCGAAGTCGTTGCGCCGGAGCTCCGCTTTGCTCAAACCATCCTTGTTCGAGAAAAAGTCATTGGCGGCTAAGGCGTCGTTCCGGCCCGAATAGAAAACGCCGCCGTGAAACTGGTTTTGGCCCGACTTCGTCGTCAAACTGATGATTCCGCCCGCCGCCTGGCCATACTCCGGGCCGTAATCATTGCGCAGCATTTTGAATTCAGCGATCGTGTCAACCGACGGGTAAACCAAGATCGTGCGGCCGGAACCAACGTCGTTGTTGTTGACGCCGTCCACGAGGAACAAGTTGTTGTTATAGGGGTTTCCATTCACTGCAAAATCGGCGCCACCTGCCAAACCTTTGTCGAGGTGGTCGAACGAATTCGCGGTCGATACGCCAGGCGACAGTGTGACCAGGTTCATGAAGTTTTCGCCATTAAGCGGCAACTCGCGAACCTGAGTGCCTTCGACGACTTCGCCCACCACGGCGCTCGTCGTGTCAACTTCCACAGGACTCGCTTCGACAACGATCTTCTCGGTCTGGGCGCCCACTTGAAGCGTAACGTTGACGACAGTCGCGGTAGAAACGTGCACCGCGACGTCCTGCTCGACGAATTCCTTAAAGCTGCCTTGCGTGACGTGAACTTCGTAATTGCCGAGCGGCAACTGCTCGAACGCGAAAGCGCCGAGGCTGCTCGTCGACGCCGTATAGGTTTCGTTCGTGCCTTTGTTGATCGCCGTTACCGTCGCGCCGGCGATGGAAGCTCCGCTCGGGTCGCTGACGATACCAGTGATCGAACCATTGTAGTTTTGCGCGCGCGTAGCTAGCGGCGCGATCAGCGCAAACAGCAAGACGCAGAACAAAGCGCGAATCATCGTCCAAGCGTGATTCGAATTAATTTCTTCAGTTCGAACTGTCATGGCACACACCTCGCCCGAGATTTTTTTCCGCCCTATTCCGAGTCAAGAGGAAACGATTGAAAACTTGAATTTTACCAGCACCCCAAGTGGGCCAGAGCGATCCCAAACTCCCAAGAATCGACGGCGCGCAAACCCACCCCAACATCTCTAGTCAATTTGTACTAGTGATGTATCTAAACTTTAACAGAATCTTTGTCAAGAGAAATAATGATATTGCGGCCTAAAATAATGATATTCTAGGTCGAGTGGCGACGCCGATCGCGCGGGCTCCGCTACAGGGCCGGCCTGAATACAGTATATTATTCCACTTTCCGGATGCCTTAGATATTATGGCGCGGGTGACATTGCACTCGATTTCGGCGGCGGTTTAGCTCGCGGCGTGCGGCCTGGAGCAAGCAAAGGCCTTTTGATTCAGTTGTTTACTGGTATTCAATCGTTAAAAAAGGCGTCCCGCCGGGAGTTTAAAGAATGGCTTCTAATACGAGCAAGAAGAAGCCAGGCACTCGAAAAGAGGCACGGGTTACTCTCAAAACCCTCGCGCAGCATCTCGGGCTTACACCTGGAACCGTCTCCGCCGCGCTCAATGACTCCGCAGCTGCCCGGTCACTTCCCGAACACACCAAACGGCGAATTCTCGAGGCCGCGCGCGAGTTTAATTACAAGCCAAATTACTTCGCGCAATCCTTGCGGCTTAGCCGCACGTACACGATCGGAGTGATCGCCGAAGAAATCGGCGATGCGTACGGAGCAATGATCATCAGCGGTGCCGAAGACTACTTGCGCAAACACAATTATTTCTTTCTTACCGTCTGCCACCGTCACGATCAAAAAATTCTGCAGAATTATTCGCAACTTCTGCTGGCGCGCGGCGTCGAGGGATTTATCACCACGGACACTTCGATCAAAGCATCGCTCGGCCGTCCGACCGTGGCGGTTTCGGGTCACGAACGCGTGGACGGCGTGACGAACATCATTTTGGATCACAAACTCGCCGCGCGGCTCGCCCTCAATCATCTCGCGGAGCTCGGCCACGAAGAAATTGCATTCTTGAAGGGACATCCGCTCAGTTCCGACTCTGCAACACGATGGGAAGCGATTTGCGGAGTCGCCGCTGAAATGGGCATCCGTATCCGTCCGGAACTCGTCATTCAAATCGACAGTACCGTGTCGACTCCGCATCTCGGATATCCATACGCAAAGCAATTGCTCGCGCGGCGGCAGCCTTTCACCGCGCTTTTCGCTTATAACGACGTGTCCGCGATCGGCGCGATGTGGGCTTTCCGCGAATCAGGTTTGCGAATACCGGAGGATCTATCGGTGGTGGGATTCGACGATATTCCCGCAGCTTCGTTTGCGGATCCCGCGTTGACGACGGTCCGTCAGCCGCTCGAACGAATGGGAGAGATTGCGGCCAAGACGCTGGTGCAACAAATCGAGGGTCGCATAGATTCCACGCATCAAATTATCGTCGAGCCGGAATTTGTCGTGCGCGCGTCGACCGGACCGGCTCCTTCAACAAACGGAAAGCGCGCGATTGCGGATGCGGGTCGCATCGGCGCGAATCGTCCTTAAGCCGCGGTTCCCTGCTGGTTGAAAAGTTGCTTCGTGCTTTTAAGAATTGTGTTGATTCACTTCGCTTTCATGTCCACAGCCGGAAAGTCTCTATTTAAACCTGATGAACGGCATTGATTTTGTCACGCTCGAATCCTTACACTTGCGGCGGAGTGCCCTTTAAATGTGCATAGCTCGAACGCGAGCAGAATTGCTTCGCGTTATCGCAGCGGCGCCAATCGCGAGCATGCTCCTCGCTGTCAGCCTGCTCGCGTGTCCTTCCGCGCTGGCGCAACTCTCAACGTCCGACCATCTCGAGGAGCCCGGCTTCTGGCCGACGCAGAGCATCGCGTCGCGAGATCAGTTTGCCGGCTCCGCCGCGTGCGCGAATTGCCATTCCGCGAAAGCCGCGTCGCAGAAACTGACGTCGATGGCGGGCACATCGCTTCATGCCGACGACTCCGTACTCCTTCACTCCCATCCGAAAATGAATTTCGCTGTCGGCAAATATCACTATCAAGTCGATACCGGCGCCAAGAGCACATCGTATTCCGTAACTGACGGGACGAACACGATTAGCGCCACGCTGCTCTGGGCGTTCGGCATCGGCCGCGTGGCGCAATCCTATTTGTTCAAAAAAGACGACGGAAATTTCTACGAGGCCCGCGTTACCTACTTCAAAAACCTGCAGGACATCAATTTCACTCCGGCGCGCGCCCTCGCTTCGCCGAAAGATGTTGCGGAAGCGATGTATCGTCCCGTCCCCGCGTCCGAAATCGTCCGCTGCTTCGCGTGCCACAACACCGCCTCCACAATCGGCGGTCAATTCGATGAAAAAAATCTAACGCCGGGTGTCGGTTGCGAAGCGTGCCACGGTCCCGGGATGAAGCACGTCGCAACCATGCAAACAGCGGCGTTGGCGGGAACAACCGAAAGTGCGGTGGGAACGATCGTCAATCCAGCGAGGCTTGACCCCTTGGACTCGGTGGATTTCTGCGGCGCATGCCACGGCACGTGGTGGGACGTAAAGTTTTCCGGCGGCAAAGGAGTTCCGACGGCGCGATCGCAGCCATTTCGTCTTGAGGAAAGCAAATGCTGGGGCAGAGGCGACGCGCGGCTGACTTGCATCGGCTGCCACGACCCGCACGAGGAAGTTCGAACCGATCCATCCTCTTATGACCGAACCTGCCTCTCGTGCCATCCCGCATCCGGGACCGCGAAGACAGCCGCGAATCACCCCTCCTCACACCCTGCAGGCACGAAGGACTGCGTCACGTGCCACATGCCGAAAGTGTACGATCCGGACATGCACTACAAATTTACCGACCATCGAATTCGAATTGCTCACGAAGGCGAGCCTTATCCCGAGTAACGAATTTTCGGAGAGGAAATCTTGTTGCGAAGGAATGGTGGATCGAATCCTGAATCTAGGCGACGCGCGAAGGCCGCGAGCCTTGAAGGGCGTAAAACAAAATATATAGGTAGCAAACGGCCGGAAGTATGAACGCGTGATGAATCCCGATCTTGTCGGTCAGCGCGCCTTGCAGCACGGGAAGAATCGCGCCGCCAACAATAGCCATCACTAGGACTCCCGAACCGTCGCCGGTCAGCGGCCCGAGTTCGGCAATCCCCAACGTGAAAATGCTCGGGAACATTACGGAGTTAAAAAGACCGACTGCGATGATGGACCACATGGCGACGTTGCCGAGCGTTAGCATCGACATGCAAATGAGCAAGCAGGCAGCGATGGCAGCCGTCGCCAAGACGGGCCCCGTTCGAACTTTCTGCAAGATTGCCGAGCCGATAAATCTTCCGACCATTGCGCCGCCCCAGTAATACGTCACGTAACGGGCGGCGACGACCCCTGGCAAATTCCCAATTTCCGGCTGGCCAAAATAATTGATCAGAAGACTTCCGATGGATACTTCCGCGCCGACATACACGAAGATGGCAATCGCGCCGTAGACGAGTTGCCGGTATTTCCAAAGGCTCGCCTTCGGCGCATTCCCGCCGGTACGTTGCGCCTCCGGAATCGCGGGCAGGTTGTAGCGCCCGATCACGACCGCAGCGACGATAAGAATGATTCCGATGATCAGATACGGAAGCTTCACAGTCGCAGCTTCGTGAATGCGATAGCTCTGGAGCGCGTCGGCAGACATCTGACGGACATCACCAACCGCCGTGGGGTTGGCACTCAGAATCATCAGGCCGCCGACCAAGGGCCCGATCGTCGTCCCAAGAGAATTGAACGCTTGCGTGAGATTCAGGCGGCTCGATGCGGTTTCAGGCGGCCCCAGAACGGTGACGTACGGATTGGCCGCCACCTGCAGCGCCGTGATTCCAGCGGCGAGAACCAAGAGCGCGCCAAGGAAAAGCGGATACGAGGGAGCGCTCGCGGCCGGAATGAAAAGCAGCGCGCCCACGCTCATCGTCAACAATCCGATTACCATCGTCTTCTTGTACCCGATGGTGTCGATTACTTTTGCCCAGGGAAGTGAAAAAAGGAAATAGGCTGAGAAGAATGCAAACTGAATGAGCATTACTTTGGTGTAATTCAAGTCGAAGATAGCTTTGAGGTGCGGGACCAGAATGTCATTCAGAACTGTGATGAAGCCCCAGAGAAAGAAGAGCAGCGTGACCATCGTCAGCGCGGCCCTGTCGGTCTTCGCGGCCTTATAACCGCCTGGCGCCGGGTTGTTCGCTGTGTTGAAGCTCGGCATAAAACGACTCGTAGCGTCGCCTGAACGGGAGATATTCGTGCCGTGGGCGGCGATTCCGACCAGATAATGCCATAGAAGAGTCCCGCTACAATAACGATTTTCTTTCTCCTGTTTTCAGCGCGGGTGTATATAAGGTGGCTTCCTGTCGGATCTTAGATTTTGTGAAAGGTGCCGCACCGATGCCGAAATCTTCGTTGCTCGCAGCCGTGGCCTGCTGCTTCGTGTTTCTCGCTTTGAATCCCGGAAGGCTCGCGGCTCAGGATTTCTCGACGGCTGTCGTGTTCTATGACGCTGGGTTTCCTGCGGCCGATTCAGCGAGCGCATCACGAGCGCAATTGGAAAGCGTTCTGCCGGGAGCACATTTTGCTTCCGCCGAACAACTCGACGTCCAACTCAACGACGCCTCTACGCGTTTGCTAGTGCTGCCGTACGGCTCGGCCTTTCCGGAACAGAATTGGACGAGCATTTACGGCTTTCTGCATCGCGGCGGAAACCTCTTGGTGATCGGCGGCCGGCCGTTCACGCGTTCCGCATTCCACGATCAGAACGGATGGCATCTCCGCGATTACAGCGTTCGCTTTGCGCGCCAGCTATCGATTGATCAGTACCAGACGATGCCTGGATCCGACGGTCTCGGCTTCGAAACAAATCCCGATGTAACAATCGCGCCGCCGCAATTTCAGTGGAAGCGCGCGTTCAGTGCGGTGATTCGGTTGAGCCTCGTCGATCTCTATAATCGCGGCGGATCCGCAGGCGCGCTCGATGCGCGAGTGGACGCGCTTGCGTGGGGGACGAAAGACGGCCGCCGGCTTGCCGCTCCTGCAATTCAGATCGATCACTATCGAGTCAATTTTGATGGCGGGCGATGGATATTTGTGAACGCCGAGCTTGGCGCAGATTTTTACGGCGGCGCGGATTCCACAAATTTAATTCGGAGTTTGGCGGAACGGGCGGCGCAGGGCGCCGAAGAATTCACCGTTCGCCCCGTTCTTCCACTGTATTCGCCTGGAGAACCTGTCGAACTTGAAATTCATTGGCACTCGTATGGGCGCGCGGAAGCTCCCGTCACGGTGAAGATTTCGACGTTCCCAGAAGATCAGCCTTCGAACCGGACTACGGCGACCGTCAATTTACCCAGCGCGCAGCCGCTTCTCATACCCGCGCCATCCACAAAGGGAATGCACGTCATCAACGCGGAACTCGTCGATGGCGACAACGCGCGCGCCGTCTATCGCTCGGCATTTTGGATTCGCGACGATGCGTATCTGCGTTCCGGACCGCGTCTATCGGTCAATCGCGACTACTTCGAAATAGACGGCAAGCCGCTGGCGGTCGTCGGCACGACTTATATGTCGAGCGAGGTACAACGCCTCTATTTCGAGCACCCGAATGTCTACGTTTGGAATCGCGACCTCGCGCAGGTTCACTCGGCCGGACTCAACATGCTCCGCACGGGCTGGTGGACGGGCTGGGACAAACTCTGCGACGAGAACGGCCAACCATACGAGAAAACGCTGCGCACGATGGAAGCGTATTTGATGACGGCGCGGAAGTACGGCTTGCCGGTTCAATTCAATTTCTTCGCATTTTTGCCCGACGTCCTCGGAGGAGAGAATTCATATCTCGATCCGGAAGCTGTGCGCAGGCAGGAAACGCTGGTCGCAGCTGTCGTCGCGCGATTTCATGATGTTCCCTATCTCGCGTGGGACCTGATCAACGAGCCCAGCATTTCCAAGCATTTGTGGACGATGCGGCCGAACGGCGACTCGATTGAATTGATGGCGTGGAATAAATGGCTCAGCGAACGCTATCCAGATCGCGCGGCGCTTGCTGCTGCCTGGAATGTTCCGGCGAGTTCAATGGACGGCACGATTCCATTACCATCGGAAATTGATTTTACGCCGCGTGGAATGTATGTCGGACACAATTCGCTGAAACTCTACGACTTCTACCTTTTCGCGCAGGACAGCTTTGCCGGCTGGACAAAAGCGATGCGCGAAACGATTCGCACAGCGGGCTCGCAGCAACTCATCACCGTCGGCCAGGACGAAGGCGGCTACGTGGATCGTCTTTCACCGGCGTTCTTCGGGCCGTCCGTTGATTTCACGACGAATCATTCCTGGTGGCAGAACGACGCGATCCTTTGGGATTCGCTCGTCGCGAAGCAGCCAGGCCAACCCATGCTGATTCAAGAAACCGGTATTCAGCGCGAGCTGACGCTTGACGAAATCGCGCGCCGGACTCCAGAAAATGAAGCAGCGCTCGTCGAGCGGAAAATCGCCACGTCGTTCGTCGAAGGATCGGGCGCAATCGAATGGCTTTGGAACTCGAACGCCGACATGACCGAATCAAATGAGACTCCGATTGGCGCGCTCGAAAGCGACGGCACCGAAAAACCGGAAGCGGGCGTCATGCGCGCGTACGCCACGTTCGCGAAATTGCTCAGCGCGCATCTGCGCAATCCGCAGCAGGCTCCCATAGCGATTATCACGTCCCAAGCCGCGCAATTCTCGGCCCTGCAGGATCTGCAAATCGAGGCGCAGCGAAACGCCGTGAGAGCGCTCGCGTACGGCGCCCACTGCCAGCCTTACGTGATCGCGGAAAATCGAATCGCGGAACTCGGCACGCCAACGCTCGCGATTCTTCCATCGCCGCAATCGCTTGCAGATTCGACGTGGCGCGCCTTGCTGAAATATGTGAATGACGGCGGCAATCTGCTGATCACGGGCCCGCTCGACCGCGACGAGCATTGGCGCGCCGTGGCCAGAGAATCAGATCTAAAAGTGGATGGCTACGCCGAGCCGCTCACATATCACGCGGCGAGCATTCTTTTGAAGGATCGCGAGATTCCCCTTGGATTCAATCTGACGGCACAGTCCGCGCTTGAATCGCTTCGATTCAAAGATGGCTCGACGCTAAAAGAAATCGCCTACGGCAAAGGGCGCGTATTCTGGGCGGCTTATCCGGTGGAATTGGCCGAGGGGCTTGGGCCGGCAACGGAACTCTACAAATATGTCGGCGAACGCATCGGCCTCAAGCAGGCATTCGCGCTTCAGTCGCCGCTTTCGCCGGGCGTCCTCGTCTATCCGACTGTACTCGACGATTCAGTCCTCTACGTCCTCGTTTCCGACAGCGCCGACGACGCGAACGTTGATCTCCGCGACAATTTGACCGGCGCGCGATTGACATTCAAGCTGAAGAGCCAGCACGCGGCGCTCGCGCTCATCGACAAACAATCAAAAGCCGTAATCGCGAAATACGGATTCTAGATGGCAAAGTGATCGCGACGCGGGCAACCGTAGCGTGCTTCGTAAATTGCACCGATCTTAGAAGGGCTCCGCACTTCAATCAGGGCGTCAACGTGAGAAAAGTGACTCCATATCCGCCGAGCGTCATGGTCATTTGCGGAGCAGTCGAAACGGCGACCGCCGCCGGCCCAGTTGCGATGTTCGTGTTCGCATCGAGCGTGAGTGTCTGCGCGCTCGAAAATTTTCCGAGAGCGGAGACATCGACAACAACCGTGCGCGGATCGCCAGTGCCATTATTGTCGCTAGGCGCGTGAACGGCGCGATCCGCAACCATCACCACGACCGAACCATCGCTATTTTTTGTCGCGAGGACTTCCACCGTTGACGTGTCTGTTGCTGTGAGCGCGAGAATGCTGGGCGCCGCAGCCGACGGAAACATTTGCCCGAGCGTCTGGTCCACCCAATAACTCAGATAGATGTTTCCCGAGTTAAAATCCACTTCGCCGAACTGTTGGTCGGCGTCGTAATCCCAGTGATACAGGGCCTGATTGCCGGCCTTCCCAAGTTGCGAAAATACATAAGGGCGCCAAGCGGCGAAAAAAGCGCTGGTGCCGCGGTCGTCGGTAACGAAAGTTTGGCCGGGATTGCACGCGCTCATCCCATTTCCCGCGTCGTAGTCTGCGTTCACATTATTTTCCGTCACCCATACCGGCGCGGCGGCAAGATCAGCGCGCGTCTGCAGCTCCTGATAGAAATATCTGACGTCGTTCACAAATCCAGGAATCGTGCCGAAGAGTTGCGTGTCGGGATCCGTCTGATCGCAGGACGAGTAGAAATGTGTGGAAACGATGTTCACCTGCGCGTTCACCCCGCCCGCGCTCGGTGCGGCCACAAATGTCGGCAGATTGTTTCGCGGATCGCCGTCGCCGGAATCGAAATCGGAAAGCTCGAGCGCGGAAAATTTAATCGTCGGATCGACAGCCAGCATGGCCGGCACGACGGCATTGTAAAGTTGTACGTAGTCAGCCGCCGTCAGCCCATTGATGTTGTACTCGTTGAAAATCCCCCACCAAGTGATCTTATATGTGCTCGGCGACTTGAAGAGCTGCCCGCCCCAGGTAAAGCCGCCGGTGTTGTAATACCTCACGAGATTCGCGCTGTACGCCACGAATTCATTCAGATTCGCCATATCGAACTGCCCGTTCGCGTCATTCATAAACGCCGGGGCTACCGCGATTTGAAATTCCGGGCTGTGATCCCCAGCGCTCAGCACAGGCTGCACGACGGCATCGAGAATTGTGAAATCCCAGTCGGTCGCCTGCTCCGGATTCGAATTTGCCACCATCGGGACCGCTTGCGAAATACCCTGCAGACGTATGTGCTGCGGCTCCAGCGCGTTCAGCGGCGCGACGCTAGGGAAATTCATGAAGAACTGGTAGTCCCACTGGGCGGGTTGAAAAGATGTCGACATGAATTGCTGTAGCGTGCCATTCACACCTTGATTTGTCGCGACGGAGTCGGCCACGGCAACCGAAACGGCAACGACAAGCGAGAGATTTTGGCTGCTCGAGGAACTGCCGGAAGTTGCGGTGACATTCAGTGCGTAAGTGCCAGCGGATGTCGCGACGCTGCTGGTTAGCGTAATGCTGCCCGCTGAACTGCCGCTGGGCTGAGTAATTTGAGCGGTGGTGCCGCTCGGCAAGCCGGTGACGGCGACAGTGGCTGCGCTAGAATTTCCCGTTACAGTTGCAGTGACCATCGCGGGTGTTCCGTTCTGTTGCGCGACCACCGTGCCGGAGGACAACGTCAGGCTGAAGCCTGCTGGCGGGCCGCCACCAGATCCACCGGAACCGCTGCTACCGCCACCGCATGCCGCTGCCAAAAGACAAAACGCGGCGAGGCAGGATAGCAGTGCTCCTCGCAGAAGGAATCGACGGGCTCTCATCCCAGTTGCCTTCGGAATTTCAATGCGCGAACTCATTGAATCGAGTGATCCCATCGCATCTATTCCCATTTCCCTTTGCCTTCGACGATTGTGATGTAGCGGTCAATCGGCAAATCCGTGAAGCGCTCGACGGCGCCGCTCGGCTGCGGCCATTTCACTTCCAGCGAATTAATTTTTGCGCGGCTGCCAATTCCGAGCACCACGCGCGGATCGTGAGACGATAGAAAACTGCCGCCGCCAACTTTCATTCGGCTGCGCTTCAAATCGCCAGCCTGATACGTAATTCGCGCGCCTATCGCATCGGGATTTGACTTGCGGCCAATCAACCTCACACCCAGCCAATGATTCCCTTTTCCTATGTTATTGCGCAATAGGACTGGAGCCCCGTCGTTGTTACTGATGAGCACGTCCGTCGCGCCGTCATTATTGAAGTCGCCGATCGCCAGCCCGCGCGCTGCGAATGATTTCGAGAATATCGGGCCGCTCTGGACGCTCACATCCACGAAAGATTTCCCGTCATTTCGAAACAGCAATAGCGGCTCCCGGTAAGTTACTTGCCGCGAATATTCCCCGACGAGATCGTCGGGATATCCGTTCGCGATCATCAGGTCGAGATTTCCATCGTTGTCGTAGTCGAAGAATTTCAATCCCCATCCGCTCATCCATCGAGTCGCCATGCCGATGCCGAGCGGCATGGCAACATCATCGAACGTCCCGTCTCCATTGTTTTTGTAGAGCGAAAAAATTTCTTCGTCGATATTCGCGACGAACAAATCCATCAAGCCATCGTCATTGAAATCCGCGGAATCAACGCCCATGCCGGAGCGCGCTCTCCCCGCATCGCTATATCCAACGTCGGCAGCGAGGCCCATTTCCTCAAATCGGCCGCCGCGATTCACAAATAAGAAATTCGCCACAGTGTCGTTCGATACGAAGAGATCCATTCGCCCGTCGTTATTGATATCCGTCGCGACAACCCCCCATGATTTGCCCGGATGTGCTGCGATTCCTGATTCCCTGCTCACGTCGGTAAACGTGCCGTCGCCATTGTTATGAAAGAGCCAGCTCGGGCGCGACTTGTAGATTCTGGGAATGCAGTAATGATGCGTGCCGTCCGTATCCACTCCGCACGGGAGCGACTTGTCGAGCTCGGCGAACTGGCAAACGAAGAGATCGAGGCGGCCATCGTTATCGTAATCAAACCACACGGCGCTCGCGCTCCATCCCGGCGCGGCCACGCCGGCTTTTTCCGTGACGTCTGTGAATGTGCCGTCGCCATTATTGTGAAAGAGAACGCTGCGCCCGAACTGCGTGACGTAGAGATCGGGTAAGCCGTCGCCATCGTAATCTCCGGCGGCGACACCCATGCCGTAACCGCCGCAGCCGACGCCCGCACGTTCGGTGACGTCCGTGAAAGTGCCGTCGCGATTGTTGTGATAGAGCGCATTCCGCAGTGGACGCGGAGGAGTGTAGAAATCGGATTGGCCGCTGTTGACGAGATAGATGTCCATCCAGCCGTCGTTGTCGTAATCGAAAAATGCGCAGCCCGCGCCGCCGGTTTCCGGAAGATATTTTTCCGCAGACTTGCCCGCCGTGTGGACCCAAGTGATTCCGCTGCTCGCGGCCGGGATTTCTTCGAAGGGATATTGCGCGGGTGCCGCAGCGGCGGCGAGCAAGGGAAATTTTCGCAGTCCGAGGATTGCGGGCGCCGCACCGAATTGCTGGAGAAAGCGGCGACGCGAGAACAATTCAAATTGTCCTGACAATAACTCCGGAATTTTCCTCCGCCGCATCCTCGGAACAATACCACGGCAGAGAAATAACGATTATCTTCGAGTTGCTCTTCTGCCATGACGCAGGCTCAGGCGGCCTGTGTTATTCTGCGAATCTGCTGGATGGAGTTGATTCCCGCATGTGTATTCGACGGCTCGGCCATCTCTCTCTGCGCATCGTCATCGCGCTCCTCTTTCTTTTTTGCGTGTCATCTTCCGGCTTCGGGCAGGCCGATTCGCAGCAATCCGAACAGAATTCGAGCGGCAGCTTCGATGATCTCGCGAAATCGGCCGCCACCGCGCGCGACGCGGGCCGAACGGAAGACGCCATTGCGGATTATCAGAGCGCGCTCGCCATTCGTCCCGATTGGCAAGAGGGGTGGTGGTATCTCGGAACGCTTCAATACGACGCCAACCATTACCCGGAAGCGATCGCGGCGCTGCAGAAGCTAGTGTTGCTGGCACCGCAGCTCGGACCGGCGTGGGCTTTCCTCGGTCTCAGCGAATTTGAAACGAAAGACTACGACAATGCGCTCGATCACCTCGAAAAAGCGCAGGCCATCGGCACTGGTGATGACGCGGATGTGGCGCGCGTCTCGACATATCACCTTGCGCTCTTGCTAATTCGCGCAGGTGAGTTCGGACGCGCCACGGCGATTCTGGGTTCGGAATTCGGGCAAGCCGGGATTCCCAAGCCAGCCAAGGCTGCGCTCGGCCTCGCGTTGCTTCGCGTTCCGATTTTGCCGGACGAAGTGAATCCATCCAAAGATGCGTTGGTTGGCGCGGCTGGCGACGTTGCCGCGATTCTGCTGCAGCAGGAGTCAGCGAAAGCGATCGAGGCGTTTCGTGCGTTATTGATGGACTACCCTTCCGCCCCGTATCTGCATTACGCCTATGGTCTCGCACTAGCTTCCGCGTCGCAGAACGAAGAAGCGTTGATTGAAGAGCAGAAGGAAACCGAGACATCTCCGAATAGCCCTCTGCCGCAAATTGAAATTAGTTCGATAGAAATCCGGCGGCAGCATCCCGAAGAAGCTCTTCGCGCTGCGCAAAAAGCCGTGAGCCTCGCGCCGAATTCTGCGGCAGCGCACCGGGCGATCGCCCAAAGTTTCCAGGCGCTCGGCAAAAATCAGGATGCTGCGCGCGAAAATCAAACGGCGGATGCGCTTTCACCCGAGAAGCCGCAACCGGACGAAGCACTCATCCAGCTCTATCGAGTGCATTCGACCGCAGCGCCTTCGCCGAATGGCGAGCTTTGGAAGCTTGCGATGCTCGACTTTTCATCCGCGAAATTTCCTGATGCGATTGCGGCGTTGAAGACTTGGGTCGCTGACCATCCCGATGATGGAACAGCGTGGGGCGTGATGGGATTGTCTGAGTTTGAGATCGGCGATTTCGATAGCGCTCTAATTCATTTGCAACGCGGACAGGACCTCGGCCTCAAAGGCAGCGCGGAGGCGATTCAAGTCGCGCGCTACCGTCTCGCCAGCCTGCTCAATCGAACCGGACAATTCGATCGTGCCCTGGACATACTCGCGCACGAAAAAACTTCCGGACCTCTGGACGAGCGAATCAAAATCTGCCGCGGGATGTCATTGCTTCGAATTCCGATGCTGCCGGAACAGGTCGAGGTACCGGGAAAAGCGCTGCTCGTGAACGCTGGTGAAATTGCCGCGCTTTTGCAAGACAGCAAATACGACGATGCGTTCGGTAAATTTCAAGCTCTACTAAAAGACCATCCCGACACGCCGTTTCTCCATTACGCTTACGGCACGGCGCTCGCCGCCCTTTCTCGATACGACGCGGCCGAAGAACAAATGAGAGCAGAATCAAAAACCTCGCCCAAGAGCGAGCTGCCGTTCGTTAGCTTGGCGTCCATCGAGCTTCGTGAACGCCGGCCGGCAGAAACTCTCAGCTTTGCGCAGCAAGCACTCGATCTCGCTCCCGCTTCGGCCGAAGCTCACTATCTGCTCGGGCGCGCTCATCTCGAACTCGGCCACGCAGATCTCGCGGTTCAGCAGCTTGAGGCCGCAAGCAAGATTGCGCCGGACAGTCCGGAGATTCACTTCAATCTGGCAAAGGCCTACGCTAAGGCCAACCAACCGGAGAAAGCTGAAGCCGAGCGCGCAATTTTCGTGCGGTTGGATGCTCTCGCTGAGCGACAACGCGGATTGAACGGGAATCAAGATTACACAGGGCCCCGCGACGCGACCGGATTCTCCGAACCGCAATCGCAAGGAACTGGTAGCGCGGCGCATAAACCAAATTAGACGCGGGCGCGAATTAACCCTTGGCTCGTTCGCGAATATCTTTAGCGAGTTTTTCGATATCTTTCGCCTGCTTCACGATTGTCACAGGCAAAATTGAATTCAAGTTTGTGGTTTCGACCTGCTCCTTCAACTCCGTCGACTTGTCAAAGAGTTTTTCGACATCCGCTTTGAGAAGCTTCAGGTTTTCGCGAGCCATCGCGGTGGCCTTATCATCCGCTTGGCCGACGCCCGCATTGTCCAGCCCCGCCGGGGCGTTTTGGTTCTTCGGAGCATTCGGCGAAGGCATAGGCTGCGGGGTCACGCTGCCGCTGTGCTGCGGGCTGGGCCGCAAGGCCGCCATACCCGCGGCACCGACGAGTCCCATCAACAAGTTGCGTCTTGATTCCTGCATGATGCCTCCTAGCGTCCGCCGTGTTCCGTTGCGCCCATGTTACGTCCGCCGTCAAGCAAATCATAGCTGCGCCAGACTCTCGATCCGAGCCTACCGTGCCGAAAAGAAACCGAGCCGGCCGGTACTCATAAATCGTGAAAATGCCTCAACTCTGGCCTTTACTAGAATAACGATTTTCTATAGCATCCCTGGAGCTTGGTCAAGACTTGATTTCGCTGCCGAATCGTTTCGGCACTTTCACGTTCCAGGAGGCTTCGATGCGGATGAATTTAGGGCGGCAAATTCTCCTGCTGGCAGCGGTGCTTTGCTTTGCGGCTTCAGCCTGGTGCGGCGACGACATTCCGAAGGCCGCCTGGCAACGTCCCATGGGCCTTCCCGTCACGGACGCCGGCACGAAAAAGCCGACGCTCGATGCGGGCCATATCGACGACGGATTTTGGCAGGGCGCGCCGGTCGGCGGATTTGGAGCCGGCACTTTCTCCCGCACATATCGAGGCGACTTTGCCCGCTGGCACCTGAAACCTGGAATCGACAAATATCAAACGGTGTACGCAAATCAGTTCTCGATGTTTCAACAAGAAGAAGGCTCACCCAGCGGAAACGCGCGAGTCCTCTTCACCGATCATCCGCGCAGCGGCGAATTGAGCGGCTGGAAGTGGGACTATCCAGTCGGCGCGGGAAACTACTATTCGCTCTATCCGCGGTCGTGGTTTGACTATCATTCCCCGGAATTTCCCGCGCACGTTGTTGTCGAACAATTTTCTCCGGTCCTTCCGAACAATTATCGCGAGTCAAGTTATCCGGTGGCCGTCTACCGTTGGAGCGCCGATAACCCGACAAACAAAACGATTACAGTTTCCGTGATGCTCTCCTGGACAAACATGCTCGGCTGGTTCCGCACGTACTCGCGCGACCTCAGCATGTCCTTGAGCCAGGGAGATTTTAATCACTCGCAGAATGAATCTCTCGGCTCCGGAAACACGATGAAAGGAATTGTGTTCGACCGGCATCGCGCCGGGGACGCCAAGAACGAATGGGATGGGCAATTCGCGATCGCCGCGATCGAATCGCCGGGCGTTGAAGTGACTTATCACACGACGTTCAGTCCGGATGGCCCCGGCACGAATGTTTGGGCTCCTTTCTCGAAGGACGGAAGGCTCTCGAATAGCGACGCCTCGTGGACGAGCGGCGGAGAGTTCGAGCGGCTTGCAGGCGCGATCGCGGTAAGATTTACTCTCAAGCCAGGTGAGAGAAAAGTAGTCCCAATGGTAATTTCGTGGGATATGCCGGTGGTTCAATTTGGTTCCGGACGCAATTGGTATCGCCGCTACACGGATTTTTACGGCACGAATGGACAGAACGCGTGGGCAATCGCGCGTGACGGCCTTCTGAATTCCGATAAATGGCGCGATGAAATCGAGGCTTGGCAAAATCCGTACGTCAGCGATGAAAGCAAACCGCTCTGGTATCGCGGCATGCTGTTCAACGAGCTCTACACTTTGACCGACGGCGGCTCGGTGTGGGGCCGGCCAGTTGGATCGGATCCTGGCGCGCCTCCGAGCTTCGCATTTATGGAATGCTTCGACTATCCCTACTACAACACGCTGGACGTTCTTTTTTATGGATCGGTTCCCTTGCTGAAATTTTGGCCCGAAATTGATAAGCAAGTGCTACGTCAATTCGCAGACGTCGTTCCGCGCGAGTATTCCGATCAGCAGACTTGGGTCTGGAAGATGGTGCACACGCGGGCGATGGCTTTCAAAATGCGGAAGGCGAAAGGGGCGCTGCCTCACGATTCAGGATCACCGTACGAAGATCCGTTTTATTTGCCAAACGCGTACAACTGGCAGGACTCGAACGGCTGGAAGGACTTGAATCCGAAATTTGTGCTGATGGTGTATCGCGATTACGCGCTCACTGGCGGCAAAGATGAGAAATTCCTACGCGACACGTGGCCGGCGGTGAAAGAGGCCATGGCGTATCTGCAGCAATTCGACGGCGACAGCGGCATCCCGGAAAACGGCGGCTACCCCGATCAGACTTACGATGAATGGGTCGTGAGCGGAGTGAGCGCATATACGGGCGGACTGTGGCTCGCTGCGCTGCGGGCATCGGAAGAAATGGCGAAGGCTGCGGGCGATACCGCGTCTGCCGCTCAATATCACCAGCAGTTCGACAAAGCGCAGAAGGGATACATCGCGAAACTCTGGAATGGCGAATACTTCAATTACGACACGGGCGATCAGTTCAAAACGAACGTTCAGGCCGATATGCTCGCGGGCCAATGGTACGCAGGAATGACGGGGTTGGGCGATTTGGTGCCGCGCGAAATGCAAATGAAGTCGCTGAAAAAAATCTTTGATTTTAATGTGATGAAATTCGGCGGCGGCAACTTCGGAGCCGTCAACGGCATCGCGGCGGATGGGACGCTGCTGACCAGCAACGAACAGGTACAGGAAGTGTGGACGGGCACGACGTTTAGCGTGGCGGCGCTGATGCTCGATGACGGTATGAAAGACGAGGCGTACCGCACGGCGTGGGGCCTCTATCACGTGTCATACGAGACCAAGGGATATTGGTTCAGGACGCCCGAAGCGTGGGACGTGCACGGAAATTATCGCGCGTCGATGTACATGCGTCCTGCGGCAATTTGGGCGCTGGAGATGACGCCGCCGGCGCACACGGCGACGGCGGTCGCCGCGAAAGCTCCGGAGAAATAGACTGAAAGGCCGGCCCGCCTGCCGGCGAGCCCTACGGTTGCCACGGCAGACTGATTGCCCGAAACGCGGAAAATTGGCGCTGTAAGTTCGTAGGCGAGAGCTACCATTTGAAGGGCTAAAACCGGCATCCAAGCCGAGCCGCCGCGGCTATTCCCGCAGGCGCGGCAAAAGTCCGATCATCACGATGCAGGAAACCAGCGGCAGCACCAATCCCACTCGAAGATTTCCGGCGTGCGTCGAGATGGCGCCCACGGCCCAGGGCATCGTGGCTCCTCCGAAGGCCGCAAATAGGAACATTCGGCTCGCCGCGCGCTTCATCTGCTCGCCGAAGTGGCGAACCAGGCTCGCGACGAGCAGCGGATAGATACACGCCAGCCCGAAGCCGCTCAAAATCACCCACGCCGCGGCTTCGCGAAACGTTGAGACCCACAGCAACGCTCCGTTGCAGACTCCCGCCAACACGAGACCTGCCAGCAAAACGGATTTCTCCCGCATCCGGCGAAGAATGAACGGCGCAAGTCCCCGGCCGGAGAGAATTCCGGCCCAGAACAGCATCGGCGCGAGTTCGAAGCGGCTTCCCGCGCTCGTTCCCATTCGCTTGGCGAACGCGGCGATCCAACCGCTCAGCGAAGTTTCCGTTCCGATATACAAGAAGAGGAGCGCGGCCAGCACAGCCACAATCTGAATTGGCACTTTGATTTCAGTCTGCGGGATAGCCGGGTCCGAAGTTTTCTGCGCACGGGGCTCGACATCCATCAGCGCAAGCGACGCCGCGATGAGTGCTGCGAATCCCGCTACGCCGAAAAGAAAAATTGAGAACCAGCCGCCGCGGTATGAGAGCAGGACGAGTCCGGGACACGCAATCGCTCCGATTCCCCACGCCAGATTTGCGATGTTGAGCGCGGATGCTCTCTTCGGCCCCGCGACATCGGCCACCCAGAGATTTGTTCCGGAGAGGGTAAGTCCGAGGCCGTAGCCGAAGAGAGCTGTCGCTGCCAATGCAGCAAGCTCGCTTCCAGAATTGAGCGCGGCAATTCCCGCGGCAATCAGACCAAATCCGATGGCAAGCGTTGTGCCGTAGCCGCGACGCGAAATGAGAGCGCCGAGCGAAAGAATCCCCGCGATGTTTCCGAGAAATTGCAGCGTGAAGAATAATCCGGCGTGCTCATCGCTCAAGGACCATCGAGCGATCAAGATCGGCAAAATCGGACCGAGAAGCGTGGTCACGATTCCGGCAAGCACGAATCCGGCATGTACGACGACGTTGGCGGCTCGCTCGGCTCTGCGTCTGTTCATTGGAGCCCACATTGTAGCCGCAGTCGCGCTGCAATCGACGCAAACTGCGTCGGCTAGCGCCAAACTTATTCGCCGCGCACGAACGCGGAGTGCACTGAGAGCCAACGCGAAGCTGGGCCGCCCGCCGAGGCGAATTCAAGAATCAAACGTCAAAGCCTGCACGCTTCACACCTCGAAGCATGCGGCACCCCTAACATCTAAAGCTTGGCCACCCGCCTTCCTTTCATGGCGCTTCTCCTCTCGTGGTCTTATACCCGGAGAAGCTAACTTTTGGCTGGACTAAATTTCGGCGAGCAGGTCAGTAACTGCAGAGCGTAGATTGTCCCCTCGACGGGTTTACCACGTCCGGAGAGTCGCCTTGCGTTCCGGATGCTATGATTCGGTTTAATGAATCCAGACCTTGTTCTTCAAACCACCTCCGTGATCCTAACTACTGTCCTGGGAGTCATGGGAATTGTGATAGCAATTCGCCCCCTGGGGAAAGAAGAAAAGCTTCTGAAGTGGCTATATGGATTCTCCCTGCTAATCATAAGCGTTCTGTTGGTCCGCACGAATTATTGGCAAGCCAGCCGAAACATCAAGGAACAGGCGGACATTCGAATCGAAGCCGCCCGACAGGGGAGATCGTTGCAAGAACAAAATGCTGGCATTCAGACCAAGCTAGATGAGGTGGTTGACTTCATCAATCGTCCACCCCGAAATTTTAGTAGTAACCAAGTGGCTTCGGTTGTGCGAAGCATCGCATTGTCGAGCATTTCGAATGCTTCGTTGTCTGCGATTGCGAATAATTTGGTTACACGAATCCGACCATTGTCGCTTAGCTATAGAAGTCAGGACGAGATTTATAAGGAATCCCTTGCAAAAACGAGGGATGCGGAGACGATTAAGGAACTGCAAGATAAGAGGAATCGCCTGTTTGTTGCGTCAGAGAAGGACGCCGAAACTGTATTATCTGATGCCAACTTAGTACGGATGGAAATCCTTCGGCGAACAAAATTAGTGACTGAGGAAGATAAAAAATTCTCGGTACACTTTCAAAATCCTCAGAAATACATCGAAACATTTAATGGCGAGAGCGATGCCGATTATTTACAACGTCTTGCGAATAGACTTTTGTGACGCCCCTTCTATCTGCACCAAAGTGGAGGATCGCGATGTTTCGCAAAAAGCGGACGTCTATGAAGTCAATTTCGCCTTGGCGGGTAGCACACCCGAACTTGAATTGTCCTGCCTCAGCTGGAAATGGAGAAAGCGTTCATCCGTTAAGATAACGGAGCGAACACATGAAAAAGCAACGGAAGCACTACACGCCGGAAGAGAAAGTGGCCATTCTGAGGAGGCATTTGGTGGAAGCGGTACCGATCTCGGATCTGTGTGACGAGCTGGGGCTCCAGCCAACCGTGTTCTACCGCTGGCAGAAGGAGTTCTTCGAGAACGGAGCCGCGGCTTTTCAGCAGCGAGGACGGACCAACCATCAGGCCGAACAGGAACGCATCGCCCATCTGAAAAGGAAGATCCAGACGAAGGATGAGGTTTTTGCCGAACTGATGGCGGAACATGTTGCCCTAAAAAAAAGAGTTGGGGAACTCTGACCCGGGTCTGGGTTCCGCATGATACGCGGGACCAGATCGTGAATTTCGTCCGGCGCTGGTCTGAACAGACTGAGATCGGCGCCGGGCGGTTCATCGGGTGGCTCGACATCACGGCCAGCAAGTTCTACGGCTGGCGCGAGCGGTACGGCGAGGTGAATGAGCACAACGGCTGGTTCCCCGGGACTTTTGGCTGGATGATTGGGAAAAGCAGGCGATTATAGCGTTCCATCTGAAGAATCCGTTGGAGGGCTACCGACGGCTGACGTTCATGATGCTGGACGCCGAATCGTGGCGGTGAGTCCGGCCAGCGTGTGGCGGATGCTGAGTCGGGCGGGACTGCTGCGGAAGTGGAACGGGAAGCCCTCGAAGAAAGGAACTGCCTTTGAACAACCGCCGCAGCCGCACCAGCATTGGCACATTGATGTTTCCTACCTGAACGTTTGCGCGACGTTCTACTACCTGTGCAGCATCCTGGACGGCTACAGCCGTTTCCTGGTTCATTGGGATCTTCGCGAGCGGATGACCGAGGCTGACATCGAGATCGTTCTGGAACGTGCCAAAGAGCAGGATCCCAGCATTAAACCGCGGATCATTTCCGACAATGGACCCCAGTTCATCGCCAAGGACTTCAAGGAGTTCATTCGGATCTCGGGCATGACGCACGTCAGGACTTCACCGTATTACCCGCAATCAAACGGCAAAATCGAACGTTGGCACAAATCACTCAAAGGGGAGTGCATTCGCCCTGGCACGCCTCTGTCGCTGGAAGATGCGCGGCGTCTGGTTAAGGGTTACGTCGAGCATTACAACAACGTTCGTCTGAACAGCGCCATCGGCTACATCACGCCGAAGGACATGCTCGCCGGGCATCAGCAGGATATTCAGGCCGAGCGGGATCGAAAGTTGGAAGCGGCGAGGGAACACCGGAAGAATCGCCGCCAGCGGGCCGCGTGACGGATGAAACGGATTACTTGCGGTTGGCCGACCACTCGCTCGGAGTATGCCCGATCACGCGAACGCCGTTGGGCAACACCTCGCGCTTGATGGCGCGCGGCAGATGCTGGGGTTTGCGCATGCCTACTCATCATGGCAGCGCGTCCGCGCCGAGCCAAAGGTTGAAGGTGCTCAGCTCTGCGCGACCGGCGGCCTTCAGATACAGGAACAACTGCATGCGATAGGCGGCGTAATGAGACAGCACGAGCAGAACCAGCATCGACCCGCGGCTGGCCCTGTTCCCGAACATTTCGATTTGCGCGCGAAGATCGGCGTCGGAGCAGGGGCTCAACAATTCCTCGATCAACGCGCGCTGCCGCCCGATTGCCTCGGTGATTTGCGCGAGGTTCATGGCTTTTGCCGTGGCCTCTCCGGCCTGCCAGGCCGTCTGAAAGCCGTCGAGGCTGAAGCTGTCCGCCAACGCGGCGCGCATGTGGACCTCCGGCATGAACACCAGGTACTGGAGCAGTTCCAGCAAGCTGCGCTGCTTGGGCGACAGACGGTAATCGAGTGTGGCCGGATCGACCTTCGAAATCAGGTGGAGCAGAATGCGTACTTCGTTCTGAAGCGCGTGGATGAGTTCGTCTTTAGTCAGGATCACGAAGCCGACGTTACCATGAGAAGCGTGAAGCGTAGGAAGTTTAAGATGACGGGCTACCCGGAAGTTGAGACGGATGGACGTGGTGGAGCTACAATGATCTGGCCGGGCGAAACGGAAGCGGGCTCTGCGGGGACGCAACCATGCTGAGGGATAGCCTGGTGGTTGTATCGATGCCTTGAAAATCCCCGCCCGAGGGACGGAATACTCACTAACGGAAATCGTTACTCCTCCATTTCAGGCTGAACCAACACAGAATTGGATTCGATGTTGACTGTCGGGTGCCGCAGCCCTTTGACGTCCAAGGGTGCGGTTCTCGACTTTCTTTCGTTTGAACTGAAATCCGCAGAGTCTTGAACTATTCCGCACGTCACACACCTTAAGAACCGCACCCTTACAAACCAAAGGGATGCGGCACCCCGTAGCCGCCCTATCGAAGTCACTATTTGATGAGATACCGGAGTGGTGTTATGTGCCCGTTCACGTTATGCCGAGAAGAAAAGACGAGGCCAGAGCCGCGCCACCCGCCGCCACTGCCTTGTGCGATCCGTCTCCGATGAACCGGGACGCGCCTGCCGACAAGTTCAATTCGGCCGGACGAGAACTCCCCCGACGGGAACTCGCCCGACGAGTACTCTAAAGATCAGAGCATGGGTGACCAGCAGGGGCGGCACGATCGCCGTTGGAATGAAAAATGCGGCTCCCAGCGCGCCGGCATCAATGTGAAACCGTAGGGCTTGAACAATCGCAAATATAAAATCCGCCGCGCCCCAAATGTTAAACAGCCAGACGAGTGCCGCGGCCCATGATGCCCGTCGTGAAAGCGCGATCGTCGCGGCGATGGCAAGGATACCAGCGACAAAATCTCCATACGCGGCAGGAACCGCGAAGGCTGCCGGCAGCGACGAGGAGACAACCCCTGGAACCAAAAAGCTGAGACCGATGAAACGGAGAAACATATGGGGCGCCACCAACACAAGGAGCGCCTGATCGCGGTTCATCATTCGCAGCCGCGGCCAGGCAAAGAGCTGCGCGATCACCACAGAACTGACAAAGCTCATTAATGTGCTGAGTCCGAATATCGCGAAAGCGTTCATCCGCAGTTCCGCCACAGCGGGATTGTATCCCGGGAACGGAGATGCCTCAATTTGAAACGGAATTCCGGGTTGCGGGACTTTGGCGGGCGGCGTACGCTAAATTTGAATTGGGTTCGATATTGACTGTGGGGTGCCGCATCCCTTTGCTTTCCAAGGGTGCGGTTTTTGACTTTTCTTCGTTTGAACTGAAGTCGGCAGAGTCTCGAACTCACATCACGTCGATCATCTGGAATCCATCGTCGCGTCCTGCATAGAAACCGAAGCTGCTCCACGGCCAGTCCTTTGGGTCTCGCACCAATCCGCGTTTCACCGGATTCTGGTGCATATATTCCAGCTTCTCGATTTTTTTCTTGTCGCTCCACACATTAAAATCATAAAAGCGGTGCTGCCAAAAATGTGGATCAGATTCCTCACTCCCAAAACTCAGTGACGGTTGATTTCCCGCGATCTCCCGCCTGCTCTCGATCCGCAGTCTGCTTGACACGGTCTGCTTCAACGCCTGAATCACCTTCGATGGATTTCCCTTCTTCGGCTCGCTCATCAGCAGATGAACATGCTCGGGCATCACCACGAAACCCACTAGACGAAATTCGTATCGCCTACGAACCTCGCCCAGCACGACCACAAATAAGTTCCGAGTCCGAATCCTTCCGAGCAGGGCTTGCCTCCGATAACAGCTAAACGTAACGAAGTGCAGATGCCCCTGGCCATAAATCCGAACCAGTTTATTCCGCATGTTGCACACCCGAAGAACCGCACCCTTACAAATCAAAGGGATGCGGCACCCGCCACCCGACGCATCGAATCAGTACTCGATGAAATACCGCAATGGTACCGTCCGTCGGTTCACGTGATTAGTGAGAGGAAAAGACGAGAGTAAAGCTGCTCCACCCGCCCAGTTGAGTCTTACTTCGACAAGCCGGCTTATGTCGGCCTATCTCGTCGGATCGGCATCAGTCATTTGCGATGGGCTGCCAAAGCTCGACACGATTTCCTTCCGGATCGGTGATCCAGCCAAACTTTCCGAAGTCATAGCTTTCGCGTTTTGGATCGACGGTGACACCTTCGGCTATCAGACGATCCAGCACACCATCCAGGTCGTCCACCTGGAGATTGAGCATCGCCTTCTGTACCGGAGGAAAGTACGCATTGTCTTGTTTGAAAAGGGCGAAGATCACCTGAGGGCGTTGCGTTGAGGCAGGAAACTCGAAAGATCCGCCGGACTTCACCAGACCGAGATGCCGCTCGAACCACTGGTACATAGCTTTTGGATCATTCGCTCGCAAAAATACGCCGCCAAAGCCAATAACTGAAGCCATGCAGCCTCCTCCGAGGATCGTTTGTCCGGAGCTTCCGCCTGGAGAATCAAACTGTACCGGCAGTCTGACCGGCATTTCTATGGCAGTTATTCCTTGCCGTCAATCGCAAAATCGTATTCACCATTCCGATTGTTGGAAAAATGTCTTCTTCGATCAGCGGTGCATCTTTAATCACTGAATCCGGAAGCGGGTAGGTCAAACGCCGTCATTGGCCCTAATCTATACGCAGAAATAGAAAAAGGACTCGTAACGACAAGGAAGGCAAATGAAGACGCCCTTTTTCGCGATCGCTCTCTTGCTTTCAATCGGCTGCACGGCGCGGGCGCAGGACATCACAGCGGAAACTGACGCTCCCAACAGCGCCACAGTTTTTTCCCCGAAGACGGCTGACCGTGTTCGCTCGCAAAATGCGTCGCTCGTATACTGGCGCGTCTTCCCGGTTCTGGTTCAATCGCTCGATAAAAATAACAAGCATGCGGCTCTGAAAGTTGAAATTCATTCACCGTTAGATGTGAACCGGAAGGCAACGCTTTCAATTAATGTTGACGGACGATTGTATTCAGCTAGCCCTGTATGGACCGACGCCAGCACGAGTCTCAGTGAGCGCACCATGGTCGCGCTGATTGATCTTCACGACGAACCAGGGTCTTTATCTCTTCGAGTGATGGCTTCCGCGTCGGCTATTTCTGTGACCGAGATGCATTACAGCGAGCAAATCACCGTTCGTTTGGTGGGACAACGCCTCGACGTGTTCAAAACTATGTATGCCAAGTACACCGAACTCTCTCCACGACAGGGGCCTGCCTCGACCGATTCAGAACCAACGTCGGCGCGTGGCGCACCCTAAATTTGAATCGGATTCGATGTTGACTGCGGGGTGCCGCAGCCCTTTGACGTCTGAGGGTGCGGTTCTTGACTTTCTTTCGCTTGAATCGAGATCCGCTGAGTTTTGATTTCGTTCCGCATGTCGCACACCCGAAGAACCGCACCGGGTATTGAAGGATTACGCAATCAATGAATTGATAAAAAAGACGAGAGCGAGCGGCGTGGTAAGCTATTGAGTAGGCTTCAGGTTCCGGGGGCGGTCGCGGGGCTTTGCTCCCCCTGAATAGTGTGCTGGCGTAAATGCTGTCGAACAAGGATCGCGAGAAGGAACCGGGAAAAGCTGCTGGGACCGCGTGGTTGATCCTGAATCGGCAGCGAATTCTCGCGCATCTCGTTTTCTCCGTAGGGTTTGTCCTGCTTTACATTTCTTTAAACCACCCCGAAATCATAATGGTGTCGAAGCTCGGATTCACCGTGTGGTATCCGGCGACAGGTCTGATTTTGGCGCTGATGCTGGGCGTTAGCCCGTGGTACGCGCCCCTGGCGGTGTTTGCGGGTGTGCTGGCTGGGGCGCTGATTTACCACCAGCCGTGGCTCTCTAAGGGCGAGACAATTGCGCCGCTAGCGTCAGTGGCTTGCTATGCAGCGGCGGCTTATGTACTGCGCGGCCCGATGCGAATCGATCCGGGACTACGACGGCGGCGTGACGTGATGCGCTACGTCACGGTGTCGTTGGTTGCAGCGGCTGGCTCGACGGCAGCGGGGGTGCTATCGCTGGTAGCCGACCACACCATCACCTGGGGCCAATACTGGTCGTCGGCACTCAGTTGGTTTATGGGAGACGCGATCGCGCTGCTGGGGTTCGCGCCATTCCTGCTGGTTCACATTCTTCCGTGGGTTCGGCGGAAAGTGGAGATGAGTGAACCGGAAGATCGCGCGCCCGGCGTCGAAAAGAAGACGAAAGCAACTAGCGTGCATTTCGGCCGGCTGACGGAAGCGCTCGGGCAACTCACGGCGATAATTGGAATGCTCTGGGTGATGTTCGGAGGTCCGGTCGAGCGATTGCAACTCTACTACCTCGCGTTCGTTCCGGTCATTTGGATCGCGATGAGACATGGAATTAAGCGCGCCGTGACAGGCTTGCTGCTATTGAATTTCGGAATAGTTGCGGCGCTGCATATCTTCCCACCGAGCGACTATAGCCTGCTGAAAGTCGGACTGTTGATGCTCGTGGTCTCGGCTACGGGACTCATGCTGGGCTCGGCGGTGAGCGAAAGGCATCGGCTCGCAAGGATTCTGGAAGAGCGAACGATTTACATGAACGCGCTGATTGAAAACAGCCCGATCGGCATCGTGGCGCAGGATCCAGGCGGCGCAATACGCTTATGCAATGATGCCTTCGAAAAGCTGTTCCAACTTCGCAGAGACGAGATCACGGGCCACGACCTGGACAATTTAATTGACTATCCTGGCGCTCCGCCGGAAGAGACGAGCGACATTACCGCAGAGGTCGCGGCGGGGAGGCCGGTGCAGAAACACGTTCGGCGGAAGCGCAAGGACGGAGTACTGCTCGACGTGCAATTGAATGCAGTGCCGCTGACGGTTGAGGGCCGGATACAGGGAAATTACATGATGTACAGGGACATCTCCGACCAGGTGCGCGCCGCGGAGGACGCAAAGAAACATGAAAGTTCGTTGAGCCAGTTAGTGAATGAGTTGGGACTGCGCACGATGCAGATGACGCTGATTAATGAAATGGGGGCTTTGCTGCAGTGCTGCTTGACGATCCAGGAGGCTTACGGAGTTATAGCGCAGTCGGCGAAGAAACTATTTCCGGATGCGACAGCGGGCGCGCTCTACGTATTCAAGGCATCGCGGAGCGTGCTGGATTTGTCGGCGGCTTGGGGACATCCCTGCGCGTCGGAGGCTGTATTTTCGCCGGAAACGTGTTGGGCGCTTCGTCGAGGGCAACCGAGTTGGAGCGAGTATCCGATCACGAGCGTTGCGTGCGCGCATTTGAAAGAACCAGTGGACGCAAGCTACTTGTGCGTGCCGATGGTGGCACAGGGAGATACGCTGGGGATTTTGCACCTGCAGTTCGATCGTAATGAGAACACGGGAGGCGGGGAGCCGGCGGAATCTCTGCGTGAATCTCAGCAAAGCTTGGCGACGACGGTAGCGGGTCAGGTGGCGCTTTCGTTGGCGAGCCTGCGGTTGGCGGAAAAGCTGCGCGACCAATCCATTCGAGATCCTCTAACGGGATTGTTCAACCGGCGGTTCATGCAGGAATCGCTCGATCGGGAATTGCACCGAGCCAAACGAAAAAAACAGTCGGTGGCGGTCGTGTTTTTGGATCTGGATCATTTCAAGAAATTCAACGACACGTTCGGACATGACGCGGGCGACGCGGTGCTTCGCGAGATGGCGGATGCGTTTCGCAAGCACTTCCGCAGCGACGATATTATTTGCCGATACGGCGGCGAGGAGTTTGCGGTGATTTTGCCGGAATCTTCGGCGGAGGACGCGAAGAAGCGAACGGCAGCGTTGCGCGAAGGGTTGAAAAAGCTTGAGATTCGATACCGCGGGCAGGTGCTGGACCGCGTGACGATTTCCGTAGGGATCGCGGCGTTCACGGAGCACGGGCAAACGGCGGAGGAGTTGCTGCACATTGCGGACCAGTGTCTCTACCAATCAAAGGCCGAGGGACGCGATCGCGTGACCGTAGCGGAGCACCAGCCTGTTTAAATTCTAGATCGTTGTGCCCAACGATTGGCACCCTGCGTCCGTTCGCGTTATGTGGAAAAGGAAATTCGAGCCGAAGGCTGCGCCACCCGCCCAGGTTTTGAACCTCAAAGCGATTGTTTCTCGTTCATCGCGATTGGACCCGGAAGCAGGGGCCTCCGGGCTCCGAAAAAAGATTGTCTACGGCACAGCATCGTTTATTGTATTGCATCTGAACCCGAAGGAAGGGACTCCAAGTTCTAAACCTTGAAGCGGGCGGGCAAGAACATTGAGTGCGAGAAAAAAAGGTCTCAACAAAACTAAGACTTCGAAAAAGTCCAAATCCCCGGCGAAGAACTCTCCTCCCCCGAAGTCTCGCTCCGGTCCCTCGAATGCAAAAGGCTCGGTCACTCTCCATTTGGAAGCTCAGCATGGAAGGGCCTTCACCGAAGCAGAACTAGTTGACGGATTGAATGAGGATCTTCGTGATGCATGGGAAAAGCTACGTGCCTTTGCCGCAGGTCTCGGCCCTCAGCGCATCTATGCTTCTGCCCTTTCGATCATGTTTGCAAGGAAGGTCTGCTACATCTTTGTGAGGCCGAAGAAGACATTTCTCGAAGTGTGGATCTTCCTTCCCCGCGAAATCGAAGGGCTCACATCCATGCATGGCCCTACCAAGAAAGCGAGGTATTGCAACCTGTTCAAGCTTGTTCACGCTGACCAAATCGAGGAGCCGCTCACCGACTGGATACGAGAGGCATTCGATTTCGCGCCAGGGCTGGGCTGATCCTAAATGCAATTATTTTGGCGGGCCTGCCTTACTACTGCGCGGCGTTCATACTTGTCGGCCGCTAGCTGGACTCGCGGTGGTTGGCTGAACAAATTGAGGCGAGTTAGCGGGAGGAGCCAGAGGCGGATGGTGAGGCGGGCTTTTCAGGGTAGAGGCGCTCAAATTCCGGGTCGCCGTGAAGGATGGCGAGTCCCTGGTCGCGGCGCGCCCACGTGGCATCATGAAAGCCAGCTTCCCAAGCCTTGCGAAGGGCGTCCAGAGCCTCCGGCTTTCTCTTCAGAATGCAATACGCGCAAGCCGCATTGTAAAGAATCGAGGCTTCGTTGGCGCGCAAGGTGAGAGCTAAGTTGAGTTCACGCAACGCATCTTCTTCCCTTCCCAATTCGGCGAAAAATGCGCCGAGCAGCACGCGCGCCCGTGGATCCTCGGGTACTTGCTTCAGGTGGTTTTCGAGTACCGCCGTACTTCGCTGTGTCATGTCGCGCAAGGCGTCGTGCTTGCCTAGCACGGCAAGAGAGTTCAGGATGGGGACATATACGTTGTAGTCTTCACCGCTTGCTTCGATCGCGGATTCTGCGACGTCGAGAACTTCCTGATGGCGCCCTGCAGCGAACAGCGAGCGGCAGAGCAGGTAGTACGCGCCCTCGCAGTCGCGCCTGCGCTCGATGGCCTTCCTGACCATGCGCACGGCTTCGTCATGTAATTCGGCGGCGTAGAGCACCCAGGCCTGGCT
>JBAPOP010000116.1:0-11299 GCA_049279675.1 Candidatus Acidiferrales bacterium
GTTGGATGAAGTTAGTTTCATACGTATCTCCCGGCGGAATTGCGTCGTTCAAACTGCTGGGACTGAGCAGCGGCAGTGTGAAGCATGCGGCGTTGAGTGCCGGAGTGCTTCCCGCGCCGGACGCCCCGGTGCGCGCGCTTTTGGCCGTGCAACCGGGCGCGAGAGGTACGACCGGATTCGTAATGCCGTCTGAAACGCCGTAAAAAATGCTGCCGACCGCGCCGCTGTAATCTATCACGCTGTACGGCTGGCCGCTTTGTAGCACGGTCAGACCCGCGACTCCCCAGCCGTCGGTGAACCTTCCCTTAAGCGAATTCGTCGAGTAGAAATTTGGCAGTTGGTAGAGATAGGTGAAATTAATCACATTCGTCCGGTCGAAGTCCGAGAGCCCGTAGGCCGAATGCAGATCAAGCGGGTTATTGCCGTTATAGAAGAGTCCCATCGCGCTCTGCTCATCCGTCGCCCGGGAGTAGGTGTACGAGAAGCCAACTTGGAGGCCGTGATTCATTCGCTTTTCCACATGGGCCTGGAGGGCGTTGTAAGTCGAAATTCCTACCGTCGAGTACGACTCCGACTCGGATGAATAACCGATATACGGAACGCGCAGATCAATGTTCCCGCCTTCATACGTTTCGAGCATCGAAGTTCCATCTGGAAGTCCCATGGGCAAGCAGCCGGAGTCCGCAGTCTGATTGCACGTAGGCGTGTAGGAGCAGCCCGCGGGATTCAGCGAAGGATTGCAGCCGGGAGGCGCTTGGACGACGTAGCCGTACGTGTAGTTTTGTCCATGAATTGGATTGGAAGGCGTCGCGATGCCGGCCTGGTTAAATGGAATCGGAACCACTTCATGGCGGCCGAGGTTGCCGACGTAGCCGATGTCAAAGGCAAGGTCGCGACGCGGCTGCCACTGAATATCAAACGTCTCGTTCATGGTGTAAGGAAGCTTGTTGTTCCGGTTGTAGTCGGCAAAAGAAAAAAGCTGAGCCCCGCCTTCAATTGCCGCCGCGTTTGGCAGGACAAGCTTGGACGGGTCGCCGGTCGGAGGGGTTTGAGGCATAGCTCCCCACGGATTCGAAAATGATCCGCCTGTAGGAAAATTTGGATCGCACGTTGGAACGAAACCTTCATAGAAAGTACCGATTGTGGTGCAAACCTGCGAATTCACCCACGGTGGAGATTGATTCACGCCAAACGGGCCGCCCGGAATAAGCCCAGCCGCGAATCCTGGAGAGAGATATGTGAAGAGCTCGCCGCGATCGTAGTACATCCCCCAGCCGGCGCGAACGACCAGCTTGTCGTTAAATCTCTTCGGACTCCACGCCATTCCGATGCGGGGAGCCAAACCCCACTGCCGCCCGGTGAGCGTCGAATCACTCACGCCCTTGGACGGAAAATCCTTGTTGTTCGCGGCAATGATGAATCCGTTCGAGACGATTTGATCCATCGATGCGTTGTAGTCGTATTGACTTGGATCAAAGTTGTAAAGCCGCCCGTACTTCTCCTTGAAACCTCCGTGATAGTCGAATCGAAGGCCCGCACTCACGCTGAGATTCGGACGGATCTGAAACTTGTCCTGGACGTATTCGCCCGTTTCGTTGGTGCGGTAGTAGCGGTTGGCGTCGCCTTGCAGATAGGATGATGCGATGAAGCCGTTCGACGAGTACGGCGTGTCCAATCCCTGAAGGAATTGCGAGAAATCCGCGAATCCGATTATGCCTTTATTCGTGCGTTCATCGCGGGTGTTGAGTTGCGTGTGCGAAAAACTTCCGCCGAACGTGACGGTGTGTTTGCTGTGAATCCACACAGCTTCGGCCGACGGCATGAACCGATTCTGAAAAATTCCGGTGAAAGCGCCTTGTGACGCCGCGCCCATCCCGATGCTCATCCCAGCGTTGAAAACCTCGCCTGTGTTCGATGGTGAAAAGTTCCCGAGATCATCAACAATCGTGATGCCGGGAAAATACGTGGAACCGAACTCGTTGATCCCCAGATCCGCAGGAGTGAAGGGCTGCGAAATCGTGCTGTAAATTTTTTCTCGAATGAATCCGAAAACTTCCGCGACGTTGAGATTGGGCGTCAGCGTTTGGGTATTGGTGACTGACGCTACCTGGCTGCCCGCGTCCAAGTGTTGCGTAAATCCTTCGACGAAGGAGTATGCGAACGGCGCGATCGTCGGGTCGTGCTGATAGTAATACTTCAGCGACAGCGTATCGTTTGGTGTCGCCAAAAAATCGAGATTTGCCACGGCCTGATCGGATTTGAAAAACGCCGGCTGCGTCGTGAAATAGTTCTCCGGGAAAGTGATTGTCGGAGAGAAATTGGGGTTAGCCGAAGGGAACATGTATTGGCCGTTCGGCAGCTTGTAGTTCAATAAGGCATACGCGACAGGACTGATGTCGTTCAGCGCCGTTCCAACGATGGGATTGACGGACGAGAAGAAATTCGCGTTTGAGATGGCAGCGAGCCCCGCAGGGGTGCGATTGTCGTCGGTAAGCCCGAAGGGCACAACCCCGCGTATCGCTCCTATTTCCAAATCCGAAGCGTGAACGTGCTGGTAGGACAGATACCCAAATAGTTTGTTCTTGATGATGGGACCGCCCAGCGTTCCGCCAGCCGTGTAGCGATGCAGTTCAGGAACTTTTTCGCTCGCGGGAATATTCGGATCAGCATTGTAGAAATACGGCGCAGCATTCAGCCAATCCGTGCCGCGGTGGCCATAAAGGCTGCCGTGAATATTGTTGGTGCCTGAGGACGTGCTCATGTCGATGTGCGCGCCGCTCGTCGAGCCTTGTCCCGCGTCGTACATCGACGTGTTCACGCGAAACTCTTGAACGGTTTCGGGCGCCGGCGTCGGCAATGCCTGTCCGACGGCCAAGTACGGAGCCGCCGAGCTCTGGACAATTTCGGCCGTCGAATTGGAAGCGTTGGCGACACCCGTGTTGTTGACGAGCCGGCCCGATGGGACCTGGCTCGTGCTCTTGCCGTTGAATAAGTTGCTGGCGTCAACTCCGTTGAGCAGGAAAGTATTGCTGGTATCCCGCTGCCCATTCGCCCAAATCGGCTGATTGCCCAAGCCGGCGTTCACGCCTGTACCGGTAGGCAGCTCCGCGTTGACGCCCGGCGAGAGAATCGCCACGCCCGTGAAGCTTCCTGTCGGCAGCGGTATGGCTTCGAACTGCTGCTTGTCGAGCACGTAGCCGTTTGTCGTATCCACCGCATTCACAAGCGGATTTACCTGCACGGTGACGGTCGTGGTCACCGCGCCGACTTTCAGTCCGGTATTCACAGTCATGGTGCGATTCGCCTGCACAGCGATGGATGGAATATCCTCCGTCTGAAATCCTTCGTGCGTGAATTTGAGCGTGTACGTCCCGATGGGCAGATCAACGAACAGATAGAATCCCTCGTCGTTGGTCACCACCGTTCGCGTCAATTGCGTCTGGTCTCCAACCAGCGTCACCGTGGTGTGTGGAAGCACTCCGCCGGTGTTATCTGTCACCGTGCCGGTTATGCCACCGAGTGTTTGCTGCGCGTGCGCGGCGAATGTGAGTGTGGCGAGGGCTGCGAGAACTGCGGCGACGGCGAAAACGCAACGTCGAAAGGTTTTCATTATTCGGCACGGCTCCTAGAATTTGCAATTGTTCCGAATTTCAGAACGAAAAAAGTTGCGTCAGAGTATTTCGAGTGATTCAGGAACCGAAACGGATTATTTGGATGGGCAGAATCTATTTTTTAAATCTGGAAGTGTCAAGCGCATGAATCGGAAGTTATCCACAGGCTGAAAGTTATCCACAGCCCACGCCTCCGTGAAATTACAGATCAAGTTGGCTGGCTGTTATTTCGGCGCGGGAATGTTTTTGGTTCGAGCATTCCACACGAACCAAAGCATCCCGGCGCCCAAATACACGAGATAGATATAAGGCAGCTTGCCGTAGGGCCCCTCCGGCACGGGATAGAGATTGCCAACCAGCGCGAGCAGCATCGCGGCGCAGGCCAGCCACGAGAGAATTCGAATTGATAGCCGCACGTGACGCACATTGCCATGCGCGCTCAGGTATCGCGGCAGCGCCATCGAGACGAGCGCGTACGCCACGATGAATCCGTAGGTCGCGAGCGACCCGAGCCAGCCATAAACATCGAGCCCGCTCGCGCCTCGCGCCGCTAATACAGCCACCGGAAGCACGGCAGCTAAGCCAGTCACGATGATCGCGCGGCTCGGCGTCTCATTGCGGACGTGAGTCGAGCGCAGCGAGCCATGCGCGATGCCGCCGTGCGCCATCAGCAACAGCACGCGTGCGGCCGCAGTAATGCAAGCCAGAGTTGCCGCGAACATGCTGATCAGCGCTCCAATATCAATCAGCAGACCGAGCCAGGGCACGCCGCCTACTTCCGATAACACACGAAACGGGGCCGGGCTCGTTCCCAAATCCTGACCCGCGACACTAAAGCCCAGCACTTCGGCGTACGCGCAGAACGTGAACATGGCGCCCGCGAACACGGCACTCAGAATCACCGCCCGCGGAATTGTCTTCAACGGATTGCGTGCCTCGCTGCCCAATGTCGTCGCACTCTCAAAGCCAACAAAGCTAAAGAGTGCGAGTACAAGCCCGAGCCGCAAGCCGCTGCCCGTCACGCCGGTCAAGTGCAGTTGAATCCAATCCAAATGCTGCCCGTGCCGCAAGAGCACAAGCGCAACCACCACGAGGATGCCCGTCACGGATGTCGCTTCGATCCACAGCATCAGCCGCGCCGAAATCTTCACGTCGCGCCATGCGATCAACATGGAAATGCCGGTGACAAGTAGAGCAAACACCACTGCCGAGGCCGCGGGCGCATGCGTGACGTGCAGCAGAAGTTTGGCGTAATGATAGAACCCGCCAATAACACTCGAACCCGTCGCAACGTACGCAAGCAAAAGGCTCCATGCGGCGATGGCTCCGAGCCACGGCGGCAAAATCAGAGACGCATAGCTATACAGAGATCCTGGTGACGCGGAATAGCGCGCGAAGCGCCCAATGCACAGCGCGACGAGCAAGATCGCTACTGTCGCCAGCACGTACGCGAGCCACGTGCCGTTTCCGGCGAGCGCGCACACAAGCGGAATGGTAGCGACAGGCGTTGCTGTGGGAGCGATCGTCGAGATCGACTGCGCCAGCGTCTCCATCGGCGAGAGCGCTTCGCGCCGCAATCCATATCCATCTTGTTGCGAATGCAGTTGTGGCGCTGTCTCCACCCCGGAGTGCTCCCTTCTTTTTGACGGCGTTTATGCGCGATAAGAGCAGCCAACAATACAGGCGTCGCGATATCGGCGCAAGCGCTGCAACCGAGTCGCGCGGAGGAGCCATCCCTTTCTCACCCTGCGTTTTGTGGTTAAGCTAAGTCGAGGAGCAGATAGATGACGACTAGCAGCGCCGAGATGGTTGAAAAAGGAAGGGCGTTTCGCGCGCTTCATGAGCGTGATGGCGCTTTCATCATTCCTAATCCGTGGGACTTAGGCAGTGCGCGTTTACTCGCACACCTTGGGTTTGAAGCGCTCGCCACAACTAGCATGGGTTACGCGTTTTCCATCGGGAAGCGCGACGGTACTCTTGGCCGAGAGGAGACGTTGGTGAATGCATCCGCGATCGCGTCAGCTACTAGCCTGCCCGTCAGCGCCGATCTTGAAAACGGTTTCGGGGACGCGCCCGAAGACGCAGCCGAGACGATCCGGCGTGCGGCGGCCGCGGGTGTCGTCGGAGGCTCAATCGAAGATGCCACCGGACGCCCGGATAATCCAATCTATGAAATGCATCACGCAGCTGATCGAGTTCGCGCGGCAGCCGTGGCGGCGCGTTCGCTTGCTTTTCCCTTTACACTCACCGCGCGAGCGGAGAATTACCTGCACGGCCGGCCGGACCTCAGAGACACGATCGCGCGACTACAGGCGTATCAGGAAGCAGGTGCCGATGTTCTCTACGCGCCTGGTCTATCCACGAAGGATGACATCGTGGCGATTACCAGATCTTTGGATCGTCCAGTGAATGTGGTGATGGGATTACAAGGAGTTCAGTTGAGCCTGGCTGAGCTCTCGGCGATTGGTGTGAAGCGCGTAAGCGTAGGCAGCTCATTATGTCGTGCTGCTCTTGGCGCTTTCCTTCGCGCCGCACGCGAGATGCAAGAGCGCGGCACCTTTACCTTTGCGGTTGAGGCCGCAAGCGCCCGTGAGATAACAGCGATTTTCAAGACGTGAAGTCTGATTCGATGAAAGACGAAGGGAATCGGCGCTTTCATCGCGCGCGGTTGGCGACATCACGCGCTGGAGCCGGCGATCTTCGGACCTCAAACGCCGATGCTGCAAACTAACAGCTATCCTGAGAAACGCTCGCGACAAACGGATATAATCTATCTAAATGATTCCCGCTTCCTATAAACCGCGAGCGAAATTCATGGAACTGGCTATCGCCGAAGCCAAGCGCGCCGGCGATCGAGGCGACTATCCCATTGGCGCCGTCATCACGCGTCTCGTCGGCAAGCGTGAAGTGGTCATCGCCAACGCGGGCAATCGCGTAAAAACCTCCGGATCGAGCATCAAGCACGTGGAGTTGGAAACGCTGAAATATGTTTCAAGCGGCTATGGCCGCTACCTGCCCGACTTCGTTCTCTACTCCACGCACGAGCCCTGCGCCATGTGCGCCGGCGCCTGCGTCTGGTCAAGAATCGGCGCGGTCGTCTACGGCGTTTCCCAGGAAGACATCGCTGCGTACGGCAGCAAGCACGGCACGGACGTCTACAAGTGGCGAGCCTGCTTAATCTCCTGCCGTTACGTCTTCGAAAAAGGCAATCACCACATCCCCGTCACCGGTGGTTTTCTCCGCTCAGAATGCCAAAAACTCTTCAGCTACAGACCTACGTCCTGACCCCCGTTTTACTTAAGCTGTTCGAAAGTCGTTTCCTTTCCCGTTCGCAGCCATAAGGAATTCGCATCGTTTGTGTGGCGCTTAGTGAAAATCGTGCGAGGTGGCTGCGGCCGCGGGAATCGAGAGAGCCTGTACCGAATCCACCTTCACCGAGATAACATTGTCCTGATGCTGCAGCCTGCCGGCGATGAGAAGAAACGGGTGGCTCACGATCGTGACGCGATTGTCCGCAAACACACCGGGTGAAATGATGGCGTTCGCAATTCCGGTTTCATCTTCAACGCTCAGAAACACAAATCCTTTTGCTGTGCCCGGCCGCTGTCGCGCGATGATGGCCCCCGCAATTCGCAAGCGAATCCCGTCCGGAAGATGCTCGAGCTCATTCGCGCGCCGCACCCCCAGCGTCGTCATCGCCGAGCGGCAGTAGGACATCGGATGCGGCCCCACGGTCATTCCCGTGCCGCGAAAATCGGCGACAAGCCGCTCAGCGTCCGTCATCGGCGATAGCGGGGAAGTGTCTTGCGGCAAAAGCGGCGGCGAATTCGCAATTTCTTCTTCGCTCTCCGGCGCTTCCTGCGCATCCTCGAGCAGCGGTCCCGCCGGCCGCGCCACTCGCTCAACCTGCCACAATGCATCGCGGCGATGGAATCTCCGCCGCTTTTTCGCGTCCGTCTCTGCGCCGGCGTTCTCTTCGGAGATTGCAGGCTGCGTGAAAGGCTGCTTGAAAAAATTCATCGCGCCAATTTCAGCCAGCGTAATCAATTCCGTTTTCTGCAGCGCCGGCACGCGGTGCTTCAGCTCTTCGATGGAAGCAAAAGCGCGAATCGCGCGTTCCGCAACGATGGCCTGCGCCGCTTCCTCGCGCAATCCTTTGGCATAACGCAAGCCCAGGCGCACGGCCCAATTTTCTCGATCGCGCTCGAGCGTGCATTTCCAGTCCGAATGCGCCACGTCGAGCGGCTTCACTCTCAACCCGTGCCGCTGCGCGTCTTTCACGATCGTGGCTGGCGAATAAAATCCCATCGGCTGATTGTTCAGCATCGCCGCCGTGAACGCCGCGAGGTAACGGCATTTCAAATACGCGCTCGCATACGCAAGCAGCGCAAAGCTTGCCGCGTGCGATTCCGGAAAGCCGTACAGCGCAAACGAAGTAATCGATTTGACGATCATTTCCTGAGCTTCCTCCGCGATGCCTGTGCGAATCATTCCCGCGCGAAGTTTCTTTTCAATTTCTTTCATCCGCGCTTCGGAGCGCTTGAATCCAAAGGCGCGCCGCAATTCTTCCGCTTCGCCGCCCGTGAATCCCGCGGCAACCATGGCCATGCGCAGCAATTGCTCCTGGAATAGCGGAACGCCCAGCGTGCGCGCCAGAGCAGGCTCGAGCGAAGGATGCGGATACTCCACAGGCTCGCGCCCCGCGCGGCGCTTCAAGTAAGGATGGACCATTTTCCCGACGATCGGCCCGGGCCGAATGATCGCCACCTGCACGACGATGTCGTAAAACTTCACCGGCCTCAATCGCGGCAGGCACGACATCTGTGCCCGGCTCTCGATCTGAAACATGCCCACGGTATCGGCTTTCCGCAGCGTCTCGTAAACCAACGGATCATCCGCGGGCAGCCGCGCCAGGTCCACGTCTTCTCGATAATGATCATGGATGATCTCGATCGTCTCTTCGAGCACCGCCATCATCCCCAGCCCCAGTAAATCCACTTTCACGATGCCCATGTCCGCGCAATCTTCCTTGTCCCATTGCACAACGACGCGCCCCGGCATCGTCGCCGGTTCGAGCGGCACCACGGAATCAAGTTGCCCCTTGCAAACCACCATCCCGCCCGAATGTTGGCCCAGATGGCGCGGAAGATCCTGCATGCGAATGCAAAGCTCGAGAAATTTCTTGATGCGCGGATGCCCGACGTCAAATCCTGAATCCTGAAAATGGCGAACGAGCGTATCGTCGTCATCCTTGTACTCCCACGCGTTGACAAGATTCGTTAGCCGGTCGAGCGTCTCCAAATCAAATGACAGCGCCTTGCCCGCCTCCCGCGCTGCTGAGCGGCCGCGATACGTGATCACATTCGCCGTCATCGCCGCGCCAAGCTTGCCGTAACGCTCGTAGACGTATTGAATCGCGCGCTCGCGTTTATCGCCGCTCGGAAGATCGAGATCGATGTCCGGCCATTCATGCCGCTCTTCGGAAAGAAATCGCTCGAAGAGCAGGTCCATGCCGACGGGGTCAACCGCCGTGATTCCGAGCGAGTAACACACAGCGCTATTCGCCGCGGAGCCGCGTCCCTGCACGAGGATGCCTTTCTCGCGGCAGAAACGCACGATGTCCCAGACGATCAAAAAATAGCCAGCCAGTTCGAGTCTTTCGATCAGCGCCAGCTCGCGCTCCACCTGCCGTTGCGCTTTCTCGTCGTTCGCGCCGTAGCGCGAGATCATTCCTTCCATCGTTCGCTGCCGCAGGAAAGAATCCTGCGTCTCGCCATCCGGAACCGGATATTTCGGGAATTCGTAGCCCAGGTCCTCGAGCGTGAATTTAAGCCGCGAGGAAAGCTCCGTCGTTTGCGCGATGGCTTCGGGGAGATCGGCAAAAAGACGCGCCATCCGTTCAGCCGGCTTCAGTTGGCGCTCGGAATTGCGCGCCAGCAGGCGTCCCGCGGCTTCGAGCGCCACGTGGTGGCGAATCGAAGTGAAAACGTCCAGCACTTGCCGCTCGATTCGCGTCGCGTGCGAGACGCCGTTCGTCGCGAGCAGCGGCAGGTGTAGCTTTCGCGCGATTTCCACCGCCGCTTGATTTCGCGCCTCTTCATCGCGGTGAAGGTGCCGCTGCAATTCCACGTACACATTCTCGCGCCCAAAAATCGTGCTGAGCTCCCGCACGCATTCCATTCCGCCGGCAATGCCTTCTCGCCCGAGCGCGTGCCCGAGCGGCCCTTCTTCTCCGCCCGTGAGGCAGACGAGCCCCACCGCGTGCTCCGCCATTTCTTCCGCGGAGATGCATCCTTCATTTTTCGCCGCGCGCAGCTTCATTCGAGTGATCAGCCGGCAGAGGTTCTGATATCCCTCCCGCGTTTTGACAAGCAGCGGATAGCGAAATCCGCCAGCCGACGTGACTTCCGCGCCGATGTGCGCTCGAATTTTGTTTTTCACCGCGGCGTGATGAAAGCGCGGCGCTCCATAAAGGCCGTCGCGATCGAGCAGCGCCATTGCCGGAAGCTCGATCTCCGCGGCGCGCGCCGCCAAAGTTTCGGGAAGGGAAGCGCCTTCGAGGAAGCTAAAAGCCGAGCGAGCGTGGAGTTCGACGTACATCAGTCGTACACGCCCCGGACGAACCACTCGCCGCTCGCGCGCTCGCGAACGATTCGATAAACGCCGCGCGCTCGCGTGCTCTCCGCCTTCTGCGCTGTTTGTGAAAATGCTGTGCGTGAAAATGCATTCGTTTCTTTTGCCGCGGGAACCGGGAATTCAATTTCGAGGTCCCATTCATCCTGATTCCACGGATCTTCCGTCCACCAATCGCCCGACGATCGCCACGGCCCGGACGCCGCCATCACATCGCCCCACACGCCGCCGAAATAAACACGCGCTGGAGCATTCACTTTGCTCATCATTTCGCGAGAAGTATCGCGGGCATTATCGCGAGCCTCGACTCTCGCAGGCATCGCCGGCCTGAATACACGAAGCGCCGTCGCCGGCGGAAGTAGGGCAGAACCCCCCGAGGAAATTGATTCGGCGGAATCATCCGCCGCCAGGGGATTGAATCGTCGCACGCGAAACGAAAGTGGCCGGTGCGTATCCAGCAATTCGGGCGAGCCGATGTTCGCGGCGCCGACGAAATGGCCCGTTCGCGCCATCGTGATTTCAAGCTTTTCAGGATCGGGCGAGAGCGGAACAAAAAGCCCTGATTGCGCGAACCGGATTTTCGCCGGCTCGGCCGCCATCGTAATTTTCACGATCGGCGACGCAGGTGGATGCGATTCCAGATGCAATCGCCACAGCCGCAAAAGCGCCTTGGAATCGCGCATAGCCAGCGGCAACCGCAGCGCATGCTCGTAAATCAATGGTGCTGATTTTGTAGGGGCGCTGCTCGTTAACCCTGTCTGCCCTGACCTTCGAAGGGAGCCGCGAGAGGCTACGCCCATTGACGAATGCGCGTCGTCGGCCTCCGCATTCGTAGGGGCGCTGCTTGCTGCGCCCCTACGCATCCGATCAATGCTGATGTTTGTATGTTTTTTCTTCCCCCCAATCCCAAAAATTTCCTCCTCGCTGCGCTCCAACTCCATCCTCAATCGAATCTCATTCGTCGCCAGCGCCCGCGCCGAAAGCCGCCCGCAAAGCTGATCGAGCAACCGCCCCAAAAGAAACGAAAGCGGCTCCAACTCGCTCACCGCCGTATC
>JBAPOP010000117.1:0-48044 GCA_049279675.1 Candidatus Acidiferrales bacterium
GGCCCTTGGTGGTGAGGCGGTAAAATTTGGCGCGGCGATTGTTTTCGGAGGTGCCTTCTTCGACCGAGATCCATTCGCGCTTGATCAGGCGGTGCAGCGCGGGATAGAGCGATCCCTGCTCGACCTGCAGCACTTCGTCCGAGTTGAACTCGATCGCCTTGGCGATGGCGTGGCCGTGCGTGGGCCCAAGGATGAGCGTGCGAAGAATCAGCAGATCGAGGGTGCCCTGCAGGAGCTCGATGCGTTCTTTCTGTTCTTTGGTAGACATTCTACGGGAAGTTATCGCGCTTCCAGTAGAATGTCAAGGGGAGCGATCGCCGGACTGGCTGGCAAGCGATCCGGGAACGGTGAAATCCGCGGCCACAGCAAACCACCGGACGGAGCCTCATTCGAGGCTCAAGACAAACTTTCGCCGATCGCGTCCGCGATTAGCGGCGGCGGGCTAGTGACAGCAGGCGAAGAATTTCGAGATAGAGCCAGATGAGAGTGACCATCAGGCCGAACGCGCCGTACCACTCCATGTATTTCGCGGCGCCGGACTGAACGCCGGTCTCGATGAAATCGAAATTGAGAATCAGATTGAGCGCGGCGACGATCACGATGAAGACGCTGATCGCGATGCCCCACGGACCGGCGCTATTCAGGAGCGGAACCTGCTTGCCGAAAAAGCCGAGCCCGAAGTTGACGAGATAGACGAGCATGATGCCGCCGGTGGCAGCGATGACGCCAATTTTGAACTTTTGCGTCGCGCGAATGATCCCGCTGGTGTACAGGGCGAGCATGACGGCGAGCGTTCCGAAGGTAAGCGCGACGGCCTGCGTTGCGATGCCGTGATACTGCTTGTCGAATAACGCAGAAATTCCGCCGAGCGCGAGGCCTTCGAGAAGCGCGTAGACCGGGGCAGTGAACGGCGACCATTCCTTTTTGAAGATGGTGACCATCGCGACGATGAATCCGCCGATCAGCCCGCCCAACATCCACGGGAGAACAGCATCGGGCGATTGCGAACGGGCGAGGCCCCACGTCCATCCGGCAGTGGCAACCACGCAGACGAGAAGGACGCCGGTCCTGTTGACTGTGCCTTGCAGCGTCATCGTCGGGCCGCCGACGGCTACCTGGCCGTCGAACGTTTTCGAATTGAACGCGGGATTCGAAGTGCGGAGCGGATCAGCCATGGGTAATTTCCTCCAAAATTGTCACCGTGAGTGTACCCCGTTCGGATTCGCCAAGCTACTTGTGCGGCCAAGATCAGAGTTACTTCGCCAGAGCGCGGATGTTGACGTTACTGGCTACGAAGTGCGCTCGAGTTTGATCAGCAGCTTGCGGCTGCGAGCTTTCATGGCGGGCGTGCCGGTTCGAGTTGCTTCGCGCAAAGTTTCCAGTACTTCAGGGCGCAGCCTCGGGTCATCGTGCGCCAAGTCGGCCAGTCCTTGAAGAGCGAACGTCTTGACGATGGAACTGCGATCTTCGAGATAACCGTTCAGCAGAGACGATGCGAGTTGGCGTTCCTTGGCGTTGAGCGGGAGCCGTGGAACGATGGCGGCGAGATGCCAACGCAATTCCTGCTCTTTGGCTTCGCCCATCAAACCTAGAAGCTCTTTCTTGAAGGGCCGGAGAAGTTTGAGATTCGTTCGCGTGACCTTCTCGGTTGCGTCTGCGGCACGCATTCGCACGAGGGGATCCTCGGACCACAAACCTGCAATCAACTTCGGAAACAGGCGCGGGTCTTTGGATACTATCGCGGCGACTTGGTCAGAGCGGCCGATTGAGTGCCGATCGCCTCCTTTGAGCAGAGCGAGAATGTTTTGTCGCGGCATCGAGTGAAGCCTGAAGCCATATCATAAACCGACTGAGTTGTGCCCGAGGAGTCAGATCGAAGCGACTCGCAAATTATAGGCGCGCACGATTCCAGAAAAGTGCAGGAATCCACGATTTGATCGCACACTGCAAGCCTTGCCGCGCCGTGCTATAACGTGACGCCATGTCCACTACCGCGGAAATCTCCGCTAAGAAAGATGATCGGCTCACGATGATTGCGATCTCGGCGATCGCCTGCATCCTCCAGGATGTGTTGCACGAAGGCTTGGGGCATGGCGTGACAGCGTGGCTGAGCGGGGCGCAGCGTCTGACGATGAGCACGGTCGCGCTGCAGAGCAATTTCGAGACACGATGGATTTCGGCGAGCGGCACGATCGTCAATCTGATTTTTGGCGCGATCTTCTGGCTGCTCCTGCTGAAGCCGCAGCGATACAAGCCCGCCACTCGCTACTTCCTCGTGATGGCTCTGGCAGGCAATCTCTTCACGGGCACGGGCTATTTCTTTTTTTCGGGAGTCTCCAACTTTGGGGACTGGGCAGCCGTGATTCGGGGATGGCAACCGCATTGGGCATGGCAACTTGGGCTCGTCGTGCTTGGTGTCGTCACGTACTACGCGTCGATGCTGTTGGTAGCAGCCAAGCTCAAGGCATTTCAAGGAACGAACGAGGCACCTCGAAGGATTCGCGGGCTGTGCTGGATTCCTTATTTCACGGACGGGATTCTGTCCGGGCTAGGAGGCCTGCTGAATCCGTTCGGATTGTTCTATGTCATCGCGTCGGCGCTGCCGTCCACCTTGGGAGCGAACGCGGGTCTGTTAAGTCTCCCCAGCTTGATGAACATGTGGTATCGGGGCGAAGAGAATCCAGTTGGTCCAATCCAGCGCAGCGTTGCATGGATCGCTGTCGGCGTTGCGGCGAGCTTGTTTTTTATCCTCGTGCTCGGCCATGGGATGACTTGGTCGCGATAGAGTTTGAGGTTAGCGTCCCTACGCCGCCACACCGATTCGCCAACCTCGATCAGCGAATACCTTGCACCATATACTCGGTCGAAATGATGCGACTGTAGATGTAAGCGAAGTTCTTTCCGTCACGAGAGACCGTGGCGTGCAGCCCTCCCGCGATGGATGGAGCTTCTGTGAGGGTAATGGTGCGGATCAAAGTTCGTTTCGTACCTGACAGTTCCACCCTCCAGATCTCGACTGCTCCTCGCTCGCCGCCGCGCTGGACGAAAACCGCAGCACCATCAGGAGTGAAGTCAGTCGGAGAGTCGCCTTTCTGAAGTTGAGGAACCGCCTGCGGCTGACCGCCGTCCCGCGGAAACATTTGGAATTGCGCGTGGCCGGAATCGTAGACAAGTAGGCGCTTTCCATCGGCACTCGCGGCGAAAGCTCTCACCCCCTCTGGCGTGAGCGAACTCTCGTTGCCGTTGACGTCGAGAAGGTAAGTGCGCTCGCGGTGGCCGGATTCGTTCCCGACAAAGAAAAGACGGCCATCCGGCAGCCAACGAACAAACAAGTGGTTTATTTTTGAGTGAGTGATCTGCCGCGGTTCACCTGTTCCCGTTGGGAGGAGCAGAATCTGATTGGGAGCAGTCGGCAAAACGCTGACGGCCCATTTGCCGTCAGCAGAGATATCCTGCGCATCGCCATCGCCGAGACGCACAGCGGGCGAACCATCGAGGTTGCGGAGGAAAGTGCCGTAATTTTCGCCGCTGTGCTCGTCCCCGAAAAGAATCTGCTTGCTGTCGCTGGAAAAGCGCATGTACACGGCCCAATCCATCCACGTGAAGTCGCGGCCCTGAGGGTAGTCCGGAGTGGAAACCATTAGAATCAGGCGTTCGTTGACATCGCCCAGCAGCACGCGTCCATCGGGTAGCGCGTCCTGAATATCAATGTTTCCCGGAGCGGAGAGTAGAGGACGCGCGTGTCCGCCGAGAGTCGTTGCGAATAGAGAGCGATAGACGCCGTTCTCGATCGCGCTGTACCAAATCTCATCTCCCTTCGGAGACCATGTCAATCCCTGAGCGGATTCGTAGGAGCCGCTGAGTGGTTTCCGATTCCCTTCCAAGTCCGTGACTTCCACCGTGCCCTGATCGTCGCCGAAAACGGGGTGATCGAGAAAGGCAATCCTCTTCCCGTCACGGGAGAAGCGCGGATGGCTGATCCAGCCGTTCGTCTCGTACAGCACCTTGCCCACGGGATATTCAAGGCGATAAGCGTGGCTCTCGGGGATGAATCGAACCACGGCAAAGCCTTTGGCATCTGGAGCCCAATCCGCGTATTGGACATTCTCCATGACCGGCCGCGGCGCGCCACCGCCAAGCGGCAGCCTCGCAAGCGTGCCCACTCGAGCGTATCCCGGGCCAATACGCTGAAGATTTTGGATGACGAGCAACTCGCCGGTACTCGAAACAGACGCGACAGTATCCGCCTTCACTCCCATAGGTCGCAGACCCTGGCTATCGAGTCGCCCAGTGTAGAGCGATAGATTCGATTCCGAACCCCATTGCGACGCTGTAATAATGCTCTGCCCATCGGGCAAGAAACGGGCGGAGTCAACGAAACCCTGCTGGAAGCTCAGCTGGACGAATTTTGGCGGTTCGGCGTGGGAGGTGGCTCGCGCGAGGAACCACGTGCTCGCAACGATCAGTGCCAACACCGCTGCGCCAATCGCGGCGAGCGCCCAGGCTGATAAACGGGGCCGTAGCGCAGTCGGGCTTGCTCGCGTTGCCGGAGCCTCGACAATCGCAGCGACTCCCGAGGACGTCCGCATCCCGCTCATCTCGCTTAGCTGAAAAGCGATGTCGCCGACGGACTGGAATCGCTGCTGCGGGTCCTTTTCCATGCAGTGGTGAACGATGTGATCGAGCGCGGGTGAAATTTCCTGATTTGTTGCGGCGAGCTCGGGAGGCTCTTCTTTCAGTATCGCGCTCATCAAATCGGCGGCGCTGTCTCCACGGAATGCGCGGCGGCCGGCCAGCATCTCGTAAAGAACAACGCCGAAACTGAAAATGTCGCTGCGCGCGTCAGCAGGTTTTCCGCGTACTTGCTCGGGCGACATGTAACCGAGCGTTCCGAGGACTACGCCGGCCTGCGTGGCTAAATCGCGGGTCGCGTCAAAGTCAGCGGTGGGGACTTCGCTGAGTTTGGCAAGGCCGAAGTCGAGTATTTTTGCGCGGCCGTCGTTAGTGATGAAAACATTGTCCGGCTTCAGATCGCGATGCACGATGCCGCGCTCGTGCGCCGCGGCCAGGCCGCGCGCGATCTGGATCGCGTAATCGAGCGCCTTGCGTTCGCGTAAGGCGCCATCGGCGAGACGCTGGCGCAGCGTGGAGCCTTCGAGCAGTTCGGAGACGATGTAGGGCGAACCTGCCGCGACCTTTGTCGCGCCGGATTCGTCGACGCCTTCCGCCGCGGGAGCCGCGCCCACGTCGAACACGGTCAGCAAATTCGGATGATTCAGCGCGGCGACGGCGCGGGCTTCCTGCTCAAAACGGCGCAGGCGATCTTGGTCTTGCGCCAAGGAACTCGGCAGGACTTTGATGGCAACGTCGCGCTGGAGACGCGTGTCGCGCGCGCGGTATACCTCGCCCATGCCGCCTGCGCCGAGCAGCGATTGAATTTCGTATGGGCCGAGCTTGGTTCCGGGAGCGAGGGCCATTGGTGCGCGGATTATATTCCAATTGAGGAGCGCTCGATTGATATTCGGCGCCGCTCGGGCAAGTGGCCTCGTTTGGCTCATTAAGGCTGAACGACATTGGTTGGCGCGAGCGTGTTTGTTGCCCTTCTAATCACAAGCAAACCACCAGGAATCCTTCCATCCATGCGCGACTGATACAGTTATCTGCACCCGGAAAACCCAATGAATTACAACCTTGCTGCGCCCTTTTACGAGAATTCATCGAAATACGCTGACAATTTCGCGCTTTCGTTCGCAGAGCGTAGCGTGAGCTATTCGCAACTGCGTCGCCTGGTGCAACCCATCGGAAACTGGTTGCGGCAGAAGGCCGACGGAGAAGTTGGACGCGTCGGAATACTTGCGTCCCGAAGCATCGAGACCTACGCCGGCATCCTGGGGACCTGTTGGGCAGGCGGAAGCTATGTGCCTATCAGTCCCAAGCTCCCGGAGGACCGGCTTGTTCAATTGTTGGAGCGCGTCGACCTGCAGTCGCTGATCGTGGATGCCAATTCCGTAAGGCTGCTTTCTGACCGTCTTTTGCGCGCGTGCCCTGCGAATATTCTGGCGCCGGGAGTCAGCCGTGCAGCTCAAGGAACTGCGCTTTTATCGAGTCCCTCCATCTTCGGGTCGGAGTCGCTTGCGACCTTTGTGGAGTCCGACAAACCTGTTTCCGTCTCTGCCGAGCACATCGGATATATCGAGTTCACGTCGGGTACAACCGGCGTGCCAAAAGGAGTGATGATTCCGGCCGGCGGCGTCGCGCATTTCTTGAAGGTGATGCGGTCGCGCTTTGATATCGGCGCTCAAGACCGGATTGCCGGAGTTGCAGAAACGACATTCGACATCTCTGTGTTCGACATGTTCATGGCGTGGAGTTGCGGCGCGACACTTCACGTGGTTCCCGCGACACAAGTAATGGCCCCGTTGCAATGCATCCAGCAGAACAACGTGACGGTGGCGTTCACCGTTCCCTCAGTTGCGGTGTGCATGAACCGAATGAAGTTCCTTGCTACGGGCTCCATGCCGAGCTTGAAGTATTCACTTTTCTCTGGGGAGCCCCTGCCGGTATCGGCGGCGTTGGCGTGGCAAAAGGCGGCATCGAACAGCATCGTTGAAAATTTGTATGGGCCGACGGAAGCGACGGTCGTGTGCACGGGCCAGCGATTTTTTGGGGAAGAGAATGCGACACCGTCGCGCGGCGTGGTTGCGATCGGCACGCCATTTCCAGGAATGGAGACGGCGATCATCGATTCCTCGCTGCGGCCGCTGCCTCGGGAAGAGCAAGGTGAAATCGTAATCTCGGGCCCACAGCTCAGCTCCGGATACTTTGCGGACCCGGTGCAAACGAGCGAGAGATTCTTGAATATTTCCGGTAAGCGTTGGTACCGCACCGGCGACCTCGGAATCCAAGACGCTGCCGGCACCTTCCATCATCTCGGCCGGATTGATAACCAGGTGAAAGTTCGTGGCATGCGGGTAGAACTTGAAGAAATCGAAGCTCATCTGCGGGAGATCTATCAGACGGATTCCGTGGCCGCGCTGGCATGGCCCATCGAGCATGGCTCCGCTAGTGGAATTGTGGCATTCGTTGGCAGTGACGCGCACGTGGAGGATTCGCGGCAACGGGTGCGGCTGAAGGAATGCCTTCCGAGTTATATGGTTCCGACATCCGTTTGCTATGTGGAAGCGATTCCTCTCAACGCAAACGGAAAGGTCAACCGCAGAGCCCTTCCTTCGCTGATCACCAAGAAGGCGTCGTGAGCATAGTTGCTCCAGCTACGCCCGCGGACCTGCCTGCCGGGAAGCCGGGACGCCCCTTTAGGCTGCGAATTATTCCACCGATTGACACGTATCCTTCCGTTGTATCGTTCGCGCAAACGTGGCCGGGGAAAATCACGCTGTTGCTGGTGTTTGCCTTCGTGCTCAGTTTTTCAATGCCCGATTGGCGCTTCACGGCGCTGTGGCTGGGCGTGATAACGGCTTTGCCTGCGCGCCGGCGGCTGCTCGTCACAATCGGCATGATCCAGTGGACGTTTCTCTTGCCGCTCGAGCGAACGACTTTCAGCGCGATGATCGTTCCGATCTTGGTGAACAAGGCGTGCGTTCTGGCACTTGCAGGGATTTTGTTTTGGTGTGCAATTCGCTTCCGTCAATCACTCTTTGGGCGGCGCCCTCTCGTCGTACTTTTGACTGTTTTTGCGGTGTTCATTTTCGCGGCGGGTTATTTGCCTGGAACTTTTCGCTTCACGCCCACGGTCTGGAGCTTCGCAACAATCGCGTCTTCTTATCTTTGGTTCATTGGCTATTGCCTGCTGGATCGGGACTCGAAGAACCGCGACAATTTCTCGTTGCAGCTGGGAACCTTTCGCCCATTTTGGGGCTCGACAAACACACCGTATCCAAAGGGAGCGGCCTACTTGCGCCGCGTAGAAGCGAAAAATGCCGAGCAATTGGCGGTCACTCAGCTGAAGGGCCTGAAGCTCCTGGTCTGGGCGCTGATCCTGCATGAAGTGAGCGTTGGAACAGTCCCATTTGCTCACCACTTTTTTGCGATTCCTGAATACAGCGTTGCATTCGCCAGCAGTGTGCAACGCGCGCCGTATCCGTGGTTCGTTTGCTGGGCAAGCCTTATTTCTGAATTCATGGAGAACGTGCTGAATATGTCGATCACAGGCCATCGGATCGTGGCTTGCTGCCGCATGGCCGGCTTTGCGGCTTTGCGGAATACGTACCGGCCGCTTGAATCCCGGACTATCGCGGAATTTTGGAATCGCTACTATTTTTATTTCAAGGAACTGCTTGTGGATATGTTTTTTTTCCCCACGTTCCTACGGTATTTCAAGAAGCGGCCGAAGCTGCGCCTTATTGCTGCGACCTTCGCGGCGGCTTGCTTTGGGAACATCTATTACCACTTCTTTGTCGATCTGGGGCCAATTCAGAGGCAGGGCTTCTGGCATGCCGTTGCTGGGTATAAAGTTTACGCTTTCTACTGCGTCGTTCTCGCGACGGCGATTAGCATCTCGCAGTTGAGAAAGCGCAAGCCGATTGCTGCCGGCTGGATTCGCGGGCACTTGGCGCCCGTGTTTGGCGTCGGACTTTTTTATTGTCTCCTTCGAGTTTTTTCCGACTCGACCGGCAACTATCCGATCCACGAGCACTTCCGTTTCTTTGGACATTTATTCAATTTGTGAGGTCAAACCGATGGATCGAAAGTCGACGATTCGCAAATTTCTTCAAGATCTGCTGGAGGCTCGCGGAGACAATCACGAGTTGAGCGATGGTACCTCCCTATTTTTGAGCGGGAGATTGCAATCGCTCGATGCAGTGGAAGTCGTCATGTTTCTCGAAGAAAAGTTCGGAGTCGACTTTGCGGTGATCGGTTTTGATCAGGCAAAGATAGACAGCGTGGATGAGATCAACTCACTTTTGGAAAGCACCGAGCTCGTGAAGTAGATTGTCCACACGACCAACCGTCTGGACGATCTTTCCGTATCCCAGTTTCCAGTAATCAAAACCAGGTCGCGCGACTCTGCACGAGCCGGGTCGTAGTGCGGGGCGCGATAGTTCGGTTTCAGTGCGGGCTATTTGGACTTTTTCGCAACGGGCCCGGCACCAATGGCGCGCGCTTGAAATTCGAGCACGGCGGGCAGATGCTCGGCGAAGTAGACCCAATTGTGGCCGCCGGGATAAATGTGATACTCGTGTGGGATTCCGCGCGAGGCTAAGATTTTGTGTAGAGCTTCGGTGCCTACGTTGAAGCCATAATCATCGCCTGAGCCACAATCCAGGTAGATTTTCAAACCTTTTGCATCCGCCGTCTTCGCGAGCGTCAGCGGATTATTACGATCCCAGAATGCCTGGTCGGGCGGCTCGCCGAAAACTTCGCCCAACATGCGCAGGCGAACCGTGTCTTGCGCGTCGCGCATCGTGAACGCGGGCAATCTGTCTATCAGAGCAGGACTTTGAGCGCTGGCGGAGCGAAAAAGCTCGGGATGCAGAAAGGCAAAGCGCAGCGCGCCGTAACCTCCCATCGAGATTCCGGCGATGCCGCGAGAATTGCGCTCGGCGCGAATCCGGTAGCGATGCTCGATGTAGGGCATGAATTCGTTGAGAAAGAAATCCTGATAGCGATGTCTGCCGTCGCGCGAGTTGATGTAGAAGCTCGCATCGCCTTCGGGCGTGACGATTAGATATTCGCCCATTGTGCCGCGCTCCCAAAGATCTTCGGTCATGCTCCATCCACCCGAACGAACGAACATTTGCTCGTTGTCGCCGAGGCCGTGGAGAAAATAAAGGACGGGGTAACGCCGCGCATCTTCGTGGTCGTAGCTCGGAGGCAGCAGGACGCAATATGGAATCTGAGCGCCGAGCACCTGGCTGTGAATTGAGAGACATTCCGCGCGTCCCGTAGCCGCGTGAGCCGGGCATGCTAGCGCCACGGTGACAAGGAGCAGAGCGAACGGAAAAGCGTGGCGAATTTTATTCATATCGTAGGGCCTCAACCGGATCGAGCCGTGCGGCGCGCGTCGCCGGATAAATTCCGGCGGCAAGGCTCGCGACAATTCCAAAGACAATTGCGCCGAGCACGAGCCACCATGGTACTGAGAACACGTTAGCGGGCGGAAGGTTCTGGCGTTTGAGATAAATGTTCGTTCCGATAGTGACAGCGCGGCCGATGAACCAGCCGATCCCGACGCCGAAAATTCCGCCGAGAAATCCCATCACTCCGGCCTCGAAAAAGAAAAGCTGGCGAACATCGGCATCTGCCGCGCCCAGCGCTTTCAGAACGCCGATTTCGCGGCGACGTTCGAGGATAGCCATCACGAGTGTGTTGATGATGCCGAGCGTGGCCACGGCCAGCGCAAGGCTTCCGAAAATTCCGAGAAGCAGATCGAAGACGGCGAAGAAAAGCCGCAAATTTCGCGTGGCGTCGAGAAGCGAGAACGTCGTGAAGCCCATTTTCTTAATAGCGGCTTCGAGCGCTTCCACTTGCGATGGGCCTTTCGCGCGAACGGTGAGGCTAGCGTAGCCGGGTTTTGCCTCGGCCCCGCCGCGCAAGATATCGCGCAGGTCATTTGCCTGTGCCGGGCGGAGAGTTTCCGCAACGGCGAGCGGGATCAAGACGCGGCCGTTGCCGATTCCACCGAAGCCGGCGGCAGGTTCCGTTTCGACGATGCCGACGATCTTCAGCTTTCGTTCTTTCGGCACGATTGAAAATCCGGACGCAGTGTTGTCGTTTTGCGGATTGGCCTGGCCCGAGGCGTTTCGACCGGCGGCCGGTGCAGCGGCTGGAGGGAGAGCTTGCCGCTCCGCGTAGCGAATTACGAGATCCTTTCCGATCAATGACGAAGGATCGCTGGATAGATCCTTAGCGAATTCGATTTGAAGGATGGCTTCGTCGGCCGCCGCGCTCGAGAAAAAATTTCCTTTCACGTCATCGAATGAGCCGCCTTCGCGCGCCGAAGCCGGCACGCCCGCGACCATCGCCGGATATGGCGTGTCGTTGAAGCGCACTTCGGTAACGAAACGAATCTGAGGATAGACCTCGATGACATTCGGGAGATGCTCAAGTTCCTGGCGCGCGGCGTCGTCGAGCGGCTTGGATTCGCCCGCGGGCGCAGGAGTGGCTTGCGGTCGGCCGAAACCGCGCAAGTTCGTCCGAGGCATCACGATCACAGTGTCGAAGAGTCCGGTATGCGAGAGGCGGTTGGTGGCGAGTTGTTGCAAACCAACGCCGAGAGAAAGCATGGCCACGAGCGACGCGATTCCGACGGCGACGCCAAGTGTGGTCAGCGAATTGCGTAGCAGCGCTTCGCGCAGATTCCGGACGCCGAGTTCAGCGAGATCGCCAGCCTTCATGACTGCACTCCATCGCTGATTAATTTTCCGTCGGCGAGAGACGCGATCCTGTTTGCGAATCGCTCGGCCAGCGGGCGCTCGTGCGTCACCATGACGATTGTCATGCCGAGAGACTGCTGAATCTCGCGCAGCAGATGCATGATTTCTTCGCCGGTGGCGCTATCGAGATTGCCGGTGGGCTCGTCTGCAAAGAGAATTGCGGGGCGGTTGACCAAGGCACGCGCGAGCGCCGCGCGCTGCTGTTCGCCGCCCGAAAGCTGGCTGGGACGGTGGCCGAGCCGCTTTTCGAGATGCACGCGGGTAAGTGCCTCGCGCACGCGGCCCGCGCGTTCGCTGCGATCCACCTCAGCAAGGCGCAGCGGAAGCTCGACATTTTCCTCGAGCGTCATTCGCGGAAGGAGATTAAAGGACTGAAACACCATTCCGACGGTCTTGCTCCGGTAGCGCGCGAGGTCGAGCGAGTCCAATTCGGAAAGATTCCGACCCTGCGCGACGATTGCGCCGGACGTGGGGCGATCGAGGCCCGCCATCAGATTCAGCAGCGTGGATTTTCCGGAGCCCGAACTTCCTAGCATGGCGAGAAATTCGCCGGTATTGACGCCAAGCGTCACGCCATCCACGGCGCGAATCAATGCAGAGCCCATCTGGTAGTGGCGCGAGACATTTTCAACGCGGATCGCGGCGCCGTTATTGTTCGTCATAGTTCACCATCAATCGTACTACGCATGAGGGGGTTCACATGTTGCTTTCGGGTGCGCGCACGACCGCCGAGGTTCTGTGCCGTATAGGACGACCGTCGGATTTCGCGTTTTTGAACGCTTCGCCGAGCGCCTGCTGAGCCCTATCGAGAATGATCGGCCGAGGTCGGGCTGGCAGGACTCGCGACCGTGTGAATTGTGATTTCCACTTGATCGGATACGCGCAGGAAAAAATTGCTGGGATTCTTCAGGCCCCAGCTGACATACGGAATCGAAAATTGGATTGTGGCTGTGATGCTCCGCGAGTCGCGTGTCGCCTGCACAGGTAAGTCAATTTCGTGGTCCGCGCCGTGAAGGCGGAAAATACCGTGGATGCTCAGTTGAAAATCGCCGCTAGCGGGAATTTGCCCTTCGAACCGGTCCGGCGTGAAAATAATTTCGGGGAATTTGTCGCTTTCGAGAATCTCTCGATTCATGCGCCGGTCGCGGCCGTCGCTGCCGCTATCGCCACTGGCGGCGTTCACGACGATTTGACCTTGGGCTTTGCGCGTCGCTGGGTCGAGGCGAATCGATCCGTGCTTGAATGCGAATGTTCCGTGGACCGTGTGGAAATTGCCGCCGAGAGCGAATTCCACTTGGGTGTGATTGGGATCAAACTCGAGCGAAAGCTGCTGCGCACGCAGCGACGGCGCGAGAACAATTCCCAGAATAAGAACTGAAAGACGGGCGAAAATCTTGCTGCGGCTTGGGGGCACTATTCCGATCCATTCAACCGTTGAAGCGCCAGCGAGCCGACGCCGTGATGCTCAGACTCGCGGACATCGCCCGGCCCGGCATGCATCGAGAGCAAGCGCGCGAACCGGCCCGGATCTGACGCAAGGATGCGGAAGACTCGCTGACGAAGCCAAGAGTAATGCGCGAACAGAAGCAGCGCGCAGGATGAGACCATTGGCTTGGCCATGAGGCGCCGATGAGCGCGGTGATAGTGCATCAAGTCGCTCGCCACCAGCGCATCCGTCAGCGCGAGCGCTTGCCGGAACGACAAGCACAATCCCTGGCCGCTGACAGCGTCGACGGAACCGGAAGCATCGCCGATGAGCGCAACATTTCCGCGCGCCACTCGACGCAGCAATCGCGAGCGCGTAACACCGCCGCGCTCCGCGCCCAGGATTTCAGCGCGTTGCAGCCTCGCGCGCAATTCCGGAAACAATGGCAACGCTTGTTCGAGTCGAAGGCGCTGGTTTTTTGAAATCACCACGACGCAAATTTCTTCCGCAGCAACCGGCGTCACATAAATCTGGCAACCATCGCTCCAGTAGATCTCTGCCATGTCGGTCCAGGGAGCAATCCGGTAGTGGCGGCGAAATCCAAGACGGCGGGAATTGAAGTAGTGCGAATCGAGGCCGCTCTGTCGGCGGATCATCGAGTCTTGCCCATCCGCGCCGACCACCCAGCGAGCGCGAATGAAATTGGCGCCGAATGAAAGGCCTTGTGCCTCGATGCCGGTGAACCGAGTTTCCCAACGAAATTGCACACCGAGTTTGGTGGCGCGATCGAGCAACAAGCGATGCAAAGTTGTTCGCCGAATTCCCAATCCGCGTGCAGACGAAAAGCCAGCTTCCACGCGCGATCCGGAACCGATAAAGCGAATTCCGCGAAACGAGAAAGAATCTTTGGCAGGAATTTGCACGCCGAGCGCACCTAGCGCTTCGACGCCATCGCCCATCAGGCCTTCGCCGCAGGATTTGTCGATCGAAGGCCGCTCGCGATCCGCGACGATGACTTCGAAACCCTTTTGCCGCGCGCCGATGGCTGCGGCGAGTCCTGCCGGCCCTCCGCCAACGATCAGCACATCCGTGGAACTCGAGCTCGCGTGTGTGGGTCGCGTCTTCATGAAGTCAATTCGATGCATCGGCGTAGGCTCAAGATGCTCTAAAGAAGGACACCCTCAAACGCGAGTAGTATGCCAGCGATTGATGTTGACGCGCTGCAGGATTCCTGTTCACAGTACGCATTGTACTTCTTGAACGCGGGGTGAGCGGATGTTGCGAGTAGGGCTGATCGGATTTGGACTGGCCGGGCAGGTATTTCACGCTCCGGTCGTAAGCGCAGTGGAAGGTCTCGAGCTCGCGTGCATTCTGGAGCCGCGAGCATCGCTCGCACAGCAGAAATATCCGAACGTGCGCGTGACGCGAACGCTCGAAGAACTTCTCGATGACCGAGAAATCCGCCTCTGCGTAATCGCAACGCCGAATTCCACCCATTTCGATCTGGCGAAGCGCTGCATGCTTTCGGGACGCGACGTTGTGGTGGACAAGCCCCTCGCGATCACGACCCAAGAAGCCGCCGAGCTGATTCGAATCGCGAAAGCAAATGGCCGGATTCTTTCTCCTTTTCAAAATCGAAGGTGGGACGGCGATTTTCTCACCGTGAAGAAATTACTGGCATCGGGCCGATTGGGACGCGTGGTGGACTACGAATCGAACTGGGACCGATTCCGCCCGCAGCCACGAGCGCATATTTGGCGCGAGCGCGCGGGGCCGGGCAGCGGCGTACTGCTCGATCTAGGCCCGCATCTCATCGATCAGACCCTCGCGCTTTTCGGTCTGCCGGAGGCAGTAACCGGAAGAGTCTGGATTGAACGAGATGAAGCGACGACCGACGACGCATTCGACATCAGAATGCATTACCCGCAATTCACGGCCACACTTCGGACTTGCTTGCTCGCAGGAGCTAGCCGGCCGCGCTTTCAGATTTTTGGCACACAGGGATCATTCTTGAAACACAATTTTGATCCGCAAGAGGCGATGCTGCGCAAAGGCGGAATTCCTGGCGAGCCACTTTGGGGCGAGGAGCCGGAATCAGCGTGGGGATCGATTTATACCGCCGATGGAGATTCGGTTGCCGCGGAAAAATTGAAAACAGAAGCAGGCGACTATCGAGGATTTTACTCCAACGTGCGCGACGCGATTTTGAAAGGCGCTGAACTTCAAGTTCGTGGGCAGGACGGGCTGCGAAGCATTCATGCCATCGAGTTGGTCCGGGCAAGCAGCGAGCGACGATGCACGATGCCATGGGGCGATGTTACCTGACGATGTAACCTGCTGTTTACAATTCTCGGCAGATTTTGGATTGACAGTCGAAATGGCTTCCCGTAGGCTTTAATCTCATGTTGAACACTTGCCACAGCGAACAGTGCGCGCAGATGTGCTGCGTGTGTTGCGCATGTTGTATGGCCCACAGCTCTGGCGAGAGGAGACTCCGGACCTAGCCGCACTCTAAACGAAAGTTCCGAAGCCCGCCGCCAGAAATTTTGGCAGGTGGGCTTTTTGCTTTTCTGGAGACATTTTTACCATGAGCGAGATCAAGGAAACCAAGGCGCAACGCATCGAGAGGCTCAAGCGAGCCAAGAACGCGTGGGAGTGTATCGACGAAATTCGCGGCTTTGCGCGGCAGGGTTTCGCGTCCATCCCTCCGGAGTGGATTGGGACCTACTTTCGCTCGTGGGGCGTTTACACGCAGGGCGACGGAAACGGCGTCATGGGCGGCGCCGGGGGCGAAGGCAGAGCAGTCCCGTATTTCATGGTCCGCATCCGTGTGCCGAACGGAATTCTGCGCAGCGATCAGTTGCGCACAATCGCGAACCTGGCGGCGCAAAATGCGCGAGGCGTCGCGGATTTGACGGTCCGTCAAAACATCCAGCTGCACTGGGTCACGATCGAGGCCCTTCCGGAAATTCTCGAAAGACTCTGGTCGGTTGGCCTCACTACCACCGGAGCGTGCGGCGATGTGGCGCGAAACATCACCGGATGCCCGCTCGCAGGCGTTGACGCGGATGAAATCTGCGATGCATCGCCGCTGGCGCTAGCAGTGAACCGTGAGTTGGCGGGGAATCCGGAATTCTACAACCTGCCGAGAAAGTTCAAAATCTCGGTTACCGGCTGCCGCTACTGGTGCTCGTATCCGGAAATCAACGACATCGGATTGACGGCCACAACGCGGCGGAGAAATGGCGGAACTGAAATCGGCTTCTCGCTCCGCGTGGCTGGCGGCCTCTCAGCGGATCCGCATTTCGGAGTGCGGCTCAACGCGTTTGTCGCTTGGGATCAGGTGGTTCCGGTGGTTCGAGGCATCGCCCAAATTTTTCGCGATAGCGAAATTTTGCGGCAAAGCCGGGAACAAGCGCGGTTGAAATTTCTTTTCCTGAAGCACGGTTGGACGGCCGAAGCGTTTCTGGCTGAACTGCAGCAGCGCATCGAGTTCGCTCTTGATCCCGCCGAGGCAGAGGAAATTCCCGAAGACGTTTATCGCGATCACGTCGGCATACACGCGCAGAAACAGGCCGGTTTCGATTGCGTCGGCGCTGCCGTCCTGCGTGGACGGATCACACCGGAGCAAATGAACGTCGCGGCGGATGTAGCGAAGCGATACGGCTCAGGCGAGATTCGCACGACGAACATGCAGAACCTGCTTCTCGTGAACATTCAGGAACGGGATGCGGCGGCGACGGCGCGCGAGCTCGAATCCTCGGGCCTGCACGTCAAAGCATCCTCGTTCGCGCGCGGCACGGTCGCGTGCACCGGGTCTGAATTTTGCAAACTCTCCCTGACTGAAACGAAAGGCTTCGCGCGATGGCTGACCGAAGAGCTTGACGAAAGAATTCCTGGCTTTGACCAGCAACTGAAATTGAACATCACCGGTTGCCCGAATAGCTGCGGCCAGCATCGGATCGCGGACATTGGGATCGAGGGCAAGAAGATCAAGCTGGATGGCGAACTGGTGGACGCTTATTACTTCTGCGTGGGCGGAGCCGTCGGCAAGCATCAAGCGTTTGCGCGGCCGGTGGGATATCGCTGCGTCGCCGCGGATGTTCCGGACGCTATCGAGCGCGTGCTGAGGTCATATCAGGCCGAGCGACTAGAGGGAGAGAATCTGCGGCAGTTTTTCGCGCGGCACTCGAACGATGAGATTCGCGCGCTGCTGGCCGGCGGCGTGTCCGAGGAATTCGATCGCGATCTTGCCGCCGGTCCTGTTCCTCATGGAGTCGAGGGTTAGCCAATGTCTTTATTTCCGATGTTCGTGAAATTGCGAGATCGGCTTTGCGTCGTCGTTGGCGGGGGCGGCGTGGCGGAAGCAAAAATTCCCGGCCTGCTTGAAGCCGGGGCGAAAGTGCGCGTGATCGCTCCCGAAGCGACCGACGCGATTTCCGAGTGGGCAAAGGAGGGCAGGCTCGACTGGGCGCCGAGAAAGTTTGAACCGGGCGATCTCTCGGGAGCCTTCGTCGTGATTGCGGCAACGTCAGCCCTCGGCGTCAATCAAGACGTCTTTCACGAGGCCGACGCTCAGGGAATTCTCTGCAATGCCGTCGACGATCCCGAACGCTGCCACTTCTACTATCCGGCGATTGTGCGACGCGGGCAGCTTCAGATCGCCATTTCGACCGGAGGATTTAGCCCTGCGCTTGCGCAGCGATTGCGGCGCGAACTCGAAGCGAAGTTCGGCCCGGAATACGAGACGTGGCTTGAGTGGCTCGGGACGATTCGAGGCGTGCTGCGCGCGAGCGTGGACCACCCAGACGACACGCGGAAAATCCTGCACCTCCTCGCCAGCAACGAAATGTTCGAGCAGTTCTTACGCGCGGCGCGCAGAAACAAATCGAATGGGAGCGTGGCGTGAACGGAACGGTATATCTCGTAGGCGCCGGGCCGGGAGATCCCGAGCTGCTAACCGTGAAGGCGCTGAAAATACTTGGCCGCGCCAACGTGGTGCTGCACGACGCGCTGGTAAGCGGCGGAGTCCGGGCATTGATCGGTTCGGGCGCGGAACGGATTGATGTAGGCAAGCGCTGCGGACGGAAATTGCTGACACAAGATGAGATCAACGCACTTCTGATCTCGTACGCCAAGTCCCACAAGGTGGTGGTCCGGCTGAAGGGTGGCGATACTTCATTTTTCGGCCGCGCCGGCGAAGAGCTCGCAGCTTTGCGCGAAGCCGGCGTCGAATTCGAAATCATTCCGGGCATCACCGCAGCGGCGGGCGCGGCTGCAGCGATGGGGATTTCACTGACGGACAGGCGAATCGCTTCGCAAGTGATATTCACGTCCATCCATCGCGGAGCGACGAACCGCTCGATTCAATGGGGCGGAATCTCGAGCGAGACGACGGTTGTCATCTACATGCCGGGGCCGGACTACGCGTACGTCGCGGAGCAATTTCGCGATGCGGGATGGCCCGAGGACACGCCTTGCGCGATTGCAGCGAACGTGACGACCGGGAAACAAGAAATTCGGCTCACGAGACTCGATACGCTGGCCGGCGAAGACGTGCTGCCCTCGCCCGCACTGATGATCGTCGGGCGCGTGGTGGCCGGCGAAATGATCGAAACGGCCGCGCAATTTTGGATCAACACGCAACGCAGCAACGCCGCGGACCTCGAGACCCTGATTTGAGATTTCGTGCGTGACGATCCGGAGGGAGAACCGCCATGGCTTCACAAGACGAAAAAGCACTGCCGCGAAAACGATTCACACTTTCTGTGGATGCTTGGGCCGTGACGCTGGCATTGCTGGCGGCATTGCTCGTCCGCGTCGGCGTGATCAAGCACGTTCCGTGGTAATCGCCACTTCAAGTCGAAAACCGAATTTGGAACGGTGACACATGAGCGAGCCAATCGTAGTGCCTCAAATCGATCCCGCAGCTGGCGCCAGTCAATTTGCAGGGGATGCGCTTCGCGTGGCTCCGGGAATCCTCCTGCTTGCCGCGGTTGGCTATGGCGGCAAGCTTCTCGAGCAGGGGATCGCCGCGTATGGAAAGGCGCACCATCTGACGCTGCCGAATATCGAGTACGTGCTGTGGGCCATTCTGATCGGCCTTGCGATCGCGAACACGGTTGGCGTGCCGGAGATTTTCCGCCCGGGAGTGGCCACGTATGAATTCTGGCTCAAGGCCGGGATCGTGCTGCTTGGCTCGCGATTCTTGCTCGGAGACGTTCTCAAGCTGGGCGGCGTAAGCCTCGCGCTTGTGTCTGTGGAACTCGCGATTGCCATTGCGTTCATGACATTTTTAGGGCGCAGATTCGGCCTTCGGCCGAAGTTGATCTCGCTCCTTGCCGTCGGTTCAGCAGTTTGTGGCGTGTCCGCCATTATCGCGACGAAGGGCGCGATTGACGCCGACGACGAAGACTCCTCATTTGCGATCGCCGCGATTCTCGCGCTTGGGGCCCTGGCACTCTTCACATTTCCGTTGATTGGGCACGCACTTCACATGAGCGATCGCGCCTACGGTCTCTGGGCTGGTCTCGCTGTGGACAATACGGCCGAAGCGACAGCGGCGGGCGCACTTTACTCCGATGCGGCTGCGAAGCTAGCTGTACTGGCGAAAACGACGCGGAATGCGACGATCGGTTTTGTCGTGCTCGGATACGCGCTCTACTGGGCAGGTCTCGGCGAGGCAAAGGCGGTGGGAAACAAGGCCGCGTTCCTCTGGCAAAAATTTCCAAAGTTCGTTCTCGGATTTCTGCTTATTTCCGTCTTGGCTACGATCCACGCGTTCAACAAAGATCAAATTGGATCGCTCGCCACGCTTTCGCGCTGGGCTTTTCTTCTGACGTTTGCCGGCGTCGGACTGCGCACAGATATCGGCGCTCTGCGCAAACAAGGGCTGAGGCCGTTTGCAGTCGGCGCAATCGGAGAAGTAATTATCGCTGCGTTTACGCTGGGATTGGTTCTAGGTACGGATCGGCTGCTGCGTCTCTAACGCGCGGGTCAAACGCGGGCCAGGGCGCCGGCTTCGTCATCCACTAGATCAAGCACGCTATCGAGCCGGACCATCTTGAGGAGCATTCGAATGCGCTGCGTTGGAGCGTAGTAGATGCATTTGCCACCCGCGCGTTTGACGGTTGTAAAGGAGCGGACAAGCGCGCCGATGCCGGAGCTATCGAGCTCGGTGACGCCGGAGAGGTTTACCGCGATGTGGGGATTCCCAGCATCTACCAGTTTTTGGATTTGTTCCTTGAATGCTTGCTCAGAATCGCCGAGCCGAAGTGGCCCGGTCAAATCGAGTATGGTAGCGGTGCCTGCCTTGCGAATCTGGATTTCCATCTGCGCCTCGCGCTCAGTCAAACTAGCTGAAAAGTCCAGTGCAATCAAGCCCTGAGCTAGTCCGCGACCCGTATTGACGGTGACACCCGCATTTGTTAGGCTGCCCGCGTTTCGCATCCCCCGGGCATTTGCCCGACACTCACGTAATTGGTACGGGTGTTTCAGAATTCCAGCCAAGGAAGGCCATGGAGAATCCATCGGCGCTCGTTCAGCTCGCGAGCGTCCTTTTTGCCTGCCGCGACGGTTCGACATTGCGCCGAACTTTTGTCGCTCGAGTGGGCAGCGCGCTTGGCGCCCGCGCCGTGTTCCTGTGGCTGGCCGAGGGAGAAGAGCGCGAACTCGTGTGCCGGGCACGGTGGACCGAGCCTGACGAGAAGCTCGCGCCCGCGAGCGACCGCGTTAGCGATGGAATTCTTGCCGCTGCGCTAGAGGAATCATCGCCTTATCGCACTTCCGGTGCGGAAGTTGACGCTGATTCCTTCACCCACTTTTCCGCCGCGCAGCGGAAAGCTATTCAGTCGGTGCTGCTGGTTCCGTTTCCTGGGACGGAAGGCGCTGCCGGTGTCGTCGAAGTCCTCAACAAAAAAGGTGGATTCACCGCCGCCGACGCAGAGTTCCTGGAAACGGCGGCGCGACTCGCGTCGCAAGCGGATGGGCTGCTCGTTGAAGCTGACGTCGAGCGCGATACGCAACTTGGAACAATCGAGCGACTGACGGCGCTCTACGATATCAGCCGGATCTTCAACTCCACACTCGAGCTAAGCGAACTCACACCTATCGTGGCCGGCAAGATGCGCGACATTCTCCACGCGCAGGCCTGCAATTTGTGGCTCGTCAGCGGAAATGGAGACGAGTTGACGCTGGCGCAGAAAGACGGCGACGACCCCACAGTCGAGGACGGCACGACGATCCCGGTGGAATCCGGGCACCTGGCTGAAGCGGCACGCAGCGGCAACGCGCGCCTCATCGAAAATCCTGCCGAAGATGAATCGCTCGCTGAACGCATGAAGGCAGGCGGCGAATTCGAGATCCAATCCATCATTTGCTCGCCGTTGCGGAAGGAAGAGCAGGTCATCGGCGTCATCGAGCTGATTAACAAAGACGACGGCACGGCATTCACCGAAGAAGATGTGTTCTTCCTTTCGAGCATCAGCGAACAGGCGGCGGTGGCGCTGAACAACGCGAATCTCCTCGAGTCCGAGCGAAAGCTGCACGAGCTGGATGCGCTTCTGAAAATCAGCCAAGCGATCACTTCGACGCTCGATCTCGATCATGTTCTAACCACGGTCGCGCAGCAGGCCGGCACCGTCATCACGTTCGACCAGTGCGTAATCGGATTCTTCGATCGCAATAAGTTCGTGCTCGGTGCGGTATCAGGCGAGGAAGAAGTGCCGAAGTCGGATGAGATGGATGCGCTGCGGAAGCTTCTCGAATGGGTCTCGACGCAGGAATCCGCGGTCCGGGCCGACAAGTCCGAAGAAGGCTGGGAAGCCGATCCTGAGTCGGCGCGCGACGTCGCCTCCGGTTTTCTCGACGAACATGGATACGGCGGTTTCTACGCTCTCCCGCTTCGCGACGATCAAGGAACCGTCGGCGTGCTCTGCATGCTCAACGGCGATCCTGAATTTTTGAACGACAACCAGCGCGAAACGGTTTCAATTCTTGCGAACCAGACGACCGTGGCGATTCGAAACGCGCAACTCTATCAGCAAGTTCCGCTGGCCGGATTCCTTAAGCCGCTGGCGCAAAGAAGACAGCAGTTTTTTGGCGCGGGCGCGCAGTCGCGCTGGTTCGAGTATGGTTGGAAAGCAGCGCTCGCCGCGGTGGTCTTGACGATCGTGCCGTGGCCGGTGCGAGTCAGCACGAATGCGACGGTGGTTCCGGCCGATCGCCGCGTGATCAGCGCCGTTGCCGGCGGCATCGTCAAGCATGTGTTTGTGCATGAGGGAGATACTGTCGCGCGCGGCCAGGCGATCGCGCAACTCGACGACGGCGAGGACCGCGTGAAGCTCGAGCGCGCGAAAAGCGATCTCGCGCTCGCGCAACATGATCTCGCGGAAGCTGAATTCAAGCGCGACTTGACCGTTGCGTCGCAGGCGCGCCTCCGTGCGGAAGCAGCCGAGGCGGATGTAAAGCTCGAGCAGCAGCGCGTCGGAGATGCTCAGCTTCGCGCTCCGATTGATGGCGTGGTTGTTTCCCCGAAGATCGAGGAAAAAACCGGCGCGATGCTGGCGGAAGGCCAGGCCTTCTGCGAAATCGTTCAGCAGCAACGAATGGCAATTGATATGAATGTGTCCGAGACGGATCTCGACCTGATTCGCGCCGGAAGAAGCGTCGCGCTCAAGCTCAACGCATTCCCGACGCAGACATTTACGGGAACCGTGGACCGCGTGGGAGAGCGTTCCGAGGCCATCGAGGGCGAAGAATACTTTGTGATTCGGGCGGTGTTCGATAATGCGGGCATGCGGGCCCGCGATGGGATGGCAGGGCGCGCGCGCATTCGCGCCGACGGCGGATGGTTCGGCAGCGGATGGTACCCGATCGGGTACGCACTTCTGCGTTCGCCGTTTCGCTGGCTGTGGGAGAAGATTTGGGTATGGCTGCCGTAGTCGCGAGCAAATGAGCGGCGGAGCGAACAGTCGATGCGATTCGAGGGGCGATCATGAGAAGTAGAGAGTGGATGTGGGTATGCGTCTTGACGTTGGCCACGGCTGGCTGCGGCGGTGAGAACGCGGCAACACCCGCTGCCGTGTCCGTGCGCATTACTTCCCCGACTCCGAGTCCCGCCGATTCAGGCGCATCGAACGCCTCCGAAAACATTCTCAGCGTTCTGACGGTCGAGCATGAGGTGGATGTGCGCGCGCAACGAGAAGGAATTGTTCAGCAAATCAGCGTAGAAGAAGGCCAGAAAGTCACGGCCGGAGAAATTCTTGGGCGTCTCGACGATCGCTCACTTCAGATGGAGCTGCAGAAGGCCCAATCCGACCTGCTCGTAGCGCAGAATAATCTGAAATATAAAGAAGCCGAGCATCAAGCCAAGGAAGCGAATCTGCGACGCCAGGATCTCATGCGCCAAGCAGGCCTGAGCAGCGAGGCCGATTTCGAAGAAGCCCAGTTCGAAGAGAAGGCGACGGCGTTTGACGCAGAGAGCTGCAAGGCGCTGGTGAAGAGCAGTGAAGCGCAGATACAGAGCCTGAAGTTCGATGTCGAACAAACGCAATTTCGGGCGCCGTTCTCTGGGATCGCCGTGCGGCGCTACGTGCGCCAGGGGCAATATGTCGCAAAAGATGATCCTGGCTTCAGGATAAGCCAGCTCGAACCACTTCAAGTTCACGTTCAGGTCCCGGAGGGGCCAGTCGGAAGACCCAAGATTGGCACGAGCACGCAAATATTCGAAGTCGCGGATCCCACCCATTCGTATTCAGCGCGAATCGTCAAAGTGAGCCCAACGGTTGATCCGGCGAGCGACAGTTACGACGTGACCATGCAACTCACCGGCCCAGGCCTTTCGCCGCTAAGTCCCGGCATGGCCGTTCGCGTCGCGTGGCCCCCGAGCGCGGCCGCGCCAAAGCCGTAAGGATTCCTCGATGCGATATGGGCCCACCAGCCTGCAGATTTCCAGCGTCCTGGCAAAAGGACTTCACCGGCCAAAGCTTCGCGAAGATTTGAAAATCAGCGCGCAGCAAGTCTCAGGCAAAGCCAGCTTCGTCATCAAAGACCCAGACACCGCGTCGTACAACCGCTATGGTCCGATCGAATACGAACTTTTGACGCTCTGTGATGGCACGCGAACCCCCGCCGAAGTTGCAGAGGGAATGACGAGTCTCCACCCCGACGCTCCGCTCGACGAGGTTAGCGTTCTCGATTTCCTCGACACGGTGGACGCGAATCTCTGGGTTCGAACGGTTGGCGAGAAAAACCTCGCGATGCTCGAGCGAATCCGCGACGAGCGCAAAGGCCGCACGGAATCGAGCCTGCTCTATATCCAATTCAAAGCATGGAACCCGGATAAGACACTCGCGCGGCTTAGTCCTTACCTGGGCTGGATCTACACACGCGGTTTCGCCACTTTCGCGATCGCTGCGTTTGTACTCGCAATGAGCATTTTGCTGGGCGATTGGAACCGCATTCAGCAGGACACGCTCGGACTGTATTCGTTCGCTAACAAGACCGCGTACGATCTTTGGGCCTTTTGGATCATCATGTTCGTCGTCGGCGGAATCCACGAGTTTGCACACGGCCTCACTTGCAAGCATTACGGCGGTGTGGTCCCGCAAATGGGTTTCTTGCTGATCTACTTCACGCCCGCGTTTTATACCGACACGACCGACATCCTCATCTTCGAAACGACGACGCCCCGGCTCGTCACGATTTTCGCTGGCATTTGGATTGAGCTGTTCTTATGTGCGCTCGCAACGTTTGCGTGGGCTTTGACGATTCCGGGTTCGGTGATGAACGATCTAGCGTACAAGACGCTTTTGTTCACGGGGATCGCCGGAGCCGCTGTGAATCTCAATCCTTTGATCAAGGCCGACGGCTACTACGCTCTCGCTCAGTTCGTCCACATCGAATCTCTGCGCGAAGACTCGGTAGAGTATGTAAAGGCGTGGTCTCAACGGCATCTGTTCCGGCAGCGGGTCGATTTGCCTCCGGCAAGCCTACGGCAGCGACGGTTATTTCTGATATTCGGCACGTTGGTGATGCTGTACGGCGTAGGGCTCATCGTATTTGCTTTTGTATTCGCGAAAAATATTTTCGTCAGCAAACTGGGCGATTGGGGATATCCGGCTTTGGCTTTTACGCTGTATTTGCTCCTTCGAAGCCGCGTGCAAAAAGCGATACCGCAAATCCGCGCATGGTTCTGGAAAGTGCGAGGGACTTATATGAAATGGAAAGTGACGCGCGCACAGCAGGCTGCTCTCGCCGCGATAGCGCTTGTTTTTTTCGTGCCGCCGTTCTCGAAGACCGTTACTAGCGAATTCATTTTGGAGCCGGGAGTTCGGGCCGATGTGCGCCCGCCCGTTCGGGGCGAGCTCGCCGAGATTCGCGTGCGTCCGGGCGACGCTGTGAGTTCTGGGGAGATCCTCGCCGAATTGAAGAATCCTGAGATTGTGTCAGAAGGGGCTCAACTCGCGAGCCAATTGAGCGCGGCGGACTCGGCTCTCCGTAGCGCCGAGCAGCGCGCGGATCAAGGCGCAATTGCGCGCGCAAACGAGGATAGGGAAAAGCTGGCCACCGAGCTTTCCGTCGCGCGGTCTCGTCTGGCCGGATTGACCTTGCGCGCCCCCGTGAGCGGCACGCTCGTGATGGGCGAGTATGCACCGCACCCCGGTGACTTCATCAGCGAGGGACAGGATTTCGTTCGGATTGTAGATCGTACGCGGATGCGGGCGCGAATTCTCGTCCACGATTGGGAGTTGGATGACGTGGCCGTTGGATCTCCGGTACGCTTGAAGGTGGCGGCGTACCCATTTCGGAGCTATAAAGGAAGCGTTGAGAGGATTTTACCTGCTGCCGCCTCCGACATTCCCGTGTCTCAGGGGAGCAAGGTTGAACGGCATGGACAGGAACTCACAAATTACTTCGCAGTGGAAATGATTTTTCCTAATCCCGATGGCACGGTGACCGAGGGAATGACCGGCATGGCCAAGATTGCTGGCAGTCGCCGCCCTTATGCGTGGCAAGCCGCGCATTCGGTTTGGCTCTGGCTTCGCTCACAGATTTGGTAGGGGAAGACCGCTCTCGGCGGCTCACTTCGCCCGAGCGAGATAAACCGTCTTGCTGCCGGGCGATTGTTGGACTCTTACTTTCTTGCCGTTCGCGGACGCGGCCGCGAAATCGATCGCGCGGATCTGGTGGAAGCCCGCACCGCGCAACGTCTGTACGACCTCGTGCCGGCTCCAATGTACTTCTTCAAATCGATGGTCGAAACGCTTCCACATGCCTCGACCATTTGGCGCAAACCCCGCAACTTCCAGCCAGCCAATTCCGCGCCGGGCGTCGTAGCCGCCTCGCTGCCTGAAAAACAACGCCGCAGTTTCCAGAAGATAGGTTTGGGCCCAATCTCTCTCGAAGACGGCGCGATTGTTCACGTCGAACACGTAATATCCGCCAGGCTTGAGAGCACGCCGCACGGCCCGCGCCACTTTAGTCAGGTCCGTCTTTCGTGGCAGATGGTTTGTTACTCCCCATTCCGAATTGATGAGATCGACTCTCTCGGGCAAGCGGAACGACCGCATGTCCCCTTTCATGAACCGAATTCGCACTCCCGCGCCACGCGCCTTTTGGCGAGCCGCTCGAAGCATCGCCTTCGAAAGATCCACTCCGAACACCCGCAGGCCCCGGCGGGCAAACTCGATCGCGCGGGTACCTGTCCCACAGCCAAGCTCGCAGACGGATTCCGCGCGACCTGTCACTGAGCGCAACAGCCCGCCAAGCGCGCGATTCCAATCTTCCCGTTCGGCCATCCACAGCTGGTCGTAATGGGTTGCGTAATCTTGGTATGTGTTTTGGGGAATCGCCTTTGTCACTGGCGAGTCCGGCTCGAGACCCGGTAGCTTGAGGGGATGTTCGAGGGCGAATATCGAAGCGATTGCGTTATGACGGAGTTCATTTCAGATCGGAGATTCTAGCCGAAAGATTGAGGTAAATCCAGGCTGACTCATCGGCGGAAAAAAAGGGCCGCCACCATCACGGTGACAGCCCCTCACTCTTACATAATCCCTGCCTTATCATCGGGCAGGGCAATCACTAAATGCCACCATTCACAGGGGCCTTGCGAGCCGTCAAGGTCATGACCTTGTTGGTCTTCTTGGCTGATTTCAGCTGAGTCTTTTTCGTTGCCATTTTCGTGTATCTCCTCGCTTTGGGTTGGCCCTCGTGGGCGACACTTACTACAGTGCAAGGCTCGTGCCAATCTCGCGGCCGCACCGCGAAGGTTTATTCAATTGAATTCAAGTCGCTTAGGAGCAGGGCAGATTTTAGTAATTCGGTTCGTGTGTTGAAGTTTTGATCGTTCGTTTGTTTTTTCAACAGTGGGACCTACAGATAATCAATCAGGAGAGGAATGTTGCCGACGCGCTCGCGCAACCACTGCTGATGATCGGCACTATGCGGATTCGAAAGGAAAGAGCCTCGCGGAATCTTCCCGTTCGACCATTTGCGGAAATCCAGGCCGGCTAATGAAAAAAAGGGGCCGTCACCATTTAGGGTGACAGCCCCTCATTTTAAGTCCGTCCCTGCCATATCGTCGGGCAGGGTAAGCTGTTTACACAGGATGCTTGGAAGCCGTCAACGTCATGATCTTGTTGGTCTTCTTGGCTGATTTCAGTTGGGTCTTTTTCGTTGCCATTTTCGTGAATCTCCTCGATTTGGGTTGGCCCTCGTGGGCGACACTTACCATAGTGCAAGCCTCGTGCCAATCTCGCGGCTGAACTACGAAGGCGTATTCGATTGAATTTGAGTCACTTAGGAGCGGGGTAGGTTTTAGTACTCAACGCCGTAGACACGTTCGTGTGTTGGATTTTTAATCGCTCGTTTGTTTCTTCAACAGCGAAACCTACAGATGATCAATCAGGAGAGGAATGTTGTCGACGCGCTCTCGCAACAGCGGCTGAAGATCGGCACTCTGTGAATTCGATCGTAGAGATCCTCGCGGAATCTTCCCGTTCGATCATTTGCGGAGATGTAGGCGGATAGGCTGGTGGGGGAAAAAAAGGGGGCCGTCACCATCACGGTGACAGCCCCTCATTTTAAGTCCGTCCCTGCCATATCGTCGGGCAGGGTAAGCTGGTTACACAGGCTGCTTGGAAGCCGTCAACGTCATGATCTTGTTGGTCTTCTTGGCTGATTTCAGTTGGGTCTTTTTCGTTGCCATTTTCGTGAATCTCCTCGGTTTGGGTTGGCCCTCGTGGGCGACGCATATCTATAGTGCAAGCCTCGTGCCAATCTCGCGGCCGAGCCGCGCAAACGCATTCGATTGATTTCACGTCGCTTAGAACCGGGGCGAGTATTAGTACCGGCTCGCTGGAGCCGGCGAAAGTGTTGAAGTTCTAATCACTCGTTTGTTTTTTCAACGGGGAGAGCTACAGATCGTATTTTCGGCAGAGGTAATTGATTCTGTTTCGATCTACGCCGAGGAGCCTGGCGGCTTCTGACTTCACCTGATCGGCCTGCGCCAGAGCCGTTTCGACCCATTGGCGTTCGAATGCGTCCAGTTCCTCATTGAGCTTGATGCCGCCGGCCGGCAGTCGGAAACGGCCCTTGCTGCCTTTGACTGCGGCCTGGACAACATCGCTCGGAAGATCCTTCAGATTGATCATGTCGGCATCGGTCATCAGAACAAACCGCTGGACCACATTTTGAAGCTCACGAACGTTTCCAGGCCACGCGTAACGTTTCAGGGCCTGAAGGGCATCCTCGGCGATGCGTTTCACGGGAGTGCGGTTCGCCGCGCAGTACACGCTCACAAAATAATCAATCAGGAGCGGAATATCGTCCACACGCTCGCGTAGCGGCGGAATGAAAATCGGCACCACGTGGATTCGATAGTAGAGATCCTCGCGGAATCTTCCCGTCTTGGCCATTTCCTCGAGGTTCTCATTCGTGGCGCTGACCAGGCGGAAATCCACTTTGAAGGACTTCTTGCCGCCGAGACGGATAAGCGCATGGTCCTCGAGCACTCTCAGGAGCTTGGATTGCAGCGCGGGCGTGAGCGTGGCGATTTCGTCGAGGAATAAAGTGCCGTGGTTGGCCAGCTCGATCCGGCCTTCTTTTGTCGCGACTGCGCCGGTGAAAGCTCCACGCTCGTAGCCGAAGAGCTCGGCCTCCATCAGAGTTTCGGGCAGCGCCGCGCAGTTTACGCTGATGAATGGTTTCGTGCGGCGAGGGCCCTGTTCGTGGAGCGCGCGCGCGACCAACTCTTTGCCAGTCCCGCTCTCGCCGCGAATGATCACGCTGGTCGAAGCGCGGGCCATCCTCCGAATGGTCTCGAGTAGGTCGCGCATCGAATCGGTCGAGCCGATGAGATCGCCGCCGAACTGCTTTCGGGACACCTCTTCGCGCAAGATGCGGTTTTCGCGCTGGATGTGGAGTTTCTTGATCGCTCGCCGCATCAGCGCGCGAACGACGTCCGTATCCACCGGCTTGACGAAGTAGTCGTAGCATCCCGCCTCAATCAATTTCAGCGCCGGAGCCTTATCGCTGTCTTCATTCAGGACGATTACAAGCGTATCGATATCGCTTTCGGCGAGCCGGCCGAGCAGTTGAACGCTCTCGCGCACGCTTCCCGAAGGTAACGGAAGGCCAAGCAGGAGAACGTCGAGACCGCTTTCCTGAATGTGGTGATACGCGTCTTCGAAATCATCGCCTTCGAAGATTTCGAATTCGTCGCCGAGGTCCGCGGAGATGCCGGAGCGAAAGGACTCGTCCGTATCGATCACTGCGACTTTTGGATTGGAAGTGCCAGCCGGCGTCAAATTGGGCTCCGCAGACATGGAAGGGCGCAATTCGACGGAAGGTGCGCGCCCCATGCGCGCGGTGATTCTACGAGGGTGCTGTTGAAAATGTCAACGATGCATACGGCGGAAATGGCGGGGCTGCCGCGTAAAAAGCACGCGCCCGGATGAGGTCTTCACCCGGGCGCGCAGAACTGAGAAGACAGGTGACGTTTGCTCTATTGCGTAATCGTCTTCACCGCGTCGCCCACCTTGAAATCTGTGCCTGAAACCGGCGTACAGACGGAAGAAATATCGTCCACGTCGGTGATGCGAATCGTGCCGACCGGAGAGGTCATTCTACGAATGACTGCGCCCGTTGACGGATCCTTGATTTCGCGCGTCACGCGCTCGACCGTAAGCTGGTCTCCGACTTTCAGTCCTGCCTTCGCGCCCACGTTGAGAATGATCTGCCCGCTATCGACGGCCGCGACCAGGCCCGAGACCGAAATTGTGCGCGTCTGAAGCTTGGTATTGTCAGCGACAATTCCTGTACTCAATTGCTGTACGGCCAGATTGATCGCTTCCCCAATAATCGTTTGCTGGAAGTCGCTGCTGCCAAAATCCGCGTTGCCGCCGCCGAAACCGTGCCAATTGCCGCCGCCACCAAGAAGGGATGTGCTGTCGCGCTTTGACTCGCCTTTACCATCGGCGACGCCAAGAATCTCGGCTGTATCGATGTCGACGAGACGGGCATCCACTACTACAACAGCCTTCGAACTCTTGTGCCCGACTCCTCCGACTCCGAAACCGCCCCAGTTGCCTCCACCGCCTCCAAAGTTCTTATTCTTCGTTTCGTTCCCAAATTGCGTCACGCTGCCGACAATGATGGCGTCAACGCCGAGAAGTTTTCCAATTTTGGCAGCCGAAGTAGGATTGGCGCGATCGCTATTCGAGAAATTCTGTTCGGCCATGATTTTGTCGAGGGCCTTGCGTTCGATCACCGAATACGTGCCATCCTGTACGAGATACCTCACAAGAAGATCGCAAATGCCCTTACCGACGTCGATGTTTTGGCCAAAAATCGCCGCCGAACTGGACTGGACCGTTGCGAAGTCGAAATCGAAAACTGCAATCCGCTTCTTGCGTCCCTGAGGCTGGGCTGCGACCGCGGCGGGCGCTGCCGCAGGTGCAGCAGTCACGCTGGCGGGAGGCGGGCTATTTTGCGGTCGTGCTTCCGTGCAAGTCGCAAAAAAACATGCCAATACGAATAGAGTCCAAATAGCCTTTTTCATGATGGGTCTCCCACCGGGCACACCACCCGGAAAGATCGGCAACTAGGAAGCAAATCTTAACGGCGGGTACATGGGGTGTCAATATAACTCTGGCTCGCAGGAGGGCGGGCGGCCGCTAACTTGTTCGGCTCTGCCACGACCAACAAGATTGCGCCTCCGCCGGAGTTCGAGATAGCATCAGAGAGGTAAGGCGTGGATCCCATAAATAGGTAGCCGCAATAGCCGCGCTGGCATTTGCTGGAGAGATGGAAACACTACTAAATCTTGTTTGGTTGCTACTGGCGCTGACCAGCACGACGCTGTGGGTCGTCTATTGGCGCCACGATTTGTTCGTGCGTGGCCGTCGCAAGCAAGTGCTGTATAGCGCGGTCGGTCTGATGTGCGTGCTCGTATTGATGTTTTACGCCATCTCACTGACTGATGACCTGTATGAAATTGCTGCATTGGTGGAAGATGCAGCCCTTGTCAGCGCGAGATCTTCCAAAATTTCCATCCAGCAACATCGCCCCATCCATCCGCAACCCGTTCTAGGCGTCTTGGCGTCGTCTCCTACTTCTGTCCCCGCCATCGCGCCCTTCTGGAACGTTGTAGTCAATGAAGCAGTAATAGTTCGCCCGTCTATTCGTGGGTTCCTCGGTTTCCGCGGTCCTCCCGTCCAGTCCCTCTCGTAATTCACCCATTTAACTGATCGCGTTATCGACGGTCACATTTCATTCGTTCGTCGCAAGTGAGGATTTATGAAGCAAGCGTGTTTCTTTCGCGCGCCTGCCGGATTGGGCGTATTTCCGGTGGTCGCTTGCGCAGCTTTTTTGAGCGCTGTATCTGTCTGCGTGGCGGGTTGCGGATCTTCCGCGACAGACCCGGTGGCCGAGGCGCCGCCGCCCGCGCAGGTTGAGCACGAACAGGATCTCAACGTCATCCAAGTCGACCATCCTGAGCAATTCCCATTGGTCGCAGCGATCCAGCATGACGCCGCATCGCAATTGGTCGTGACGGGAAGCGTAAATCCGGACGTCGCTCGTACAGTACCAGTGATTTCGCTGGCGACCGGGCGCGTCGTCGAGATTCGCGCACGGCTCGGTGACACGGTGCAGAAGGGCCAACTCCTCCTGCGCGTTCGAAGCGACGATGTTTCCGCGGGATTCTCAGACTACCGCAAAGCCGTCGCCGACGAACTTCTCGCACGCAAGCAACTCACCCGCGCGAACGATCTTTACGCGCACGGCGCCATCGCGGAGGCAGATCTTGAAGCCGCGCAAAACGGAGAAGACGATGCGAAAGTCACCCTAGAAACCGCCACGGAACATCTTCGGCTGCTCGGCAACGATCCCGAGCATCCGAGCGGAATCGTTGACATCGTCGCTCCCGTTTCGGGCGTGATTACCGACCAGCAAGTCACGAATGCGGCCGGCGTGCAGGGCTTGTCCTCTCCGAACCCATTCACGATCTCTGATCTGTCCTACGTGTGGATCGTATGCGACGTCTACGAAAACGTCTTGCCCGGAGTGCACGTTGGTGAGACCGCAGACATCAAGTTGAACGGGTATCCAGACCGAGTCCTGAAGGGAACGATCAGCAACATCGGCGCGATTCTCGATCCGACGATTCGCGCGGCAAAAGTTCGGATTGAAGTCCGCAACCCGGGATTTTTACGTCCGGGCATGTTTGCCACGGCCACTTTCCACGGCCAGAAACTAGAAGTTCACACGGCAATTCCTACGACCGCAATCTTGCATTTGCACGACCGCGACTGGGTTTTCGTTCCTGCGGGAGATAAGAAATTTCAGCGCGTGGAAATCGTCAGCGGAAACACGCTACCCGGAAACATGCAGGAAGTCATCTCGGGCGTAAAGCCCAGTGCTCAGGTCATTCAGAACGCACTCGTATTCGAAAACGCGGTGGAGCAGTAAATGATACCGAAGCTCGTCGATTTTGCTTTGGGGAATCGTTTTCTTGTCCTGGCAGCGGCACTTGTGCTGTTTGGATGGGGCGCGATTTCATTCCACCAACTGCCCGTCGAAGCCTATCCCGACGTGGCAGACAATTATGTGGAGATCATTACGCAATGGCCGGGAATCTCTGCGGAACAAATCGAGCAACAAGTCACGATACCGCTAGAAATTTCGATGAACGGCATCCCGCACGTGACTCATCTGCGATCGTTCTCATTATTTGGACTCTCGGACCTCAAACTGATCTTCGATGATGAAGAAGAGAATGCCTGGGATCGAGAGCGAGTTCTCGAAAGGCTCTCGCAAGTGACGTTGCCCACTGGAGTGACGCCGCAGATGGGCACCGACTGGAGTCCTGTAGGGCAAATCTACTTTTTCACGCTACGCAGCACAAATCCTCAATACGACGCGATGGAGTTGAAGTCTATCGAAGACTGGGTGGTGGAGAAGAATTTCAAAGCCGTACCCAACGTCGTTGATGTATCAAGCTTCGGCGGTCCCACTCGCGAATATCAAGTCCGTGTTGATCCGAACAAATTGATCGCTTACGGGCTCAGCCTCGCCCAAGTGGAGCAACAGCTGACGAATAACAATGCCAACGCGGGCGGCAGCTTTATCGAAGCAGGGCTCCAGCAAGTGAACATTCGTGAAGTGGGTCTGGTAGAGAACGTGGGTGACATCGAAAACACCGTCATTATGACGAAGACGGGCACGCCGCTGCGCGTGAAGGATATTGCCGAGGTCGCACAAGGGCCGAAGATTCGCCTCGGGCAATTCGCCCGCGCAATCCATCGCGAAGACGGCAAAATTGTCGATAACGACGACGTGGTTTCAGGGATCGTGCTCTTGCGTAAGGGCGCAAATGCGGACGAGGCACTCGCGGGAATCCACGCGAAGGTAAAAGAGTTAAATGATCGCCTTCTGCCACCCGGCGTAAAAGTGGTTCCCTTCATCGACCGTAGCGACCTGGTGCACTTCACTACGGATACAGTGCTCCACAATCTTACGGTTGGCATTATTCTCGTCGCGATCGTTCTCTTTCTTTTTCTCGGAAACATTCGCGGAGCAATTATCGTCGCTTTGACGATCCCGTTCTCACTGTTGTTCGCCGCAACGTGCTTGAACCTAAAAGGCATTCCCGCAAACCTGCTGTCTCTCGGAGCGCTGGATTTTGGAATGGTTGTGGATGGCGCTGTCGTAATGGTCGAAAACATCGTCCGGCATCTCACCCAGCGTCAAAACGGAAACACTTCGAAGACCACAATTGAAGTGATCGGGCAGGCTGCGCATGAGGTCCAGCGTCCTGTGTTTTACGCAATCGCAATCATCATCACAGCGTACTTGCCCATTTTTACTTTGCAGCGCGTCGAGGGGCGCCTCTTCAAGCCGATGGCCTGGACTGTCGCGTTCGCACTTCTCGGTGCCATCGCATTTTCGATTGTCATTGCGCCGGTACTGGCGAGTTTTTTCTTCGGGAAGGGCGTACACGAATGGCGGAATCCAGTGATGGAATTCTTGAAGACGAGGTATCGCGAAGCTGCGCGATGGGCTATTGAGAATCGTGTTATCACGGTTGGCGTGGCGGTCGCGGGCTTGCTCGTCGCGATTTTTCTCACTCTGGGCGGCGTGATCGGTTCTGAGTTCCTGCCCCATCTGGATGAAGGCGCGCTCTGGGTGCGCGGCACTCTTGCTCCCAGCACAGGACCTACTGAAGGTATTCGCCTATCGAATCAGGCTCGCGTCGTGCTCTGCTCATTTCCCGAGGTGCCTCAATGCACCAGCCAAGTTGGGCGTCCCGACGACGGCACGGACACCACAGGTTTTTTCAATACCGAGTATTTCGTGGATCTGAAGCCCAAGGAACAATGGCGGCCAGCATTTCACCAGGACAAAGATGAAGTGATTGCCGCGATGGATCGCGAGCTCGAAAAAATCCCCGGCGTAACGTGGGGATTTTCCCAACCCATTGAAGACAATATGGAAGAGGCGGTCAGTGGCGTGAAGGGCGAACTGGCAACGAAAGTCTACGGAGATGATTTGAAGGTTCTCGAAGAAAAGGCCGATCAGATCGTGAACACGATGCGGCAGGTGAAGGGAATCGAGGATCTCGGGGTCTTTCGCGCTCTCGGCCAACCGAATATCAATTTCGAGGTGGACCGCGAACAAGCTGCGCGCTACCAAATCAACGTCGCGGATATTCAGGACGCCATTCAAACCGCCGCCGGTGGCACCGCTCTCACTCAGGTATTGCAGGGTGAGGCGCGATACGATCTAGTCTTGCGTTATCTCCCGCAGTACCGCACAACCAAGGAAGCCATCGAGAACATTCGTTTGCTGTCGCCTTCTGGCGAGCGCGTCTCTCTTGCACAGCTTTGCAAAATCAAAGAGCGGGACGGCGGTTCGGAAATCTACCGTGAGGGAAACCAGCGTTACGTCGCGATCAAGTACAGCGTCCGCGGCCGCGATCTTGGCAGCGCCGTCGAGGAAGCGATCAAGAAAGTAAACGCGCAGGTTCAATTGCCGCGCGGCTATCACATCGATTGGGAAGGCGAATACGAAAGCGAGAAGCGCGCCGAAGCGCGACTGCTCGTCATCGTGCCGTTAACGATCCTCATGATTTTCTTGATTCTGTACATGATGTTTCGCTCTCCAAAGTGGGCTGCGCTTATTCTCGCTACAGTCGTGATGGGCAGCTTCGGCGGGTTGTTAGCTCTCCTATTCACCAGAACGCACTTCAGCGTTTCGTCGGGCGTCGGCTTCCTCGCGCTTTTTGGCGTCTCAGTTCAAACGGGCGTGATTATGCTCGAGTACATCAACCAGCTTCGCGCCCGAGGACACTCGATCGAGGATTCCGCGATTGAAGGAGCCGTCCTGCGGCTCCGCCCGATCATGATGACGATGCTTGTGGCGACGTTGGGTTTACTACCCGCAGCGCTGTCGCACGCCATTGGCTCCGATTCGCAGAGGCCCTTCGCGATTGTTATCGTCGGAGGGTTGATGGTCAATCTGGCAATGAGCATTTTTATTTTGCCCACTCTGTACGTTTGGTTCGCGCGCGAAGGAGATGAACTTCCCGAGGTCGAGCCGGAGTTTGAAACGGGCGCGTAGATCGCATTACTGCCATTACAATCGCTGGCGATCCAGGCCATTCCGCTAATTCGATAGGGCCAGGTCCTTCAATTCTTGTTCCCGGTATTCACCACTGTGTGACATCTCTTTTTCAGGGAACTTAGTTCTCAGTGTAGAGTAATAGTGCATGGATAGGAGTCTCTCAGTGTCAATCCGCGCACGCATGGGCGCAAATTGCGAGTCACGAGCGATGGACTGTGCAGAGCACTTGGTCTTCTTCGCCGTCGTAATTAGGACCGCTCAGGCATGAGGCAGCTCTTAGTCTCGATCATGTTGGCGGCGGGTATGTTTGCGTGCGGCAGCCCGGCTGAGCAGAAGCCTGCGCCCACTCCCGATTCTAGCAGTGCGCCGACCGATATTTCGATTCCGCCGAATTCATCCGGTGTACAAACAATCGTCGTAGCGCAAAAATCCGTACCCGACTACCTCGAGATTGCGGGTCGCATCCAACCTGATCCGACGAAAGTTATTCACGTCTACCCGCCGCTTGGCGGAAGAGTTACATCGGTGGAAGTCCGTCCGGGCGATCACGTGCGCCGCGGCCAGGAGATTGCGACTCTCGACAGCAGCGATGTCGCATCGGCTCGATCGGATTATCAGAAGTCGCGCACGGACGCGGAGCTGAAGGCGCGGGCACTTGTTCGCGCCGCCGACCTATATCAACACAACGCAATCGCGGAGAAGGATTATCAGCAAGCCGTCGCGGACGATCAGATGGCAAAATCCGAACTCGACCGGGCCCGCACGCAACTGAAAGTCCTCGGCGTATCGCCCGACGGCGCGATGGATAGCTTGAGCGTGACGGCGCCGCGCGATGCCGTGGTGCTCGATGTCGGCGCCGCGCCAGGAGAATTCTCGAAATCGCTTGATGCGCCTGCGCCGTTGTGCACGCTCGCCGACCTGTCTACAGTCTGGGTAATGGGCGACGTCTACGAAAAAGATATCGTCGGCGTGAAAGCCGGTGACCGCGCGGAGATTTCCGTCAGCGCCTATCCGGATCAGAAATTGGAAGGGGCGGTTGGCAACGTAGGCGACGCGATTGATCCAGTGACTCACGCGCTGCGGCTTCGCGTTATTCTCCCGAACCCGGGTGACAGGCTCAAACCGGAAATGTTCGCTTCGATCCGCGTTTTGCGCTCGACCGTGCGCGGAATCCAAGTCCCCACGAGTGCGCTGCTGCGAGAATCGGGCGGGGTCTTTGTCTTCGTTCAAAAATCTCCAGGACATTTTGAAAAGCGGCCGGTCACTCTCGGGCGCGCCGTCGGCTCCGACATAGAGGTCACGGCCGGTTTGCAGGCTGGCGAAACTGTAGTGACTGAAGGAGCCCTTCTGGTGCGGGCGGCCAGCTAGCGACCAGCCATGCGAGCCTTGACCCGCTACCTTCTGGACTTCCGCCCTATCGTCATTCTGGCGCTGGTGGCGTGGCTCGCCGGCGGGCTCTATATTTTTCTCCGCCTTAATATCGAAGCGTATCCCGACCCCTCGCCGCCGCTCGTCGAAGTGATTACGCAGAATCCCGCGTGGTCTGCGGAAGAGATGGAACGCCAGATTACGGTTCCGGAAGAAACTACGCTCTTCGGTATTCCACACATCGATTACATTCGTTCAATCAGCGTATTCGGCTTGAGCGATGTAAAACTCTATTTCGATTACGACAGCGAGTACCTTTGGGATCGCCAGGAAGTTTTGAATCGCTTGCAGCTCGTGACGCTGCCGCAGAATCTCACGCCGCAACTTTCTCCCTGGTCGCCGATCGGCGAAATCTACCGCTACAAACTCGAAGGCAAAGGCTATTCGCTGAATGAACTGAAGGCAACGCAGGATTGGTTCGTTACGCGCGAGCTCAAGCAAGTGCCTGGGATAATTGACATCACCACATTCGGCGGGACGACGAAGCAATATCAGGCAGAAATCGATCCGCGAAAGCTACTGCAATATGGCGTGCCACTACCGCAGGTGGTCAGCGCAGTCGCCGCGAGCAATTCAAACGCGGGCGGGAACTACCTGACGTATGGCAGCCAGAGCGTCAATATCCGCGGGCTCGGCTTGCTTCGCGGCCTTGAAGATATGCGAAATATCGTGCTGGCATCGCACAACGGCGTGCCAGTGTTTCTCCGCGACATTGGCGACGTCCATGAAGGGTATCAGCCGCGCTTGGGCGTGGTCGGTGCCGACGCACAGAACGACATCGTCGAAGGAATCGTTTTATTGCAGCGCGGCGAGAAATCGCTTCCGGCGCTCGCGGCCCTCCGAGTGAAGGTGAATCAGCTCAATAATGGTTTGCTGCCACACGGAATTCATATCGTCCCGATCTACGATCGTACCGACCTGATCAACGTCACGACGGGCACTGTGCGCCACGTGGTCCTGTTGGGTCTCATCCTCGTAACGACCGTGTTGCTTTTGTTTCTCGGCGATATCCGCTTGTCGCTCATCACCGCGCTCGCGATTCCTTGCTCGCTGCTGTTTGCCTTCGCGCTGATGGTGAGCACCGGCGTCTCAGCGAACCTAATATCCATCGGTGCGATTGATTTCGGAATTCTCGTCGATGCCGCGATTATCGTGCTCGAACGTGTTCATCGCCGCTTGCAGACGATTCGTCCCAATGAGCAGGTTTTCGACGTGATTGCCGATGCCACCGCCGCGGCCGCAACGCCCGTGCTGTTCTCGGTGATGGTCATCATTGTCGCGTTGATTCCGCTGTTCACCATGCGCGGCGTCCCCGGGAAGATTTTCGCGCCCATGTCGGCAACATACGGCTACGCATTGCTCGGAGCGCTGCTGTTTTCGCTGCTGATTGCGCCGACGCTTGCTTCGTTTGGAGCGAAGAAAGCAGAAGTGCTGGTCGAGGCGGTTGCGGGCGAGCATCATCGTGCGAAAGAAAAGACAACTTTCATCGTTACGTGGTTGCACCTGCGGTACGCGCGATTGTTGCCGCGGGTGATCGCCCGTCGCCGAGCCGTCCTTGCCGTGGCACTCGTCGTGTTTGCAGCGACTGTCGGTGTGATGTTCTTTCTCGGCGGCGAATTCATGCCGCAACTCGAAGAAGGCAATCTCTGGGTGCGCGCCGTCCTGCCGCAGGATGTTTCGCTCGAATCGGCGACGAGTTTATCCAACGACATTCGCACGATCCTGCGCGATTTTCCCGTCGTGACGCAGGTCGTCTCTCAGCTTGGCCGGCCGGATGACGGCACCGACATCACCACTTTCAACAACATCGAATTTTTCGTGCAGCTCGAGCCCTCCGATCGCTGGGGCAAGCTGACAAAGCCTGAATTGATTCGGCAGATGAACGAACGCCTGGCCAAGTTTCCGGGCATTGATTTCAATTTCTCGCAAAATATTCAAGACAACGTCGAAGAGGCGATGTCCGGTGTAAAAGGCGAGAACTCGCTCAAGCTTTTCGGTGACGATATCGACGTTCTCGTCGCTAAGGCCGGCGAAATCCGCGACAAGATGGCCGGCGTCCGCGGCGTCACGGATCTCGGCGTTTTCCCTGAAACGGGCCAGCCGCAATTGATCGTAGCCATCGATCGCACCGCAAGCGCGCGCTACGGATTGATGGCGGCCGACATCAATTCGGCGGTTCAGGCGGCAGTGGGTGGGCAGGCGGCCACCGAAATTCTCGAGGGCGACCGCCGTTTCGATTTTGTCATTCGATATAAGCCGGAGTATCGGCAAAGTCCGGAAGCCATTCGCAGTATCCTGCTTCCGACGCCGGACGGCAGCAGCGTTCCGCTGGGCCAGGTGGCCCATGTGGATTTGCAATCGGGCGCCTTTATGATCTATCGCGAAAATGGGCGGCGTTATATTCCCGTGAAATTCAGCGTTCGCGGCCGCGACCTCGCGAGCACGATGAACGAAGTTGAGGACACGCTAGCGGGGAAAGTCAAATTGCCGGAGGGCTACCACTACGAGTGGGCGGGTGAATATGATGCCCTGCGGAAGGAACAGAAGCGGCTCGCGATCGTTCTCCCCATCAGCCTGCTGATTATTCTCGCATTGTTGTTCATGACGTTCCAGTCGCTGCGCGACGCGCTTTTGATTCTAGCCACTCTTCCATTTTGCGCCATCGGTGGCGTGCTTGCTCTCGCTGTGACCGGCACGCCTTTCAGTATTTCCGCGGCTGTGGGGTTCGCTTCGATCATCGGCGTTGCGACGCTCGGCGGCGTGGTGTTCCTATCCGGCATTCGCCAGGGATTAAAGCGCTCGCACGTCCCCGGCGGCATCGAAAGAGGCGCGCTCGCAGAGATGCGTGCCGTGATGATGGCCTGTACGGCGGCGGGACTTGGGCTTCTGCCGGCCGCGCTTTCAACCGGAATCGGCGCTCAAGCTCAGCAACCCCTCGCGCGCGTGGTTGTCGGCGGCATGGTGACCTCGCCACTTGCGATTCTGCTTCTCCTTCCAGTTTTTGTTCGATTTGGCCAGCGCGATGATGAGTTTCGCACCGAACCCGACGCGACGCCGAAACTGACCTAGAGTGCCGCTGAGCTGCCTCACGACCGTTGAGTTGCGCGACGACACAGCGCGCGCGTTTGAACATGTGCCCGCGGCAACGATTACTTCGCGGGTGGCGCGCCGGCGGCGAGAGCCGTCTTCACGGTATCCGGGATCTTGTCGGCACTTGCCAGCAACTGGCTCACTTGCCATAGCTGAGTTTCGCTTAGCTTTCCTTTGAAGCCGGGCATGCCCGTCGTGCGAATTCCGTTTGCTGCTTTCCAGTAAGTTTCCCACGCAGGGTCATCGGTCACGCCTGTTCCGCGAAACAACTGCGGCGGCTTTGGATACATTCCTTGCGCGATTGCTGTCGGAGGCTGGCTGGGCAAACCATGGCAGACCGCGCAATTCTGGCGATAGACTTCGGCGCCAGCGAGGAAATTCACTTCGTCGGCCGGCACGGGTGAATCCTGCGGTTTTTCGCTGCCGATCCTGGCGTGCAATGCTTTGTGAGCAAGCGTCTTTTCGAAGGGCATATCCGGATCGGTCACCGCGACCGGCGCTCGACCCGTCGCGAAGTAGAAATAAATGCACGCAATTACGGCAATAATTCCCAACAGAAATCCGACCACCAGGCCTTTGCCCATTTATCCTCTCCCGAAACGATTTGATTGCGCGGAACGCTAGTAGGCGACGCGGACAGTCCAGCCGGAGCGAGAGTCCGGCAATGTCACCGTGACGGAGTGATTCTCGTCGTCAAATCGCCAGCCCCTTAGGGCCTGATCCCCCTCGCGCACCTCTTTTGGCGAGTGGCTGGCGCCGAATACTTCCAGTTTGATGCTCGTCCACCACGGCTGATAATTCCCCTGCCAGGCCGCACTCGTAACCGTCACTGAATTCTCTGACGCCTCGCACGAATAACTGATCCGCACAAACCCGTCTTTCTGGTAGGCAAATGTATGGCCGTCGTCGAGGTACAGCGAGCCGTTGCAATCCGATCCGGCATAAACGCGCAGTTCTAACGGACCATCGGGCGTCTGGGTCGTGTTTTGCACGAGAGGCTGCTCGGGAAGAATTGCCCCCGCGCGAACGTACAGCGGCATCTGGTCAAGCTCTGGATGACTTTTGATTTTCTCGGTCGACGCATGTTTCGCGCCGCTCCAGTAGTCATACCATTCGCCCGGCGGCAAATGCACTTCGTGTGCGTCAACCATTTCGGTGAGAACGGGTGAGACAAGCAAATCGCGCCCGAACAGATATTCGTTGTTCTCGTCGTAGAGATCTTCCGCTTGCGGGTACTCGAGGAAGAGTGGGCGCATCATCGGCAGGCCAGTGCGCGACATCTCTTCCGCCGCCGTGTAGATGTAAGGCAGCAGCCGGTAACGCAATTCGATGAATCGCTTTCTAATCATTTCGTGCTCCGGACCATGAACCCACGGCTCTTGGTCCGCAGTGCCCTTGGCTGTGTGATCTCTGTAGACCGGATTCAGAGCGCCCACTTCGAACCAGCGTGTCAAAAGATCGGCGGGCGGCGAGCCTGCATAACCGCCGATGTCGTCGCCGACTAGCGGATAGCCCGAGATACCGAGGCTCATCAGCGTCGGGACGCTCATCTTGAGATGGTTCCAGGTGCTGCTGTTGTCGCCGGTCCATGTTGCCGCATAGCGCTGCGATCCCGGATATCCGGCGCGCGTGAGAACGAATGGCCGCTCATCAGGTTGCAATTTCCGGACGCCGTCGTATGTTGCCCGCGCATTCTCGAGACCGAGGACGTTGTGAATTGCGCGGTGATCGAGCGTCGTTCCGTCGTCGAGGCGATGAACCACGTCGAGCGGCATCGTCTTGTCAGCGCGAACGAAGATGGCGGGCTCATTCATGTCGTTCCAAAAGCCCGCAGCGCCCATATCCACAAATTGTTTGTATAGGCCGCCCCACCAATCGCGCACGCGCGTCAACGTGAAATCCGGGAAAACGCTGTCGCCGGGCCAAACGGGGCCGACGAACGGCGTACCGTCTGGATTCTTGATGAACACATCGGCTTTCATGCCGGAATCGTAAGGCGCGTATCCGGCTTCCTTCTTGATGTGGAGATCGGTGATGAGAATCGTGTGGAAGCCATCGATCCGCAAATCCTTGATCATTTCCTCAAAAGAGGGGAAGCCTTGCCGGTCAATCGTGAACGGGCGATTGCCATCCTGATAGTCGATGTCGAGATAAATTGCGTCCGCCGGAATTTGTTTCTCGCGCAGCGAACGGGCGACGTTGAGTACGCGGATTTCAGGGAAATAGCTGTAGCGGCTTTGCTGGTAGCCAAGCGACCACAACGGCGGCAGCGGCGTGCGCCCGATCATCGCTGTGTATTCGCTGAGCACAGTTTTTGGCTCCGGCCCCGCGAAGAAGTAGTAGTTCAGTTCTCCGCCCTCCGAACCAAACGAGTAGTAGTCGTTCGATTCTTTTCCAAAGTCGAAGCTGCTGCGATACGTGTTGTCGAAGAAGACGCCATAGGCCGAGCCTTTGCGCAAGCCGATCCAGAAGGGAAATGTCTTGTAGAGTGGGTCGGTGGACTCCTGCCAGCCAAACGCGTCCGTATTCCACATCGTAAACGAACGATTGCGACGATTCATCGGGCCGGCTTTATCGCCGAGGCCGTAATATCCCTCGTCCGCGGGCATGCGTTTCCACACGTGAATGCGCTTGCCATCCCACGCCATCGGGAGAGCCGGTTCATCCGCGAGCACAGCGTTGCCCGAGGGATCAAGGAAGCTAATCAAAATGGGCGACTTCTGAATTCGCACCGCGACGCGGCTGGTTGCGATTCTCACATCCTGCTGCGATTCTTCGATTTTGACGGCTGGAGGTTCAGGCGATTCAATTACAGCCCAGGAAAAATCCTTCGGAAAATTTCCCTGCGGCGCGACACGCACGCGCACAATACCTTCGCGAAACACGGTTACTCTTATGCGCGCCTGCCCGGACGAGATCTCAACGCCGTCGGGCAGCTTTTCCACGCGCTGCGCATCGCCGATGTGCTGCCAGCCCTGTCCGTGAGCCGGCGCGCCGCCAATCGCGATCCAGACACAAATCAAGACCGCGCGTCTGATCCAATCACGCATACCGCCCTCCGTGAAGTGCGCAGCCGCTAGACGAACATTTTTTGATTGATCTTGAGCCCGTGCTCGCGGCAATAGCTGAGATAGTGGTCTATAAACCAGAAGACGTCGAGCGTTTGCAATAGTTTGTCGTTGTCGTCGTAAAACTCAAGTGAGCCATTGAGCCAGAAAAATGTCTTCATGCCGTTCGGATCGTCCGAGACGAGCGTGTGGATGACGCCCGGGCTTTCGTGCACGTAGCTGCCGGGCTTCGCGACCCAATCGTACTCGAGATAGCGCCAGCTACCTTCGAGCGTGCAAGCCCAAACCGGCCCGCGATGGCGATGGCGGCCGAGCACGCCTCCTTTTTTCACCCACAGGATATTCGCGAACGAATTGCTGCGGACGTCGAACGAAACATGGCGAATGAAAACGTTCTCGATGAACGGCACGTAAGGAGATTCGTCTTCACCGCCGCCAATATGACAATCGGGACGGCCATATTCGCGGACTACGGCATCCAGGCTGGTTTCTGCTTCGGTCTTCGGCATGTTTTCCTCCGTTTCGTTTCCGATTTCATTTTCAGTTTCTAACGGTTCGAGAGACTTCAAAGCGGATCGAACGGCAGACCCACATAGTTTTCGGCCAGCGCCGTGGATGCCGCGCGCGAACTGGTCACGTAGTCGAGTTCGGCCAAGTGCACACGTTCGGAGAACTCGCCTTCGTCCGAGCGATGCAGCATGGACGTCATCCACCATGAAAATCGCTGTACTTTCCAGACGCGCCGCAAACAAATCTCCGAATAGCGCTCCAGCAAATCCGTGCGGCCATGTTTATAGAACAAATCGAGCGCCTGCGCAAAAATCCGCACGTCTGCCACGGCGAGATTCAATCCCTTTGCGCCCGTCGGCGGGACGATATGTGCAGCGTCGCCGAGCAGGAAAAGACGGCCGTACTGCATCGGTTCGACGAGAAAACTGCGCATTGCCGTGACGCCCTTTTGCGAAATCGGGCCTTCTTTCAATGCCCCGCCATTGTCAGCCGCGGTTCGCACGCGCAGCTCGTTCCAAATGCGATCGTCAGACCATTTTTCGATGTCTTCGGACGGGTCGCACTGCAAATAAAGCCGCGACGTGTCCGGTGAGCGCATGCTCAAGAGCGCGAATCCGCGCTCGTGCCTCGTGTAGACGAGTTCGTCGCAGGATGGAGCAACCCCTGCCAGAATGCCGAGCCACGCGAATGGATAAGTCTTTTCGAAAACGCGCAGCACGCCAGGAGGAATCGACGGCCGGGAAACTCCGTGAAATCCGTCGCACCCGGCGATGTAGTCGCAGACGATCTCATGCGATTCGCCGCCGCTTTGGAATCGAATGCGAGGCGCAGTTGAAGTGAGGTCGTGAACAGCAACACCTTTCACGTCGAAGAAAATCTGCCCACTGTCTTTCAGGCGCGCGGCAATCAGATCTTTCACCACGTCGTGCTGCGAATACACCATGATGGATTTGCCGCCGGTGAGTTCCGGAAAATTGAGATGATGATCGCGCCCGCGGAATCGCAAGTAAATTCCGTGATGGATCAATCCTTCCCGCTGCATGCGTTCGCCGACTCCGGATTGAACGAGCAGATCCGCCGTGCCCTGTTCCAGAACGCCGGCGCGCACGCGGCTCTCGCAATGTTCGCGGCCATGATTTTCGACGATGATTGATTCGATGCCTTCGAGATGCAGCAGATGAGAGAGCATCAGGCCCGCCGGGCCGGCTCCTACGATTCCGATTTGCGTTCGCATCTGCATTGCGATCGATAACCCGAAGCGCGTCCGTTTGAATGATTTGATTGCGCGGGCGCTCTCAGCTTCAACGAGCGCCGGAAGGCCGGGAGAATCTTGCCTTCACTTCCTCTGGAACTGGTATCCCCTTGTATCGAATGGTGTCTCCTTCAATGCGCTCAACCCACACTCGCTTCTCGAAAATCTCCAGAGCCAGCACATCTTCTTTAAATATCTTGTGGTGCACGGAAAAGCTGCTGCGCCCCCATTCGGATACGCACGATTCGACCGTGACCGTATCTCCGAATTGCGAAGGAACAATAAATCGCGCGCGCGCTTCCACTAGCGGGATGCCTCCGATGCCGTACGATTTGAGAATTTCAGGCTTGGGCAGCCCCGCGCGTTCAAAGAGCGCATTCGTGCAGGCATCGCAGTATTCAAAGTACCGCGGAAAAAAAACGATCCCGCCAGGGTCGCAATCTCCCCACTCGATACGAATTTCTTTTCGATTAATCAGCATCACGCAGCCTTAATTTGGATTCTCGAGCAGCATCGCGATGCCCTGGCCGCCGCCGATGCACGCCGACGCGATGCCGTAACGCAGACTCGCTCGATGCAATTCGCGCGCTAGTGTCACGGCGAGACGAATCCCGGTTGCGGCCAGTGGATGCCCAATCGCGATCGCACCGCCATTCACGTTGAGCTTCGCCCGATCCAGCTTCAATTCGCGCTCCACTGAAATCAGCTGCGCGGCGAATGCTTCGTTGATCTCGAACCGGTCAATTGCATCGAGGGCCATTCCTGCGCCATCGAGCAACTTTCGGATTGCAGGCGCCGGGGCAATGCTCATGATCTCCGGTGGGACTCCTACCGCCGCGACGGCCGCAACTCGCGCAAGCGGTTTAATCCCTCGGGATTTCACGTACGCGCCTGAGCCAACCAGCGCAGCCGCGGCTCCGTCGACAATCGCGGAACTGTTTCCGCCCGTTTGGACTCCGCCAAACGCGGGAGGAATTTTCGCCAGCACTTCGTAAGACGACGGCCTGATGTGAGTATCGGATTCCAACTTCTCCGTGCCTTTTGCTAGACGAATGCCGCGCGTCTTGTAGCCCGCCAGTTCGAAGCTCTCGCTCACGAGCGGCACAATTTCTCCCGAAAGGAAGCAGGCTTTTTGCGCGGCTACGGCCCGCGAGAAACTCAATTCCGCGAATCGATCCGCGTCCTCGCGCGTGATTTTGTAGGTCTTCGCCACGGTCTCGGCGGTTTGTCCCATCGTCACGCCCGGAGCCGAGTCCATCAGCGCTTCCCAGAGGAAATCCTTGAATTCCACCTGCCCCATCCGAAATCCGCCACGATGCGTATACGCCGCGATGGGATTGCGGCTCATCGATTCCGCTCCCACGCAGAGGCCAAGTTCGATCTTTCCGAGCGCAATCGCATCGGCTGCCTGGCTAATCGTCTCGACGCCGGTTCCGCAGACGCGCTGCACAAGAAGCGCGGGGCGATCGATCGGTACGCCCGAATACAGTCCGATGTGGCGGGGCAGAACGTAAGCGTCAAAGCTCGCTTGCGCGACGCTCCCTGCAATCACGGAGCCCACATCCGCGGGCGGAATTCCGGTGCGCTCGAACACGGCGCGCGCCGCCTTAATGCCGAGATCGATCGGCGATACGAGACCCAGGACGCCGTTGTAATCCGCGAAGGGAGTACGCACGCCGTCCAAAAGCCAGGTGTCATTGTATGCGCTGAATACTCCACCGTTTGCTGCTGCCATTATTCGACTCTCCCTGTTTCAAATCCTATTGATTCGCAGAATTGCCGGCGATGGTTCCGCCGCGTATAACTCCTCAACCAGCGCCGCACGGCGCTCCAACACGGCTCGCTGATTGAGCGAGCCTTTGTCCGTGATTTCTCCCGCATCGAGCGACGGCGGCTCCTCAACAAGAATTGCGCGCACGACACGATTGGAGCTGCCAGTCGCTTCGGCTGAGAGACTTGCGAGCAGCGCTCGGAAATGCGAACGCACTTTTTCATGCCGGAAAATTTCCTTCGCTGGCAAATCGGGCGAAAGAGTGGGACATAGAGTGCAACAGGCGTTGTGGTCCGCGAATAGAAGCATTCCGACTTCGTCGCGGTCGTGCCCCGCAATCACGGCGTCCCGGACATACGGAGTGAAGTGGCTCAAGATTTTCGCGCGCAACGGCCCGACGCTCACCCACGTGCCGCTCGCCAGCTTGAAATCCTCGGAGAACCGGCCGTCAAAATAAAATCCTTTGTTTACATCAGTTGGGTCAACGAACCTCAGCGCATCACCGAAAATGTAAAAGCCTTCGTCGTCGAAAACTTTTTTCGTCAATTCCGGCTGGCGCCAGTACCCCGGCGTGATATTCGACCCGCGAACGCGCACTTCCAATTTGTGGCCGCGCGGAACTAGCTTCATCTCGACTCCGGGAATCGGCACGCCGATCACGCCGGAATGATCGGTTTCCCAGGTCGTCTGGATCGCCATCGGAGCAGTTTCTGTGGCGCCGAGGCCGGTGACCATAACGATTCGCTCGCCGCACGTATCTAGCGCGAGCCTTCGATACTCGTCCCACACCGGTTGCGAAAGTCCAGCGCCGGCGTAGAAGAGAAGTTCGAGATTCCGGAAAAAATTCTCGCGAAGATACGTGTCGGCGCGCAACGCGGGCAGCAAGTCTTCGTAACCCTTCGGCACGTTGAAATAAACCGTCGGCGAAATCTCGCGCAGGTTGCGGATGGTTTCGTCGATGAACCCCACGCCGGGTTTGCCC
>JBAPOP010000118.1:0-32253 GCA_049279675.1 Candidatus Acidiferrales bacterium
GGGGCGTCCGGCGCGGGAAGCACTCCGGCACTCAACGCCGCATGCTTCACACTGCCGCTGCTCAGTCCCAGCAGTTTGAACGACGCAATTCCGCCGGGAGATACGTATGAAACTAACTTCATCCAACAAGGGCAACGCAACATCTTCCGGCAAACGTGGCAGAAACGCGCGGATCTCTCCATCATGAAGGTGACGCAAATCACGGAGCGGACATCCGTGAAATACAGCCTGGACATCTTTAATTTGACGAACACTCCGAGCTTCGACATACCGGTAGACGACGTGACGCAAAATTTGGATTTTGACGGCTTTCCGGTTTACGGCTCTCAGCTCTACGCGAGCCCGACACTCAGCGGTTTGGGTGTCACGAACAAGACAATCGGAAGTCCGCGGCAGATTCAGATGTCGCTGCGCTTGCTCTTCTGAACATCGTTCCGCGGCATTGACGTGAGCGGCTAGCGTTGCCCGATATCTTCGCTCCAGACTACCGGGTATGCCTCGATGTACGTGGCGAGAAGTGCCGCGCACTCCTTGGAATCAAGATCGATCACATGCACGCCGAGCGAACGTAGCCACTCAACGCCCCCTTGAAACGTGCGGCTCTCTCCGACAACGAGTGTGCCGAACCCAAACTGGCGAACCAGCCCACTGCAATACCAGCATGGCGCGAGCGTGGTCACCATAACGAGATCGCGATAACTGCGCTGCCGGCCCGCGCGACGAAATGCATCGGTTTCAGCGTGCGCCGAGGGATCGCTGTGTTGGACGCGGCGGTTGTGCCCTGCGCTGACGAGGCGGCCGCTGGCATCGAAAATTGCGGCGCCTATCGGAATTCCGCCTTCGGCAAGACCCTGGCGGGCCTCGGCGAGCGCGACGGCGAGCATTGCGGAGTAGTCAGTATTCGTCGACATGGAGTTGGTTATTCACCGGCTGAGATGATGCCCTCAACGGCCGAAAAAAGCGAAGCGATAGAGTAACGAACGGCTTCATGCGAGCGATCGGGGCTTCTCGTTTATTTCGAGGCCATCGCATATCGCGCGCGGTGGCGTTTGCCCCACGCAGACATTAACTTCAGTATCGGCCGCAAGCTTTGTCCGTGGCGCGTCAGAGAATATTCCACGCGCGGCGGAACTTCAGCATAAACCGCTCGGGCGATAATTTCGTCGCGCTCGAGTTCGCGAAGATGCTTCGTCAGCATTTTCTTGGTGGTGCTGGGGATCAATCGCTGCAGTTCGCCGAATCGACGCGTTCCGGTCTCGAGATGAAAAATAATCAAGGGCTTCCATTTTCCGCCGATGATATTTGCTGTGAGCTTTACAGGACATTCGAAGTGGTCCATCGCATCCCCTCCACGCACCCCCGAGATACCTGGTCACCAAAAGGTGCCTACTAGTCAGAAAGAGACTTTAGCCTAAAATCGGCACTCGCGGGATAGGCGATCGGCCTCGATACTTGGAGTTGGCCGACTGCGATTTTCTAGGGAGGCTTTTATGCCAGGCAAGCGACCCGTCGTACTGTATGGAGCGAGCGGATTCTCAGGGCGGCTCGTTGCCGAGTTTCTGCGCGAGTACAACGTGCCATTTATCGCAGCAGGACGAAACGCCGTCAGAATTAGGGATGTGATGAGCCGCGTCCCCGGCATCGAAACCGCGGATTATGAAGTGATCGAAGCCAGCCACTCGGTAGACGAGCTTGCCAAATTGTTCTCCGGCGCCAGAGTCGTCTGCAACACGACAGGCCCATGTATCTATCTCGGAGCAACGATTGTGGAGGCAGCGCTGAAGGCCGGCTGCCACTACGTCGACATCGGAGGAGAGCAGGCGTGGCACCGCGAGGTCTCTGAAAATTGGGGCGAGAAATTCGCGGCAAAGGGACTGCTGGTCGCGCCGGGAACGGCATACATGTCGGCGCCAAGTGACGCGGCCGTGCGGCTTTGCCTTGAAACAGGCGCGATCGACACTTTTGAAATTCTGACGATGTTTTACGGCTTCCCGACGTATGGCTCGACGCAAACGATTTTCGCGGCGATCCAAACGGACGGATATTTCCTCGAGCGGAACCGTTATCAAATGTGGCAACGCGCGACCGGCTACGAAGTTGTGGTGCCGGGATACATCCGCACGCAACTGGCGTTGAGCTGGGGAGGATTTCCGCATCCGGTCTGGTACAAGGATCATCCGCAAATCGCGAACGTGCGTTCGTTCGGCGGACTGCTGGTGCGGCAAATCATGGAGAACGTGCTGGCGACTGAGAAGCATTACGAAGAGAACATCAAGCCGTTGCCGAAGAGCGAGCAGAAAAAGAAGCTCTCCGAGATGGCCGACTCGATACAAGCCGGCACGCCTCCACGGGAGAATCCTCGCGAGCAGCGGACGATCGACGTGATCGTCGGGCGCGGCTCGACGGATTTCGCGCAATGCGCGCTTTTCGGAACGTGCTGTTACCGGCAGACGGGACTTATCCAGGCGTGGGCCGCGCACAACTTGGTCCATGGCGCGCCGCGGCAGGTCGGTTATGCGTCGCCGGCGGCCGCGTTTGGAGCTCGCGAGCTTCTCAAGACTCTTGAGAGTTACGGACTTTCAAAGATCAAGATGCTCTCGTGATGGCAGATCGGCGGAAGCGAATCGCTTGCAGCCATGCTCCGCGCTAAATTGGAACCGCATGAGAGCGATCGATTATTTCGATAAAGGCGCGGAGGCTCATCCGGATCGAGTTGCCATTCTCGATCGCGGGACATATTGCTCGTATCGCAGCGCACGCGCATCGAGCGAGAAAATCTCGCGCGCCATGCGAGCGGCCGGAATGCGCGATGAAGCTCGCGCGGCAATCTACTCGGTCAACGATGCGCGCGTGTTGCTTTGCATGCTTGGCCTGATGCGCGCCGGCGCCGCGTGGGTGCCGCTCAATTCCCGCAACGCCGCGGCGGCCAACATCGAATACCTCAACTACGTTTCTGCTTCCTGGCTCTTCTATCACAGCAATTTTCTTTCCGATGTCGATGTGTTGAAGAAATCCGTACCGACACTGCGGAATTTCGTTTGCATTGATGCGGCGTGCGGCGGCGATCCCTCCCTCGAATTGTTCATGAAGCAAGGCGAGACTGCGCCGGATGTGGATTGGGGCGATGCCGGCGGCAATATTGAACGGCTTGTGGGGCTCGTGCCCACCGGCGGGACGACCGGCCCGGCGAAGGGCGTTCGCGTGACGAGCCTCGCGTGGGGAACGATGCTCGACATGGCCGCGCACTATTGGCGTGGCGACGCTGCTGAAGCGGTAAGCCTGTGCGTCGCGCCGCTGTCGCACGCGGCGGGCGTGGTCGCATTCGCGATGTTCTCACTCGGCGCGACGAACGTCGTGATGCCCGGTTTCGAACCGCTCGAAGTGCTGCGCGCGATCGAGCAGCATCGTGTGACGCATTTGTTTCTACCGCCGACCGCGCTTTACAAACTTCTGGCGCTTCCCGAGATTTCGAAATTCAATTATTCGAGCTTGCGCGTTTTTCTCCTGGCCGGATCGCCGGTTTCGCCGGACAAGCTTAAGAAAGCTGTGGAGATTTTCGGGCCTTGCATGTGCCAGTCCTACGGCCAGACGGAGGCGCCGATGCTGCTGACGTGGCTCGATCAGAAAACCGTGGCTGCTGCTGCGGCTGGCGAGCATCCTGAGCGCCTGGGTAGTTGCGGCCAGGCCACCTCGGCAGTGCGCCTCGGAATCATGGACGACGAAGGACACTTGCTGCCGGCAAATCAAACCGGGGAAATCGTCGCGCGCGGCACCCTGGTCACGCCGGGTTACTACAATCTTCCGGAAGCAACTGCCGAGATACGCAAGTTTGGCTGGCATCACACGGGAGACCTGGGCTATCGCGACGAAGATGGCTTTTTCTACATCGCCGATCGCAAGAAAGACATGATCATCACGGGCGGCTTCAATGTGTTTTCCGCGGAAGTCGAAGCGGGGATCATGGCGCTGCCGGAAGTTCACGAATGCGCGGTGATTGGCGTACCCGATGAAACCTGGGGAGAAGCGGTTAAGGCTCTCGTCGTGCTCGAAGCAGGGTCAAAACTCAATGAGCAAGCGATCATCAGCCACTGCAAAGTGAAACTCGGCGGCATGAAGTCGCCCAAATCGGTGGAATTTCGAGATGAGATTCCGAAGACGCCTGCGGGCAAACTTGACCGTAAAACGTTACGCGCTCCTTATTGGAAAGGGACTGATAGAGCCGTGCACTGAGAGATATCGAACTGGACGTGCAATCGGAGTGAAGATGCCGGGCTGAAGCTCGGCGCTACATTTGCCTGTCGAGATTGATGGCCGCGCGGCTACTTTTGTTTGACTCCGCGGGCTTCGGTGGCGGCTTGATTTGCGCGCGATATCACGTAGGCGCGAATCGATTCGGCGTCGTCGTGCGAGAGTTCCTTCGAAAACGATACCATCCCGTTCGGCTGCAGCATTCCATCGAGCACGATATGAAGCCACTGATCGTTCGCCAGCGCGCTCGAGTATCGCAGATCGGGCAGGACGCCGCCGCTGACGGCGACGTCGCCGTGGCACTCAGCGCAGTAACGCTGATAGAGCCCTTCTCCCGATTTGATCGTTGCTGCGCTCGCGGTTGAAGGTGGCGGGTTGAGCGCTTGCCGCTCCGGCGGCTCGACGACCGGAAGAATCGCTTTCCCGCCGAGCTTGAACGCAAGCATTTGTCCGACGTTCGGCGGCTTGCTCAATTTCAGCGCGATTTCGCCCGTCGCAAGCGGGAAGACTCCGCCCCAGCCCGAGAGCACTGCGATATATTGTTCTCCGTTCACTTCGTACGCCACGGGGCCAGCCATTACACCTGTGCTGGCAGTGAACGACCAGAGTTTTTGCCCGTTGCCGGCGCGATAAGCCTCAAAGGTTCCGTCGGCTGTGCCCTCAAACACCAAGTTACCCGCAGTGGAGAGCACGCCGCCATTCCACGGAGCGGCGCGTTCAATTGCCCACGCTTGCTTCTGTTGCAGCGGATCCCATGCCACAAGTTTTCCTTTGATCGTGCTGAGAATGGCGCTCTTGATTTTCGGGTCCTGCGGCATGCCCGCCGCCACGACATCCACGCCATAATTCGGAGCTAGCGATTTCACTTCGAAATGATCAGGCGATTTGTATTTGAAACCGAGGTCGTTGACGGGGATATAGACCAGTCCCGTCATCGGATCGAAAGACATCGGCTGCCAACTGTGTGCGCCGAGAGGCCCGGGCACGACGGGAGCGGGGTCCTTGCCCGGATAGCGCGCGATCGGAGTTTCGATGGGCCGGCCGGTCTTCATGTCCACGCCGGTGGCCCAATTGATGTAAGTGTAAGGCTTCGCGGAGATGAGCGCGCCGGTAGCTCGATCGAGCACGTAGAAGAAACCATTCTTGGGCGCGTGAAAAAGGACTTTGCGCGATTGGCCGTCGATCGTGACGTCTGCGAGAGTGATTTGCTGGCTCGCGGTGTAGTCCCACATTTCCGCAGGCGTTTCCTGATAGTGCCAGACGTATTCGCCGGTATCAGGCTTCAGCGCGACGATCGAAGAGAGGAACAAATTGTCGCCGCCCTTTGGGCTACGGATGTGCCAGTTCCACGGCGCGCCGTTGCCCACGCCGAGATAGAGAAGATCGAGCTCGGGATCGTAGACGATCGAATCCCAAACTGTTCCACCGCCGCCGAATTTCCACCATTCACCGGTCCAGGTCTTCGCCGCTTTCGCGAGGATTGGGTTTTCAAATGGCTTCGAGGGATCGCCAGGAACCGTGTAGAAGCGCCAGATCAAATTGCCTGTTTCGGCGTCGTAGGCGGAGACGTAGCCGCGGACGCTCATCTCGGCGCCGCCATTACCGATGATAACTTTGCCTTTTACGACGCGAGGCGCGCCCGTGATCGTGTAGCGAAATTTGGGATCGATCGTCAGGGTTTCCCAGGCTCTCCTTCCCGTCGCCGCGTCGAGCGCGATGAGACGCCCATCGAGCGTTGCGAAAATCACTTTGCCGTGCCATACGGCGACGCCGCGATTGACGACGTCGCAGCATGCGTTCACTCCCCATTCCGGAGGAACTTTGGGATCGTAGGCCCAGAGCGGCGCGCCGGTTGCGGCATCGAGCGCGAAAACTTTGCTCCAGGCGCTGGTGAAGTACATGGTGCCGTCAACGACGATCGGAGTCGCTTCCTGGCCGCGGCGCGTGTCGAGATCGAAATGCCAGGCGAGGCCCAATTGCGACGCATTGCCATCGTTGATTGCTTTTAGCGGACTGAAGCGCTGCTCGCTGTACGTGCGCCCGTAGGTCAGCCAGTTTGCGGCGTCGCGATCGGCACCCTCGACTCGACCGGCATCGACGTCGGCATTTCTCGAAATCGGCGTTGTGTTGGATGGAGCGGTCTTAGGGCCGCAGCCGCCGGACACGATGCACAAAACAATCGCAGTGAGATGAACACGAGAATTAGGACGGAGGAAGTAATTGTTCATCGTCGTCGGCGCCGTGCCACTCGTGCGCTGCGGCATCTATATATCGGAACGTCTGCTGAGAGTCCAGTTGGTTCGCCCGATGCTGCGCGGATTGCAGGCGGACGATACTCAGGCCGGAGTCGCCTGCGAGTGCCGCGCCAATTCCCTGTCGATGATCCGCCGCGCATGAACTCCGCCCGCGTCAATCTTGAGATTACGCAGCTCGCGACCCGGGCGTTGGAAAATGCTTTGCTGCTGCGCGTCGAGCACGGCGAGGTCCTCGGCGAAAACAGCCGCTTGCCCGTCACGAATTCTGAATGTGAGGCCGCGATCCTCCGTCTGGAAATTTCGAGCCATGCCCCAGTGATACCACGTGGAGGTTTCCGTCTCAGGCGTCATGAGATTGACCACGATGCCGGTGACACCCTTCGAGCGATCGCCTTCGGGCGCGCCAGTTCCGGCGAGCGCTACGCCGACGTCAATCATCACGTTTGCGGGCAGAGAAAACTGGCAGATTTGCCAGCGATCGCATTTTTCGCTGGAGCGGAGATTCGCAGACCAGAACGGTGGCGGATCGATACCGTACATCCATCGCGTCAGTGTGACCGTGAATTCATCGGATGAGGCTTTGATGGGCGCTTCGACGATTTCGCGCTGCCCGATGCTGGTGGGATGCACGTAGGTTTCGTGAGACAAATCCATCAGATTGTCCACGAGCAACAGGTAATCGCATTTCATGTGGTACGTGCTGCCTTCGAAAACCCATTTCGGGTCCGAGCACCAATGAAGGTCTGGGATTTTGCTCTCGGCTGCGAGCTTGGGATCGCCGATCCAAACCCACACGAAGCGGTGCTTCTCAGCTATGGGATACGTGCGGACGTTCATGTCTTTCCGCACGCCTTCCTGCCCCGGCATCCAGACGCACTGGCCGCATTCGTTGAATTCGAGTCCGTGATATTTGCAAACGAGGTGTTCACCCTGCAGGTATCCCATCGAAAGAGGCAGGAGGCGGTGCGGGCAGCAGTCCTCGAAGGCAGATATGGCACCGTTCATCTGGCGATAGAGCACGATGGGCTCACCGCAGACGGTGCGCGCAAACGGCGCGTGCTTGATTTCAGAATCCCAGGCGACGGCGTACCAATTATCTCGAAGGAACATTTGCGTTTCTCCCAATCGAGCTTGTTTCATAATGTGAAATATGATTTCATATTGACATTAACGGAATTCTATCTACAATGCGGCGGTCGTCAAGCAAAAGTTCGCGCGCTGGCCCGCCAAGCCATAGAGGTCACACAGCTTGCGGTCTGTCGTTCGAGGGATGAGCAGTTTGCGATCCGCATCACGATTACGTAAAAGACGATTCGTACGTGGCGGCGGGGCGCCCGGGTCGAGCAAATCGCTACAGAAGGCGCTGCGCATTCTCGTTCACCTCGGCCAGAATGGCCCGGAAATGGGCATCACGCAAATCGCCACGGCTCTCAACATCAACAAAACGACCACTCATCGTTTACTCAATGCCATGGAGCGATTTCAAATCATCGAGAAGAATCCGCTCAGCGAGCGTTACCGTCTCGGCCTGAAGTTGCACGAGTTGGGAACCAGGGCGGTAGAATCCCGAACGTTGCGCAGCGAAGCCCATGCCACACTGCTGGAACTTGCGCGGGTATCGCGCGAAAGTGTGAGCCTTGCGGTACCGGGCTCAGGCGGAATTATGTGTCTCGACCGCGTGGATTCGCGCGACACCGTGATCATGGTGCGCACGCCAGTTGGCGCTCGCTTCCCTGCCCATTGCACGGCCGTCGGAAAAGCCGTGCTCGCGCATTTGCCGGAGAAGGAAATCGAAATCATCCTCGCTGCAGCCGGGGCGGCTAACGGATTGCCTCGATTCACTCCGTCCACGCTGACGCGCATTTCGACGCTAAAGGAAAATCTGCGGCAAATCGTTCAGCGGGGATATGCTCTCGATAACCAGGAGCTCGAGCGCGGCCTGAGCGGCGTTGCGGCGCCGATTCGAACGAAACAAGGCGACGTGATTGGCGCGGTCGGAATGGCTGGCCCAACGCCGCGCTTTCACGGAAAGGAACTGGCAAAAAAGATCGCGTTGACGAGAGAAGCCGCGGACCGGATTTCATCTAGCATGGCAATTTACCCCGCAGCGATCCGGGAATCCTGATCGAAGAATTTCTAATCTCCGGCACTCGTTGAGGCTGTTGAGAGGGAGGAACGTAGCTATGGCGGCACCGCATAGAGCCGATCACATTGGGAGTTTCTTGCGACCGGCCGACTTGCTCACAGCTCGCAACGCGGCCAGACAAGATCCCGGGCGGATCCACGCGCTCGAAGACGAAAACATTCTCCGCGTTCTCGCAAAGCAGAAGGAATTGGGTTTCGACGTCTTTACAGACGGCGAGCTGCGAAGAAGAAATTTCATGAGCGATTTCACCGACGCCGTGGAAGGCTTCGATCTGGCGGACGCTGTGGCTCGAAACTGGAAAGCAGGGCGAGAGAAAGACGCACCGGTGAGCAGCGTCACCGGAATCGTCAGCAGGAAGTTGCGCCAGGTGCGGCCGCTGACGGGCCACGAACTGCCGTTTCTGAAAGCTCATGCTCCGGGAGCGATCAAGATGACCCTGCCGAGCGCGACGCAGTTCCCCGCGATTTCGTTCAAGCAAGGAATCACGGACAAAGCGTACCCGACACACTCGGCGCTCTTGTGGGACATCGTCGGAATCATGAAAAGCGATCTCGCCAAGCTTTCGACTGAGGGCGTGCGTTACATTCAGATCGATGCGCCGCGCTACAGCTACTACATGGATCCGAAATGGCGCGAGTGGATTCGCACCGAAATGAAAATGGATCCGGATGCGGCGCTGGACGAAGCGATTCGCGCGGACAATGCGTGCTTTGAGGCCGCGCGAAAGCCCGGCGTGACGATCGCAATCCATCTTTGCCGGGGAAACAATCGAAGCCACTGGTATGCCGAGGGAGGTTACGACGCGGTTGCCGAGAAACTTTTCGGCACGATGGAGGTCGACCGTTTCCTGCTCGAATACGACGATGAGCGCTCCGGCACATTCGAGCCGCTGCGATTTATTCCAAAGGGAAAGACAGTTGTCCTGGGGTTAATCAGCTCAAAGCTGCCGCAACTCGAGAGCGCGGATGTATTAGCCGGGCGAATTAAAGAAGCATCGCGATTCGTTCCGCTCGAGAATCTAGCGCTGAGCCCGCAGTGCGGATTCGCGTCAACGATGGAAGGAAATCTTCTTACGGAAGACGATCAGTGGGCGAAGCTGCGGCTCGTGGCGGAAACGGCCAAGCGCATCTGGAGTTAGCCTGCGGCTAAGGCTTTGGCTCTGTTTCCGCGAATACTTGCTCGGCGATATGAAAGGCAGAATTCGCCGCAGGAACGCCGCAGTAGATCGCGGTCTGCAGCAAGACTTCTTTGATTTCCGCGCGCGTGATTCCGTTGCGGAACGCTGCGCGAACGTGCATGGCCAGCTCGTCGCCGCGATTTAGCGCGACCATTAGCGCCACGGTGATCAAGCTGCGTGTTTTTTGCGGCAAATCCGGCCGCGACCAGATTTCTCCCCAGGCGTAACGCGTGATGAGGTCCTGGAATTCGTCGTTGAACTCATTGCGATTGGTTTGCGCGCGGTCCACATGGGCGTCGCCCAGAACTTTGCGGCGCACGGACATTCCTTGCTGGTAACGGTCGCGCTCATCCATGCCCGTCCTCCTTACGCCGTCAGGAAACGAATTAATTCCGAAGTGAATTGCTCGGAGGCTTCGATGTTCGATATATGCGATGCGTTCAGTTCGACGTAGCGCGCGCCGGGAATGCTATCGGCGAGCGAACGGCCGTCTGCGGGCGGAGTCGCAGCATCCTGGTTGCCGGCGATTACGAGCGTGGGAACGCGAAATTGGCCGACTCGTTCGCGCGCGTCATAATCCCGCACTGCGGCGCAACACGCTGCGTAGCCTTCGGGCGGCATGCTCTCGATCATGCGCTGAGCTCCGGCAAAGATTTCAGGCGAGCTCGCGCGAAACGCGGGCGTGAACCATCGTCCGCATACGGCAGCGGAAACGGCTGCCATTCCGCCCTTGCGGACATTCTCGATTCGCGCGTTCCACATTTCCGCAGTGCCGATTTTCGCGGCAGTATTGCAAAGCACTACTTTGCTCAAGCGTTTTTCCGCGTTCAACGCGATCCACATTCCGATCATTCCGCCCATCGAGAGCCCGCAAAAGTTCGCGCGCACGATGCCCAGATGATCCATCAGCCGCAGAACATCGCCGGCGAGCTGATCGATTGTGTAGGGGCCGGTCGTCACGGATGACTTTCCCTCGCCGCGCGTGTCGCAACGCAGAACTCGGAATTGCTTTTCGAGCTCTGGCATTTGCGGATCCCACATCGAGAGATTCGCACCGAGTGAGTTCGAAAAAACGAGCGTAGGCGCATCGGCCCGGCCGGTCAGCGTGTAATTCACTTCGAGGTCCTGAATTCTTGCGCTGGGCATTGTTACTCGTTGCTTCTGGATAATTTGGCATGACGCGCGGCGTGAGCTTGCAGCACGGCGTCAATCAGGCGGCTTGCCTCGCCAAGATATTCCCGAGGATCGAAGAGCTTATCGAGTTCCTGATCGCTCAGGTGCTTCGTCACTGCAGCGTCGTGGGCCAGAACCTCGCGAAGATCGCGATGCTCCGCCCGCGCGCGATTGCTCGCCGCCTCGACGATTTCGTGCGCGGTCTGGCGGCCGACGGCTTGAGCGAGCAACATCTGAGCGGCTTCGGCAAAGATCAGGCCATGCGTGATCTCAAGATTTTCACGCATCTTCGAGTCGTCAATCTCGAGCTCCATCGTCATCGCGGCAAGATGATGCAACGCGCCGCCCGTAAGGCGAATGATCTCCGGAATCGCTTCCCATTCGGCGTGCCAGCCGCCGAGGCCTCGCTCGTGTTCCTGAACCATCGCAGCAAGAACCGAAGCCACAAGGCCGGGTACGCGATTCGCCGCGGAGAGAACCACGGCGCAGGCGACCGGATTTCGCTTGTGAGGCAAAGTGGAGGAGCCGCCGCGACCCGGCCCTGAAGGCTCGAAAACTTCGGCGACTTCTGTTTGCGTTTCAAGCGAGATGTCGCGCGCGATTTTGCCCAATGTTCCCGCGCAGAGCCCCATGACCGTCGCGACTTCCACGACGCGATCGCGGTGGCCGTGCCAGGGTATTTTCGGAACAGGAAGATCGAGTTCACGACCGAGCGCGGTGGCGACATCCATGCCGCGATTGCCCAATGCCGCGAGCGTCCCAACGGCGCCACCAAACTGCAGCACCAAGGCCCTCTGCCGGATTTCTTCGATCCGCAAGCGATGCCGATCCAACGCGTCCACCCATCCGGCGACTTTCAAGCCAAGCGTCGTCGGGAGCGCCTGCTGCATCCACGTTCGTCCGGCGACGACTGTGTTGCGATGTTTTTCGGCGATCTGCGCTGACGCGTCCGACAATCGCTCGAGCTCAGCTTCGATGTGATCGAGTGCATGTCGCAATTGCAGGACGAATCCCGTGTCAATCGCGTCCTGGCTCGTCGCGCCCCAATGAACGAAGCGCATTGCTTCTTTGTCATCTTTGCCGACGAGGTCAGTGAGCTGCTTTACCAATGGGATGGCGGGATTGCCGGCGAGAGCCGTAGCGCTGGCGAGCGCGCCAACATCGAAGAGTTCCGCGCGGCACTTCGCAGAGATGATCGGCGCGACACGGGCGGGAATAATTCCAACGTGAGCCTCAGCGCGGGCTAGCGCAGCCTCGAAATCCAGCATGCCCTGTAGGCGAGCGCGATCGCCGTACAACTCTTCGATCGCACTCCAGCGGAACAGCGGCCCGAGCAGGCTCATGCCGTTAGTCTTATCACTCTCAGCAATCGAAGAAAACCGTTTCTTCGGCGCCCTGCAAAATCACATTCCACTGAAGGACGCCGGACTGCCCGCCAACTTTCTTCGCAATCAGAGTTCCCCTCCGTGCCGGCTCGACCTGACTCAACACGAAATCGCCGGCATTCGCCGCCTCATCCGAAAAATAAATTCGCGTCACGAGGCGACGGAGCAATCCGCGCGAGAAAACGGATACGGCGATGTGCGGCGCCTGCATTTTGCCGCCGGGGCCAGGCACTGGGCCAGGCTTGATCGTGGCGAAGCTAAACCTTCCATCTTCGTCTGTGAGCGCGCGGCCGAAGCCGAGGAATCCGGGCTCGATGGGCTTGTCTTGCGCGTCGTCAGGATGCGCGTATTTACCATGCGCGTTCGCTTGCCAAAGCTCGATAACTCCATCCGGCACTGGCCGGCCATCACCATCGAGCAAGCGGCCTTCGATCGTTATGCGTTCACCGGATACACCCGGAGCGGCCAAATTATTAACGACCATCCACTCAAATCCGATCGTAAAGAACGGACCCACGGTCTGCGATGTTGTCGCTTGGAGGCTCATCTCCAATTCTCCATCGGCGTGCCTTCTCGTCCGCTGAGGACGATGTCGAATTTGTAGCCCAGAGCCTCCGCGGGAACCGTCGTTTCCCAATCGAAAAGCGAAATCAAGCGGTTTCGCGCGCTTTCATCCGCCGTGCAATTGAAAACGGGGTCGAATGGGAGCAGGGGGTCGCCGGGAAAATACATTTGGGTGACTAGTCGTGTCGCGAACGCCGGACCGAACACGGAGAAATGAATGTGCGCAGGGCGCCACGCGTTGTAATGATTTTTCCACGGATATTCGCCCGGGCGAATGGTGATGAAGCGATATCGGCCCTCCGAGTCGGTCATGGTCTGGCCGCGTCCCGTGAAATTTGGGTCCAGCGGCGCGTCGTGCTGATCGAGTTTGTGAGCGTAACGCCCGGCGGCATTTGCCTGCCAGATTTCAATAAGGGTGTTCCGCACAGGCCGGCCGTTTTCATCCATCACACGTCCGGACACGATTATCCGTGCACCGAGTGGTTCGGCTGCGCCCTCGCGCGTGAGATCGTATGCTTTCACGTTTACGATTTCTTTTCCAAATAGCGGGCCGGTGATTTCGGAAAGTGTCTGCGGCACGTAGATCAGCGGCTTACTCGGCGCGCGCTTCAGGCATGACGCGTACGGTGGATGCAGATGATTCGGCTGCGTGCCCGCGAAAGGACGGCGATAGCCCTCGATGTTTGCCATCGAGACTTTTTGAGCGCCTGATTGCGCGGACTCGGGTTTGGACGACAAGTTCATTCTCCTCGATCGGCGGTGCCATGAGCCGCCGCAGTGCGCGCGTACAGGTCTCGCAGCACGGACAATTCACACGCTGTTGGTTTAGATGTGACTCCCAGCGCCGGCGCCACTTTCAATTTCCAACTCGTGGCGCTGCGGACTTGCTCAAGTGCGATGCCTGGATGCAGAGCAGTCAGTATAAGCTCGCGAGTCGCCGGATCTGAATTCATTACGCCCAGGTCGCTAATCACGGTCGTCGGCCCGCGGCCTCGCGGCGCGCGTTGGCCTTCTCGGGCAGGCTCGTCAACATATCCCGAAGAAGTCACAAAATCCAATTTTTCGACGAACGCGCGGGAGCTGTGTTTCAGGATGATCGTCACTTCTTTCGCCGCGGTCGCGATTTCAGGCGCTCCTCCCGCGCCGGGAAGCCGGACGCGAGGAGCATCGTACGTCCCGCCGATTACGGTCGTATTTATGTTCCCGAATTTATCAATTTGCGCGGCGCCCAGAAATCCGACATCCACGCGGCCCGCCTGCAGCCAGTATCGAAAAATTTCCGGGACCGATACGACTGTGTCTGCGGTCTCCGCCAATTCGCCGTCGCCGATCGAGAGCGGAAGAACGTGAGGTTTTGTCCCAATCGTGCCGGATTCATAAATCAGCACAACTTCCGGCGCATGCGTGAGACGGGCGAGATTTGCTGCAGCGCTCGGAAGGCCAATTCCAACGAAGCACACAGTGCTGTTCTGCAGCTTGCGCGCCGCGGCGACCGTCATGATTTCGTTCGGCGAATACTCCACGTCAGACATTGCTATTCACTCGCGCGTCGGCTTCGATGCTGTGCCGGTATTCCTCGAAATCTTTCGTTGAAAGCACGTGGCGCTGCATCCAGGAGAGGAATGTGTCTCGATTTCGCGAAATGTCGTCCCAAGCTTTGCAAAATGCGTTGTCGCGCTTGTAGTAGCCGTGCGCATACGAAGGATGTGCGCCACCGGGAACTTCGCACACGCAGGAGACGACCCAGCCTGGCAGCACACACGCGTTCACCGGCGCGCGGAGATCGTCAACGATTTCCTCAACCGTAACGATCACGCGCTTGGCCGCCAGCGCCGCTTCTTTCTGAATGCCAATGATTCCGTAAATCAGCACATTTCCCTTTCGATCGGCCTTCTGCGCATGAATGATCGTCACATCCGGATTGATCGCAGGAGTCGCGGCGAGAACTTCGCCCGTAAAGGGACAAGCGATGGATTTAATTTTCTTATTATATTTCGGCAGATCGGAGCCCACGTAGCCGCGCGTCACCGCAAAAGGCAGCCCGGATGCGCCCGCCTGATAGCGCGCAGCCATATCGGCATGGCTGTGCTCCTCGATTTCGAGCGAATTCGGCCAGCCGCTCTGGATCGCTTCGCGGAATCGATGCAATGAACCTACGCCCGGATTTCCGCCCCACGAGAAGATCAGCTTCGAGGCGCAGCCCATCCCGATCATTTGATCGTAGATGAGGTCCGGCGTCATGCGGATGAGCGTCAAGTTCCGGCGTCGCTGCCGAATGAGCTCGTGACCCGCGGCGAAAGGGATCAGGTGCGTGAAGCCCTCGAGGGCCACGCTGCTTCCATCGAAAACGTGGCTCGCGACCGCTTCCCGCAATGGCACGATAGAAGCCAAGGCAGTCTCCGCTTACCGGAAGCGCGATTCGAACAAAGGGGGACGAACGCGGAAGCGAATCTAAGCAAGGGGAGAAAAGAAGTCAAGACCGATTATCGAAAATACGTGCGTATATCGCCTAGTTCGTGTATCCTTCCGCGCGTTCCGCACGCACCTAGACCGGAGTCCTCGATGCCACGCGCCGAGAGCCGTCCCGCCACTAAGCCGCCGGCGGAGCATGCAAGCTCTCCCGCAACTCCACCCGCCCCACCACCGAGGTTGACGCCAGCGGCGCTGGTGGACGCGCTCACCGGCGATCCAAATTTCATGACGTCGTTGGCGCGCGGCCTTGCCGTCATTCAAGCTTTCTCGGAAAGGGACCGCCGTCAAACAATCTCGCAACTGGGCATGAAGACCGGGTTGTCCCGCGCTGCGGTGCGGCGATGCGTATACACATTGATGAAGCTCGGATTTGCCGGTACCGACGACAGCCGCCATTTCTATCTCTGCCCGAGAGTTCTGACGCTAGGTCACGCCTACATCTCGTCGATGCCGCTTGCGTCTGCGGCGCAGCCAGTTTTGGAACATTTGAGCCATCTACTTCACGAGTCGAGTTCGATTGCGACGCTGGACGGCCTGGAAATTATTTACGTAGCCCGCGCCAGCGCAACGCGAATCATGTCGATTGATCTCGGCGTCGGGAGCCGTTTACCGGCCTTTTGTACGTCGATGGGGCGTGTATTGCTCGCAAATTTGCCGCCCGAAGAACTCGAGTCGTCCCTCGCGCGAATCGAGTACACGCCCCACACGGATCGAACCGTCAGTAATGCTGACAAGCTTCGGCAGGTGCTTCGAACCGTCCAGCGCAATGGATATGCGATCGTCGACCAGGAATTGGAGCTCGGTCTGCGCTCGATGGCGGTGCCGATTCGAAATCCGATGGGCAAGGTGGTTGCGGCGCTCAACATCGGAGTGCACGCGCAGCGCGTTACGATTCAAGACATGCAGAATCGATTTCTTTTACACCTGCAGGCCGCGGCACAAGAGTTCTCGATGCTGCTTCGGTGATCGCGCATGGCGGAGACATCCACATCCAGTAGGCGCTACGAAAGCTCGCTGGTCGCGATGCTCTTCGTCACGTGGGGCACCGTCTTTCTCGACCGCATGGCGCAGCTCTACCTCGCGCCATACATCGCGCCCGAATTCCATCTGAACCACGAGCAGATTGGATTGCTCGCGTCCGTTCTTGCGATTACGTGGGCGTTTTCGACGCTATTTTTCGGCGCGCTTTCGGATCGCGTTGGGCGCAGGCCGATTCTGATTCCGGCGGTGTTCGCGTTTTCGCTGCTGTCGTGGCTTTCAGGCGCGGTCCACTCCTATCACCAACTCCTACTCGTCCGCGCGCTGATGGGAATCGCGGAAGGACCCACGTGGTCGATCATGACGGCGCTCGTCGAGGAATCGTCTTCTCCGGAACGCCGCGGAAGAAATATTGGAATCGTGGTGAGTGCCGGCGCTCTCGTCGGACTCGCGGCGACGCCGATTCTGACGACGCAAATAGCCGCGCATTTTGGCTGGCGGTGGGCGTTTTTCGTCGCCGGGATTCCTGGTTTTATCACCGGCTTGATGCTTTGGCGTTTCGTGAAAGAGCCCGTGAAAAAAGAAGGCGGCGAATTCCACGGACACAAACCGCAACTCCGAGATTACGTCTCGATTCTGCGCTACCGCAATATTTGGCTCTGTTGCATCGGTGCTACGGGGTTTATCGGCTGGCTGTTTTTGAACAGCGTATTCGCTCCGCTCTACATCACTGAAGTGGCGCACCAACCGGCGACAACCGCCGGGTTTCTTCTCGGCGCTTCCGGCCTCGGAAGCTTCATTCTCGGATTTCTGCTTCCGTCGCTCTCGGATCGATGGGGACGAAAACCGGTTCTACTGTTGATGGCCGCGATGTCCGCGCTCGTGCCGCTTGCACTATCGTTTCGGCCGCTTTATGCGTTCCCGTGGATTTTGGCCGCCATCATTTTCTTAACGAACGCCGGGCAAGGTATCGCGGCGCTCGTGATGGTTGTTATCCCCACCGAGAGCGTGCCGCCGCAATTTGCTGCGACTTCAATTGGACTCGCAACTCTCACCGGCGAGATATTTGGCGCGACCGTGGCTCCCGTTTTAGGCGGCGCGCTGGCGCAGACTCACGGATTGGCAGCGCCTTTGTGGATGTCGGCCGGCGGCGCGGTCATCATTTTCATTTCCGCGTTGTTCTTAAAAGAAAGCTCGAAGGTGAAAAACGCACGGCTGGAAGCCGAGGCCGCGATTGCGGATTGACACACAAATTCTGACGCTTCGACGTTTCTCGTCCGATAATCGCACGTTCGCTCGATTAAAGGCTTGACAACATACCTCGCAGGCGTTAGACCTGCTACCCATCGCGGGTGTTGTTGAGCAAAAGAGAGGGTTTCTCCAAATCTCGAGCACCGAATGCTTCCCTAAGGAGCGAATCATGAGGTTACGTTTGGGTGTGTTTGCCATTCTTGCTCTTGCAGCCATTTTGAGCACCGCGAACTCCTCGTTCGCACAAGCCAGCTTCGCCCAACTGAACGGCACGATTACCGATGAGAGCGGCGGAGCTGTGGCTAAGGCCTCGGTTTCAGTTCGCGAGATGAACACGAACCTCTCGTACACCACGACCACCGGCGACGCAGGCTTCTACGTGTTTCCGAAATTGGAGCCCGGCCGTTACGAGCTGAAGATTTCCTTCACTGGCTTCGCCAATTACACACAGACCGGGCTCGTGCTAACGGTCGGGCAGTCCGCGACGATCAACGTCGCTCTAAAAATTGCATCGAAGGGCGAACAGGTGGTGGTCACGAGCGAAGCGCCCGTGATCGAGCCGACGCGCACGGAAGTCAGCCAAGTGATCGACACGAAGCAAATTGACTCCTTGCCGATCAGCGGTCGCTTGTTTACCGACTTCGCGCTGCTGACTCCCGGAGTCGCCACGGGCCGGACCAGCCTGCAATCCACGATTACAGAATTCGAAGTGACTCGCGTTTCGTTTGCCGGTATGCGCGACCTCAGCAATGAAGTCACCGTCGACGGCGCGGACAACATCAACACGGCGACCGGCTCACAGCGCTCCACGCCGCCGCAAGAAGCGGTGAGCGAGTTCCGCGTGGTCAACAATAGCTTTGGCGCGGAATACGGCCGCGCGCTTGGCGGCATCGTCAACATCGTCACAAAGTCCGGCGGGAATGATTTTCACGGCTCGATTTATGATTACCTGCAAAACAACGCCACCGACGCGCGTTCTCTTCTCCAGCCAGCGCCCGAAGGCGACGCCCTGCGGCAGAACCAATACGGCGCGACGGTGGGCGGGCCAATCAAGAAAGACAAGACTTTCTTCTTCGTGAACTATGAAGGACAGCGGCGCGGAGAGTCTCCGACTTACCCGACTACGCTGATTGAGCCTGTGGCGACAAATGACGCAGCGAACCCACTTACAACAAATCTTGCAATTATCGACGCGGCAAAGGCGGCATTGGGAATCGCGCCGGAGAATCTGGGCATTTTGAAAACGAAGGACAACGATTACGGAATCGTAAAAATCGATCACCAGTTCAATGCCGACAATCACTTGTCCATCCGTTACTCGGTAGAAGACGCCCGCGACCTCAATCAACTGGTCGGTAGCACACTCGACGGCGGCGGCATCGGAGCTCCTAGCAGCGGCCACAACGTTTTCCTTCGCGACCAGTCGCTGGTCGGAGATATCTCTTCCACGCTCAAACCGAACCTTGTGAACAGTTTCCTCGCTCAGTGGGCGCGCCGGCACTACAATTTCCCCGGAACGACCGGCGAACCCAACCTGGATATTCCGAATACGCTTCTATTCGGACACAACTTTGGCGTCCTCGACGCGATTTACGAAAGCCGTGCGCAGTTTACTGACTCGCTGGCGTGGGTGAAGGGCAATCATGTCGCGAAGTTCGGAGTTGACGTCAACTACGTCGAGAACTTCGTTATCTGGCCCGGCTTCACGCCCATGCGCATCGTTCTGCCAGGGATTAACTGCCTGGTGGATTTTGCGAACTCCGTCATTGACGCTACTAGTCCGACTGGCCCTTTCATACCTTCGGCTCTCAACGATGGCCAGTGCCCAACGTCCGGCGGGATTCCCATGGCCCCCGGCCCGAACGCCACGGACCCACTCGATGGAGTTCCAATCGTATTTTGGGGTGATCCGGTCGGGAGCGGCACGGTTATGCCGGGATTCGAACCACCGGCGATTCCGACAAACTGGCAGAATGCGTATCTGCCGTCCCAGGCAGTAAACTTCTCCGAAACGCTGAACCATAGCTACTACGGCTTCTACGCGCAGGATCAATGGAGGTTGACGCCGAAATTTACGGTCAACTACGGCTTGCGCTACGACTTCGAGGCAGGCCTATCAAAGCAAATCAATCCGGACTACAAAGGCTTCCAGCCTCGCATCGGTTTTGCTTACTCGCCGGATACGAAGACGGTCATCCGCGCCGGTTTCGGCCTATTCGACGACCGTTACAACTTGTCCTTCCTTTTCATCACTCAGCCGCAACGGCCGAACACGATTCCAGGAGAGACTTTGCCGGGGATCAGGCAAGGCGCGGACACGGCGACATGGGTTCTCAACCAGCTCTCTCCAGGGCCGCCAAATCCGGGCGGTCAGGTTATTTTCCCGGCGCAGGCAGCCGCGACGCTGATCGCCTCCGGCGTAGTGCCTCCGGAATACCTTACCGGCAGCCAGTTCCAAACAGTCACCGCAGGGTCTGGAATGGTGGCTCACAATAGTCGCATTCCGTACTCCGAGCAGGGGAACCTCGAAATCGATCGCGAAATCGGGCACGGTCTGGCCATTAGCGCTGGATATTTGTTCGTCGCCGCACACAAGTTGGTTCGTGCGGAGAACTTGAACGTTTGCCCACCGGATGGCTCAACGAATTTGACGGTTCCTGGCATTACTCCAGGCACTCCAGGCTGCACACCCGGACTGACTTCGGACATACCGCCCGATTGGCCAGCCGGGAAGGCGTATTACTACCACACGTCCGCCGGTCCCACTGCTGCTGGCGGCTCGCCGGCATATTTTAATTCCGGCTTGCTGTACTTCACGGACAACTCCGGAAATTCCGTTTATCACGGACTGACGCTGCAGGTGAGCGAGAGAATCAAGAATTTCAGCCTCAACGCGAACTACACCTTCTCGCACACGTTGGATGACGGAACCTTCACCACTTTCGTCAGCACGCCACAAGATCTGTACGACCGGGCTGCGGAGCGAGCCAACTCAAATCAGGATGTCCGGCACCGGTTTATTACGAACTTTACGGCGGAAGGCCCCAAAGACAGTTTCCTGCGGAAATTCGCGTTCAGCAGCATTATCACGCTGCAAACGGGCCGGCCCTTTACAGACTTCGTGGGATTCGATGCCAATGGCGACACGAACCCCGTGACGGATCGTGTTGGGCTTGAACCGAGAAACTCCTACTACGGCGATCAACTCTACTCTTGGGACATGCGGCTCTCTCGGTACTTCCAGATCAGGGAGCGGTTGCGATTGGACCTGATGGTTGACGCTTTCAATTTGCTCAATCGGGCGAATGTGGACGAAGTCACTTCCGTGTACGGCGCTGCGGTCTTCTGCGGATCCGGACCCGTTCCGATGCGTTACAAAGATGCGGGAACGGTTGCGACAGAGCAAGAAGCGGTTGCTTTCGATACGGGTGCCGGACCTCCAACATGTCCTCTGACGGGCTTGGGGCTGACCCCGGCTCCTCCTGCGCCGAACGCTTTGTTCGGTACGCCAAGGACGATGCTGAATCCGCGTCAGTTCCAGTTCGCGGCGAAGTTCTCATTCTAAGGCGTCACGGTCGCGGGCTAATTGGCACGTAGGCTCGCGAGAGATAACGAGCAAGCGCGAAACGAATCTGGCAGGATCTCGGCGCGCACCAGCACGGTGCGCGCCGCAGCAGGTTGACTCGGAACTGGTCTCGTCGCCAGACGCAATCCGCGATCCTTAACCGCCGGAATGTCCGGCGATCGGTCGCGACGACAGGCTCCAGTGCAGAAACCGTTCGGTGGGAACATGTGGCTCTCTGACTATCTCGCGATACAAGCCGCTGTTTCCGCACGAAGACATGTTTCCAGTCGATCTGATCCTTCCGATCGATTCCCGAGGCTTCCTTAATGTCCGTCTTGGTGTTGGTCCACGGATCCTGGCACGACGGCTCAGCGTGGCAGGCCACCATTCGCCAACTTAAGAAGAACGGCCACGAGGCGTTCGCTCCCACGATGGCGGGGCATGGAAAGGGCGTGGACAAGGCCGTCAATCATTCGCAGTGCACGCAATCTATCGTGGACGCCATTGTTGCGGAATCGCTCAGAGACTTTGTTCTCGTGGGGCATAGCTTCGGTGGGACAGTCATTTCGAAAGTGGCCGAGGCAATCCCTGAAAGAATCAAGCGCCTCGTCTTTTTGAATGGATTTGTGCTGCGGGATGGAAAAAGTTTGACGGATGAAGTTCCGCCCGAGACCGCCGAATTTTTCAACCAGACGGCCGCGCAATCAGCAGATCGCACGTTCATGGTGCCCTTCCCCGTCTGGCGGGATGCCTTCGTGAACGATGCCGATCTCGAGACCGCGAAGTGGACCTACGCCCAGCTATCTCCGGAGCCTTTCCAACCGACAAACGACCGGCTCGACCTGAAAAAATTCTATTCCTTGAACATCCCCAAAAGTTATATCAATTGCACGGAAGACGTCGCGTTGCCGCCCGGAGAATGGGGTTGGCATCCGCGGATGTCGAATCGATTGGGCTTGTACAGGCTGGTCCAAATGCCCGGTAGCCACGAAACGCTCTACACGAATCCGTCGTTATTGGCGGACAAGCTCGTCGAGGCTGGGCGCGACTAGAATTTTCTGGAATGCAACGCGCACGGATCTCGCGGAAATCTCAAAGAGAAGATGCTGAAACTCAGCGCGAAACCGGAACCGGTCGAGATCGATCCTGCGAAATCTGCAATCGTAGTCGTGGACATGCAGAATGCTTTCGCAAACAAAGGCGGGACGCTTGACATCGCGAGTGTGGATTTGTCGGAGGCGCCGCGCGTCGTCCGCACGATTCGCAGTGTCATCGACGCCGCTCGATCGGCGCGCGTGCAGATCGTCTATCTCCAAATGGCCTACAAGCCGGACTTGAGCAATGCCGGAACGCCGAATTCGCCGAATTGTCACAAGGAATTGGCGATGCATCTGATGCGTACGAAGCCGGAGCTCGGCGGAAAGCTTCTGACCGAAGGAACGTGGGACAGTGAAATCGTCGATGAACTTGCGCCGCGGCCCGGAGATCTCGTCGTCGTCAAAACGCGCTACAGCGGATTCACCGGGACAACGCTCGATTCGCAACTTCGCGTGCGTGGCATTCGGAATTTAATATTTACAGGTATCGCGGCGAACGTGTGTGTCGAATCCACGCTCCGCGACGCTTACTTTCTCGATTATTGGCCCATTTTGGTGGCCGACGGCACGATGGCGGCGGGCGGGCAGGCCATCTTCGATGCGACATTGTTCAACGTCGAGTCGTTTTTCGGATGGAGCGTCATGTCGGAAGAGATCTGCGCGGCTCTTGGTGAGCGGATGGGGCAGGCGGCTCGTGTGGACGGCTGACATTGACGTTGGCGGAACGCTGACCGACGGTTTATTCACCGACGGAAGCAACATCGTTTCCGTGAAAGTAGATACGACTCCGCACGATCTTACTGTCTGCCTGTTTGATTGCCTCACGCAAGCCGCGACAAAACTCGATTTCCCGGACGTCGCGTCGTTCCTTGAAGATGTGGATTTGATTCGCTGGTCCACGACGATCACGTCAAACGTGCTGGCGGAACTGCGCGGGCCTCGCATCGGCTTACTGCTTTCGGCGGGCAATGAAAAAACTTTGTACGGCGATGGCCCTTGCACCACCGTATTGAATCGCTTGATATCCGAGCGGGACGTGATCGGACTGAACGGCTCTGCCGGCGAAGTTGACGTGATGAATGCTGCCCGCGTCCTGCTCGAAAGCGGCGCGCGTCGCATTTGCGTCAGCCTCAAAGGCTCGCATGGAAATTCGGATCGCGAACTTGCGTTCAAGCGAACCATCGACCAACAGTATCCGGATCATTTTCTCGGCTCGGTGCCCGTTCTGGCCGGCAGCGATATCTCGAAGAGCGCCGACGACCGCACGCGAACCTATTGCGCGCTTATTAACGCGTATACGCACGGCGCATTGGCGGCGACGCTTTTCAAAGCGGAAGACGAGCTTCGTGAAACATCCCGATATGCCGGAGCGTTCTTGGTGAGCCACATCAACGGCGGTGTCGCCGGCATTTCAAAAACCAAAGCGATCGACACTATCGAGTCGGGACCTGTCTTGGGAATTCTCGCGAGCGCGAGCTTTGCGAAGGCCTATGGGTTCGGAGACGTAATCGCGATGGATATCGGCGGAACGACGGCGAAGGTCAGCGTCCTCCGTAACTCCGAGCCGATTTATCGAAAACCTTCCGATCTTTTTGGAATTCCCGTCGAGATGTCGCTTCCCTACTTGCGCTCGATCGCTCTTGGCGGCGGAAGTGTCGTCAAAGCGGCGAGAACCGCTCAATCGCCGTCGATTCAGCTCGGCCCCGAAAGCATGGGCTCCTATCCGGGGCCGGCATGTTACGCGCTGGGAGGCGATCAACCAACGCTGACCGACGCGTTCGTCGCGGCCGGGCTGATCAATCCGGAATATTTTCTTGGCGGCACGAAATTGATCGATCGCGAGCTTGCGCGCCAATCGATCGAAGAGTCAATCGCGCGGCCGATGAGTCTTTCCGTCGAAGATGCGTGCCGCGCGATCATTGGCTCCGCATTTGAATTGGTGGCGAATGTGATTGCCGGCGCCCAATCCGAACTGCGTCGCGATCTCTCCAAATTTCCGCTGTTTGCTTACGGCGGAAACGGCGGCCTTTTCGCGTGCGGTGTCGCGGAGAAGGCCGGATTGTCGTGCGTTCGAGCGTTTTCGCTTGGGCCTGTGTTCAGCGCGTTTGGCTCATCGGTTTCGGACATCTGCCACGTGTACGAACGCGCGCTTCCTGACGAGGTGATTACCGATGCAACCGTCGCGCGCTTCCGCCAGATTCTCGATGAAATGAAAGCCGAAGCCGTAAAGGATCTTCTGGGCGAAGGAATCAAGCCGGAAAAACTTAGTTATACGATCGAGTTTGAGGTGCCGAAGCCCAATGGTCATTCGGTAATCGTAGTTGTATCGGAGTCAGCGATTGCAGGCGCCGCAGAATTTAAAGTGTCGCTAGCGGCCGCGCTTGCGGCAACCGAAGAGATCCAGGCTGCACCGGGCACACTCGAACTTCTTCGATTACGCGTACGAAAGCAAATGTCGAAGCCGCGGATCACCGAGATTGCACTACAAGGTTCTGATTCTTCGGATGCGCTTACCGGAACGCGCCAGGTTTACTGGGGCAGCCGCAGCGGCGAGGCACGAATCTACCGCTGGGAATCGCTGCTTCCCGGCAACCGGGTGGATGGCTGCGCGATTCTCGAAGGCGTCAATACAACGTACTTTGTGCCCGAGGGTTGGACGATGGTGGTAGACGGCTATGGAAATGGAAATTTGAGCCGACGGTAGAATGCGAGACCAATTCCAGATTCAATTTTAGCGAGAAGGCATATGGCACAGGAATCGCAAAGCAGAATTCGAGTCACCGAGCATCTCGATCTTGATGTGGATCGCGAGGAATGGCTGTGCAACCGCTGCGGCCGCGCTCTCGGCCCTGCCCGCGAGAACTATAAGAAAGGGTGCCTGTTGTACGATCGCGACCCTCGCGAAATTCACCCGCCCATCGTTACGGGCAGCTTCAATTTTTCTCCGGATCCCCTTTGGGTTCGCATCGTCGAGTTCTATTGCCCGGGTTGCGGAACACAGATCGAAACCGAATACCTGCCTCCTGGCCATCCGATCACGCATGACATCGAACTCGATCTCGACAAACTCAAAGATCGGCTGCGCAAGGGTGAATTCGTGATTCACGCAGAGCGGCTCGAGGTCACGGAATGAATTCGATTGATATAGACGTAGGCGGGACTTTCACCGACCTCGTCCTCCATCACAACGGGCGGTCGCTAATCAAAAAGGTGTCTACGACACCCTACGACCTTTCGGTATGTTTTTCACGTGTCATCGAGGAGGGCGCAAAGTCTATCGGCCTGAAAACCGAAGAGCTGTTGCCTGAAATCGACATGATCCGGTACTCGACCACTATCGCGATGAACCGGCTCATCGAAAGGAAAGGGCCGCGCCTCGGACTCATCACGACGGAAGGCCACGAAGACGTCGTCCTTATTGGGCGCGGCGCGCAGTGGATTGACGGGACGCGCGTGGCCGAGCGCCGAAACCTGGCAATCCAGAAAAAGCCCGAGCCGCTGATTCCGCGCGACATGATCGTTGGCGTCAAGGAGCGCGTGGACTCGCGCGGCAAGGTGATTCGACCGCTTGACGAAAAAAACGTCCGCGAGAAAGTGCGCTACCTCGTCTCTCGCGGGGCGCGTGGTTTTGTCGTCTCATTTCTCTGGGGCTTTCTAAATCCTATCCACGAGCGTCGCGTGAAGGAAATCATCCGGGACGAATACAAGGAATTCCACATCGGGTATCTGCCAGTCGTTCTGGCGGGCCAAGTGGTCGGCAAGCTCGGGGAATATGAAAGGACTCTGGCCGCGATTCTAGACGCCTACCTGCAGCGATCGATGCAGATCGAACTCTCGGCGATGTGGGACAAGCTGCGCGAACGTGGCTACAAGAAACCGCTGCTGATGATTCAAAGCTCAGGAGGCATTGCCGAAGTATTTCGCACCACGGCCAGCCGGACGTTCAACAGTGGGCCTGTGTCCGGCTTGATGGGTGCGCAGCATGTCGCGAAATCCCTGGGCTACCAGAACGTCGTGATGTCGGATATGGGCGGCACGAGCTTCGACGTCGGCTTGGTCGTGAAGGATAGCGTCCGAAGCTACGACTTCCGCCCGATCATCGATCGCTGGATGGTCGGCATCACGATGATCAAGACGCTTTCGATCGGCGCCGGCGGAGGTTCCATCGCCTCGATCAATCGCCTGCTTCAAAATCGAGTGCAGGTCGGTCCGCGTAGCGCGGGCTCGATGCCGGGACCGGCGTGCTTCAATCTCGGCGGAACGGATCCCACAGTCACGGATGCCGACGTGGTGCTCGGATACATCAATCCCGATTATTACTTCGGCGGAAAAATGCGACTTGAGAAGAATCGCGCAATTCAAGCGATTCGCGACAAGATCGCGAAGCCGCTTGGCGTCAGCGTCGAAGAAGGCGCGGAGATCATCCGCAAAATCGTGAACGGAAACATGTCGTCGGCGATCATGAAGGAAGTCCACCTTCGCGGCCACAGCCCCGATGAATTTATTCTGTTTGTCGGAGGCGGCGCCGGACCGACGCATGCCGAAGGATTCAAAGGCGACATTCCGAAGGCGGTCACGTTTCCATTTTCGCCCGTTTTTTGCGCGTTCGGCTCGTCCACCATGGACATCATGCATGTGTACGAGGCCTCTAAGAAGCTCACGTTGATGACGCCGGGAAATCAGCAGCTCACCGACGAGTATGAAACCTTCAATCAGACGGTCGAATCGCTGTTGGAACAAGCGCGCAAGGATTTGATAGCGGATGGACTCGATCCAATGCAGGCGTCATACATCCTTGAGCTAGACATGCTGTATGGTGGCCAATTTCATGTGAAGCGGGCGCTTTCGCCGCGGATGGATGTGCATGGCAAGGAAGATGTCGTCGCGATTTGCGATGCTTTCAATAAAGAGTTCAGCGAAGCATTCAGCCCGTTCGTGGTGAACCCCGAGGGCGGAATTTTCATCGAGAGCTTTATTCTCAAGGCCATCGTGCCGACGAAAAAAGTCAGCATGCCCACGATGAAGCTCGAAGGATCGAATCCGTCCGCGGCGCACAAAGGCGAGCGTCCCGCATATTGGCCCGCCGAGAAAGATTATCGGGTGACTCCGATTTTCTCGTACGAAGCGCTGCGCCCGGGCAACGTAGTAGAAGGTCCGGCGGTAATCGAGGGCGAATACACGACCGTGGTTGTCCCGGCGCCGATGCATCTGCGAATTGACGAGCGCGGACTTGGAATTTTGGAAGCGTGAGCACGCCCAGGAATTAAAGGAGCGTTATGCCAATCCCGACATTGGCGGAAAAACTGGAGTGGTTGAAGCCGGCGCCGGCAACGCCGCATGAAATCGAGTGCGCCGCGAAAGTCCGCCAGGGCGATTACGAAATCGGCGTGCAGATTACCAATGACATTCTCGACGAGGCTATGGAAGTGTTCGTCCGGTCATCGCGAAGCTACTTCGGCGTTTCCGGCGATTCGATGGTGGCGATCTTTACAGCGAATGGAGACTTGATCAACGCGTCGTGCGGGACGTATCTGCACGCCATCATCCAACCGATCGTCATCAAGTTCGTCCAGAAGTATTACGCGGAGAATCCAGGCATCCGCGAAGGCGATATCTGGTACACGAATGACGCTCTCTACGGCGGCATTCACAATCCCGATCAGGTCGCTCTGATGCCCGTGTTCTATAAGGGCAAACTGCTCGCGTGGGCTTCCGCGGCGCTGCACACCACCGAAACGGGCGCGATCGAACCGGGCGGAATGCCGGTGAGCGCGCGTTCGCGATTTGAGGAAGGGCTAAATCTTCCGCCGATGAAGATCGGCGAGAACTTCGAGCTGCGGAATGATTTCCTCGAGTTCTACTCCGTCTATGGGCTGCGCGCGCCCGCGATGTTCATTTCCGATCTTCGCGCGCGATGCACCACGGCGGATCGCGTCCGGATTCGCCTGATCGAACTCGCTGAGAAGCGCGGCCCGGATTTCGTCGTCGGATTGCTACGCAAAATGTGCGAGACCGCCGAAGCCGGCGCGCGAAAGAAAATCGAGGCACTGCCTGATGGAAAGTTTCGCGCCGTGGTTTTCAACGATGCCATCGGCTGGACGCCCGCGCTGGTCCGCGCGTGCAACCTGACTCTCATCAAGGAAGGCGGCAAGCTCACATTCGATTTTCACGGCACGTCGCCAGAAAATCCTTCTTCGTACAACGTCCATCCGCAAGCGGTCGTCGGCCACATCGCGAATTTCATGTACGAATACATCTTTCACGACCTGCCGATTTGCAGCACGACGTTTGCGCCAATTGATTTCGTGTTCCCCGAAGGCATCATCCTGAATCCTGACAAGATGGCTGCCACGAGTTGCTGCGTCTTCATCGGCATGCAGGCGCGATGCGCCACGCACAATGCGTTCGCGAAAATGTCTTTTTGCAGTGCGGGCCTTTGGCGCCAAGTTACGGCCGCACCCGGAAGCCAGCACACATCGCAGATCTGCGCGGGACTCTCGCAGTGGAAGCTTGCTGTGGCCGATGTTCTGTCGTTCTCGCTCAACACGATGGGCCAAGGAGGCCGCGCCGCCGCTGACGGCATGGACGCGTACGGATTTGCGTGGTGCGCGTTCGGCCGCGCGCCGGATTCCGAGCAGGTGGAGAGCGAACTGCCACTCACCGTCACGCTCTCGCAGCACTGGAAAGATTCCTGCGGCCACGGCCGCCACCGTGGCGGCTCCGGCGGCGTGCAGCAATGGATGATTCACAAGATGCCGAACCTTGTTTCCATGTGCATGGGCAACGGGACGAAAGTGCCGCTCGGCCAGCCGCTTTTCGGCGGCTACGCTTCGGCTCCGATTCCGGGCATCAGTGTGCGCAAAGCCGATCTGCTCGCGAAAATGCAGGCGGGCGATTCGAGTATTTCTCTTGATTCCCGCGATATTTTGGAAAACGGCACGATTAAAGGCAATTGGAATTTCGAGCTAGTTGCCCGGACTCCAAAAGTCTACGAGGAAGGAGACCTGCTCTTTGGATTCAGCGGGGGCGGGCCAGGATACGGCGATCCTCTAGAACGCGAGCCCACAGAGATTTTCGAAGACCTGCGCAAAAATATTATTTCGGATTGGACGGCGCAGAATATCTATCGGCTTGCCTACGACCCGGAACGGCGAAAGCTCGACGTTGAGAAAACTAAACAACAGCGGGACGACGAACGGCGCGCGCGGCTCGCTCGGGGCAAGTCGTTCGAAGAGTTTCATCTCGAATGGAATAAGAAGAGCCCGCCGAAGGAAATTCTGCAGTGGTACGGCACGTGGCCGGACGCCAGGTCAACTGGGCCCGTATTTCGCCCTTGAACGATGGCCGAAGATTACACGCTGCGGCAAGCCGTCAAACATTTGTTGCAAGGTACCGCGCCGCCGCGGCCGCTGTTCTTGCCTATCGTGTTTTCTCTCGGAGCGCGCATCGAGAACATGCCGCTTCGCAGCTTTTTGACGAACCCGACGAAAATCACTAATTCCTTGCGTCAAATTCGTGGGCGCGTTCGGTCCGACGGGATCACCTGCTATTACGATCCGTTCCTTGAAGCACAAGCTCTTGGCGGCGCTGTGGAATGGGAGTCTGGAGACCATCCGCGCGGAGTGCGATGGCCAGGGCCGGCGGCTAACGGCGAGATGCCGCTGGGGCTTCGCTCGCCGGAAGATTCGGCGAAAAGCTCATCTGTGATCACCGGCGTGGAAGTGATTCGCCGGCTCAAATCGCTGATGCGAGACGACGCGCTCTTGACGGCCTGCCTTACCGGCCCGTTCACGCTCGGAGCGCGGCTCTCGAACGCAAATGCCGACTACGCACTGCGCGCAGATGACGTTCAAAACCTCGCCGTCGCATTTTCAGCGACAGTGATCGCGCGAATCGCGTCCGCATTTGCCGAAGCACGAGCGAACGTGATCTTTATCCGAGAGGATGTCTTGCCGATTCCGTCCACAGAAACATTTTCGGATTGGAGTTCGTCGCTCTCGTCCGTCGTGAATATCATTCGCTTCTACGAGGCGCTGCCGATTCTTCTCGTCACGGATCCAAGCGCTGCGCGCGCGAATCGCAATAATCTTTTCTCTCAGATTCAGGATTGCATCGTTTGTCCGACGGCAGATATTAGTGAGCCTGCGCCCATGAGCGGTGGCGCCGGTGAGCAAACCTTTCGTCAAGGCACAGCATTGCCTATCGAACTATTCGATTCTCAAGACCTTCCCGATGCGGCTTCGGATGAAGCTCTACGCCGCATGATTTCGAATGGAAATCCAGCGGTGATCACGACGGCAGGCGACGTTGACGCGACCGTGGACGTGAAGCGCTTGAATAAAATATGGGAACTCCTGCATTGTAGCTAGAGCGCAGAAGCGTATGAGCCAATCGAGCCATCAACGGGAACTCAGCATCGCACGCGCCGATCTGCGCCGCCACGAGCCGCATTCGAGCGACGGCAATTCCACGGCGGCAGGACGCTCACGGCCTGTGCGATTGCGAACTTCGGGCGTCACGATGCAGACACTGGCCGATGGCACGATTCTAGTTCGTCCCGATGAAGCGCTTCGCCCGTATCCGAAAGCTCTCACCGATCGAGTCATTCACTGGGCAAACGTCGCTCCGGAGCGGTGCTGCATAGCGAAGCGCGGGCCAGGCGACGAGTGGCGGCGTCTAACGTATTCGCAGGTGATGGAATCTGCCAAGCGCCTTGGTCAGGCGCTGCTCGATCGAGGACTATCGGTAGATCGCCCTGTCGCGATTCTCTCTGAGAACGATCTCGAACACTTCTTGCTGATGCTGGCTGGACAACACGTCGGCATTTCGACGGCGCATATTTCGCCGGTCTATTCGCTCGTCTCCAAAGATTTCGCGAAGTTGCGTCACGCTCTGAATCTACTGACGCCCGGCTTGGTATTTGTTTCGGATGGCAAACGATATTCTCGCGCGATTGAAGCCGCAGTTGAGCCCGGCACCGAAGTGCTCGTAACGCACGACCCTTCGCCGAGACCGAATACGAAGTTATTCGCTAAGTTGCTCGCCACCGAGCCCACGCCGGCAGTCGAAGCGGCGCACGCGCGGATCGATCCCGATGACCCCGCGAAGTTTCTTTTTACGTCGGGCTCGACCGGTTCGCCGAAAGGCGTCATCAACACGCACCGGATGATCTGCAGCAATCTCGAAATGATCGCGCAAGTGTTTGGTTTTCTGGAAGATAGACCGCCGGTGATCGTCGACTGGCTGCCGTGGAATCACACGTTTGGTGGCAACCACAACGTCGGCATCTCGCTCTACAACGGCGGCACGTTTTATATTGACGAGGGCAAACCCGGCGTGGGGTTCATCGACGAAACCATCCGCAACCTGCGCGAGATTTCGCCGACGGTTTATTTCAACGTGCCGAAGGGTTACGAAGACTTGCTGCCCGCGTTGCGCGCCGACACTCAGCTTCGCGAGAATTTTTTCCGGAATCTCGAGCTTCTCTTCTATGCCGGCGCCGGGTTATCGCAACCGGTCTGGGACGAGTATCGGAGGCTCGCACTCGAGACGTGCGGTGAGCGGATCGTGATGGTCACGGGCCTCGGCGCCACAGAAACTGCTCCGATGGCGATCCAGACGACGTGGGAAACCGATCACTCGGGTGTCATTGGCGTGCCGATTCCCGGTGTCGAGATGAAACTTGTTCCGCGCGGACACAAATTGGAAGTCCGCGTTCGCGGATCCAATATCACTCCGGGATACTGGCGCCAGCCCGAATTGACGAAAAAAGTCTTCGACGACGAAGGCTTTTACATCTTCGGAGATGCGCTGAGATTCGTTGACCCATCAGATGTGAACAAGGGATTTTATTTTGACGGCCGGTTCTCCGAGGATTTCAAGCTGGCGAGCGGCACGTGGGTGAGCGTCGGGCCGTTGCGCGCGAAAATCTTGAGCCACTTC
>JBAPOP010000119.1:0-4215 GCA_049279675.1 Candidatus Acidiferrales bacterium
ACATTTCCGCGCTCGCGCCGGAAGATGCCGCGCGTCTCGCCTCGGCCGCGCGTCGCAATCTGCAACGCTCGCTCATCGCGTCAATCAAATATTTGCCCGAAGCCAGCCGCATCCTCTGGATTTGCCCTCGAAGCAATTCGCAGTAATCGAAATGGCGTGCTTCACCCGCTACGGTGTTGATTTGCGAAGCACAGCGGTTGCCCGTTCGTCGCTTGCAATCTGACTGAAGAAATTGCGGAGGCTCGGAAGCTTTTCGGTGGGAACGAGAATATCCGTGACCTGATACGTCCTCTGATAGTGCATGGAATTGCCGGATATTTCGGTTTTGCTTTTGTAGGACGCAAATTCGGATTTCACATCCACCGCATCAGGCAGATCATCCGCCACATAGCCAGGCGGCAATGTGATTTGGAAATCGTCCGTTTGGAGAGTCGCTTCAGGGAACTCGATTGGGTATTTGCGAGGTTTGTCGGAATCCACTATCCCTCGCTTGTTCCCAAGAACACGCGGGCGCATAAGCAACAGATTCCCGGCATCGCTGGCATAACTTTCGGCGACAAATTTGTAGTTGAGAGTCAGCGTCTGATCGTAGGATTCGAGATTGCCGATGGTCGCACCGGTCAGCCGGAAATTTGCAAGTTGCTTGCCGAGAATCTCCTCGATCACTTTGACGCGGTCCGCGGGCGCCGTTTGGAGGAGCCAAGCACGCTCCGTGGCGGCAGGTCCGCCCCATCTGACTTCCTGGATATCGCCTGTGAGATCGCCAGTTGAAGTGAGCTTCAGTTGGCCCGTTCGCAGCAGGCGGTTTGTTGAGGGAGCCGACAGCGGGAGAGGCACAAGCTCACCGCCGTCGGGGGTGACGAGGAGTCCGTAATTGCGCTGCTCGTACGAAGGAATGTAGCCGAGTGGCGTGTACGGATCTGTCGGATCGAAGTAGAGCAGCCGGCCGTATTTCGGGTGCTCGACAATCGCCCAGAGTCCGTCGGATGGCACGTCGTCCGGCAATCGGATCGCGATGATCATGTGATCAAAGGCGACGGGTGACGGAAAATCGGGCTGTACGATGCCGCGATCCGTTTGGGCGACGACGTAATACGATTTGACGCCGATCACTTGAAGCATTGAGCCGAGCAGAGTGACCTTATCCTTGCAGTCGCCATAGCGGAAATGAAAAACGTCAGCTGCAGGGTGGGGCTGGTAGCCGCCGATTCCGATTTCGATAGCGACGTAGCGAATGTCGCGCTGCATGAAAGATACGATCGCCTTGATCTTGTCCAGAGTCGTGGCGGCATTGGCGGTCAGCTCGGCAACTTTCTGTTGGATCTCCGGAGAAGGCGTTCGAGTCGAAGCCGTGAGCCCTGCATACCAGAGGGCGATGTCATTCCACGTCCCGATTGATTTTGCGCGGGCCGCGGGATCTAGCGGAAAATATTTCACACCCATCCGTCCGGCGACTGCTTCTCGTGGCGGCATATCGGGTTCAGTTTCGACAGCGGGAATATTTTCGAGTTCCCAGGAGTATGCGTTATTTCCAGTCGAAGTCTCTTTGAGCGCGGGATAGTTCTCCCATTGCGTGGCCATTTGCCATCCTGGCGGCAACTGGAGCGTAAACCGCGCCCGGCGAACCGGAATGATGTCCTGGAAGTCCCAGATGTCGGCGAATAGAAATGGCCGCTGCTTCTGCGAGTATTCGTAGCCAATCACATTACCGGGATTTGCGGCCGGGATCTCGAGGACCTCTCGACGGAGATCGCTGTAAAGAGCGTCGCCGTAGGCGCCCAGTTCGACGGCGTCCTTTTGTTTCACTTGGTAGTCTTTGCCGTCCGCCGGAATTGCCCACGCCTTCATGGAAGTGATCCGTGTTTCCTTGTCGAAGTAAATGTCAACGGCGCCATACATCTTGCGGCCCTCGGGACGAAGAATCTTATACGCGCGGCGATAGGTGGTTTCGATTTCGCCATTGTCCTTTACGGTCGTAATTTGTTCATCGAGCAGAATCACAGCCACGGCATCTTTCGTCGTGGGCGGCATGGTTTCGCGGGCGGCGGCGTGTAGCCAATCGGGAGCCGTATCGGCGAGGGCGCGCGATGCACCGAAGCCGAAGGAAACGAAAAAAACAGCCACGAGCAGAAGGCGGCTAATGATTTTCGCTTGTCTGCATGGAATGCAAGACAATTTGCGTATTGTCATTTGTTTTGACCGATCTGAAGAAACTGCGAAGCGCCGGATAATCATCCGCGCTAAATAGAATTCCGCCGACGGCAAACTGCCGCTCAACCATAATACTGTTTCCGGCCTGGCTTGCCTTCAAGTCGTAGTTGAAACCGGCTCCCGGATTTGCCTTAATTCCCGCAGGCACGGATTCGATTTTGACGCCGTCAGGGACGTGAAGCGAAACTGAATCCTTTTCCGTATACGGATAGCGGAAGAAAATTGAATTTACGCGTTTCTCTTGCGCGAAATAACCTGGCTCTGGCGCCTGGAATATGGTGACCGGAACAATGGTGCGGTGGCCGGCCTGGGTCGCAAAGGTCGAGATGTGAACCTTTCCCTCAACGTGAACCGGGTTCGAGGAGTCGTCCCAGTTGGAAATTTTCGTAATTTCAAAATCGGAGCCGGCAGGAAGACCGGCCTTGATGTTATCCATCAGATCTTTCTTTCGGCCCTCTTCGTCTTCGTCGCGATCGTCCTCGCGCTCAGCGCAACCCCACATCCCAAGGAAATTCACGTCGAGCGTACCGCTGATTGATCCGTCAGCTTCGAGCCGCAAGTCCGCATGGCGCTCCCGAATCGAGTCGGCAGGCTCCGTATGAGGGACCGAAATCATTTGGACGCCGTCCTTCGTCGGCCTGATTCCGGAGACGCCGGTTTCGTACCAGGGTAATGCGCCGTACGGGTAGAACTTCGAGCCGGGATCGAGATAGACATCCTGGTTGTTCAGACGAACCCAAATCAGATCGGCATGAAGTGAATACGCGTCCTCCATATTCGGCAGGAATGGTCCTCTGTTGCGCGATTCGACGTACACCATGGCAGAATCGAATCCTGCGGCTCGCGCCAACCCCACCATCAAGAGGTTCAGTTGCTTCCCGGTCGCGTATCCGTGTTTAAGAACTTCCTCAACGTTCGGGTTATCTTTTAGCTTCTCGCGCTTCACTTCCTTGACCGTCGTTTCGGTGCCGTAATTGACGTTGCGAATCTGCTGGACGCGCGCATAGAGCTTTTGCAGCTTTATCTCCGGGGTGTCGTTCGCGCTAACGGTTTGAGAGACGACATCCTTCAGCGCCCCCTTCTTATCGATGTAGGTTTCGTCATAGGCAAACCAATCCTTGCCGATTCTCGTCCAGAAATGGTCCTGAGGCTCATTTACCGGTTCGGATGCACCGCGGAAAAAAAACTGGACGCGAGCTCGAAGTGAGTTGTCCGGGGGCATCAGGTCTTCTTGTTGGAGGCCCGCAAGGTTTTGGACCTCCATGGTGATATTGCCGTCCTTCTGACGCTCGGGCATAGCGCCGGGAAGCATGTAGCGTCGCCAATAGAGCGCGGGGCTGCCGGGTTCGCTAGCCGGCTTGAATGTGAACCGTGCGAGCCGCGTAAAATAGTCGTCTTGCACGGTCCATTGCGCACCCCAATAAAAATGGTTGTCGTATCGTTCCCTGTATTTGTACTCGATAATGCAGCCCGGCTGAACGTCTGGCAGGCTAAACGTCTTGGCGCGGAACTTGATTCCTCCGGCCTTGACGATCTCCTTGTCGAACGGTTTGCCTTCGAAATTGGCGATGCTGCCATCCGGACGGATGGTACGCGCGCGAATATCATCAATCGCGGTCTGCCCATTCCAATAGGGAAGTTGAACGTCCGCCAAGTCCTTTCCTGCTTCCGTAAAAATCTTGTAGCGATAATATTCGGTTTCGAAAGCACCTGCGGAATCGATGTAGGCTTCGCGATAGAGAATCATGGCGTGAGCGCCGGGGCTTGCGGGATTGTCCTTTAGCGCGAGATCTTCGGGGGGCACGGGGAGCCAATCATCTTTCGCGCGCGAGGTTTCGCTTTGGAGCAGCACGGTCAGCATGCCTATCGAGAGTAGGGAAGCGGCAAAGACAAATTTTCGAGTGATTTTTCGAGCTGGGATTTGATTCATGGGAGTCGTTAGGCCGGGTGGTCTAAGACGTGATAGACCGGGCTCATCTCTCCTAAAGAAGTGACACCACCCCC
>JBAPOP010000120.1:0-9541 GCA_049279675.1 Candidatus Acidiferrales bacterium
GATTCAAGCGGTTAAGGGCGAGAAAGAAAACACTCTCAAACACAATTCTTCTCGACGCCGATTCAGCTGGATTCACAGATGATATTTTCTTTCTACGTATCTACTTAGTTGAACCGGGATCGTTGGACCGCGTTCCTAAACCAAGTGCTGGGGAACTTGTGGTTCATCGCATCGAGCGAGCCGTTGTTCCGTGGATTCTGGTAGAAATCTTTCAGGAGAAACATCCGATTAAATCGTTGCCGCAACCTGACCGTAAAACCGTGACGAATCGTGCCGTTTCCGGGTGGATTGATGGGGGAAGGGCAATGGAATCAACGGGACTTATGGATTGTCCTGGCAATTCAAATCCCATCGCTAGTTCAAAGTGCAGGCTGAGCGTGTGACACTCATGTGCGCGAGGGTCCAACTAAGTGCGACTGTCACCAAATTGTCACTAAAATTCGTGCAAAACGGGCAAAAATCGGCAAACTCCAAAAAATTGAAAAACGTGCTATCTGACGACTGGCACAGGGATTTAGTTGAATTTTGTACCAGATAGCAAAACGGCGATTTAATTTTTCAAGACCGCCGGTTTCAACCACTCACCCACCCCTCCGTAGGACGGACTTTTACATTGTAACTTACGCGCGCGGAGCGTCACAGCGCGGCAACGATCGTCGCAGGCGACATTCCGCAGGCTCTCTCAATTCCAGCGTCGCAGCTCATTTTTATGTTGTAGACTCGGCCGTTCGCAGCGAGTGATGGCGTGCGGGATTCGCTCGTATCCTTTCGTCAATTTGGTTGTTGGAGCAAGCCTTAGGACGCAACCGAATCTGGTTACCGATGCAAGATTGAGGACCGTCATGAGTCGATTAAGAAAATTGTCGCGGCGCTGGATGTCTGCGCATTTCGCGATTGCCGCGTTGTGCGTCACAGCGGCATCGCTTCCCGCGCAAACTATCATCACAAACAATCCGCCTCAATATGGGCCATATAACGGCGTTTTTCTTCAGGGCGGCGACGGCCTGAAGAAATCCATGGTCGATCACGACAGCATGCTGCGCGCTGATTCGCCGTGGTCGATGTATTGCTGGATTCGCATCGATGAACCGCTGCGGGCACCGACATTGATCGCGGGTATCGGAGATCCGGCCGAGGAATATCCACGATATTTGGCAGTCGATGCGCGCACGGTCTCGCTGTGGATGGGTGAGGACAACACTCTCAGTGGGCCAGTAGTAATTTCTCCTGCGAAATGGCACCTGCTGGCGGCGACATTTGATGGAAGAGATTTCCGCCTCTATAGCGATGGCGAGCAAGTGGCAAGCGGCGAGCTCGTGCTCGGCAGCGTGAGCCCTGTCATTCAGATGGCGCCACCGATTCTTCCGTGGACCAACGGGCAGCATTTCGGCGGCAAGATCGCCTCTCTCGTGCTGCTTCGCCGAACGCTGAAAGCAGACGAAATCAAGCGACTCGCTCAAGCGCCGGAAGATTTCTCTTTAGTTGAATTCGAAGATGGATCAAAAAGCTGGCCAGTGCAGACGAAGGGTCAAGCAGGTTACCGTGCTCCGCAAGATCCTTCCGAAATGCCGCGAAGCAACGCGCCGTTCTCCGCTCCAGTCGCAAACGACGAGCCTGCTCACAAGCCGGCCCTGCGCGCGAGTGGCTCGAACACTTGGGCGCTCAACGACGGTTGGCGGCTCGTAGCCGCCCCATTGGTCAACGCCGACGGTGCAGCGATCTCTCAACCGGGATTCGACGCGACAAACTGGTATCCCGCCACCGTGCCAGGTACGGTTCTCACGACGTTAATCAATCGAGGCGTGTACCCCGACCCAGAATACGGACTGAATAATCTCGCGATCCCAGAGACGCTAAACAAGCAGGACTACTGGTATCGAATCGAAATCAAATCGCCCGACGCAATTCGCGCCGACGGCGAGCGTCTCACTCTGACGTTCGCGGGCATCAATTACAAAGCCATGATCTGGCTGAATGGCCATCGCCTCGGAAAAATCAAGGGCGCATTCATCCGCGGCGTTTTTGATGTGACGGGAATTTGGAAAACAGGCCAGGGCGACGAGAATGTTTTGGCCGTCGAAGTTTCGCCTCCGCCGCATCCGGGCGTTCCACAGGAACAATCCATCAAAGGCGGCCCGGGCGAGAACGGCGGAATTATGTGTCTCGACGGTCCGACGTTTGTCGCGTCGGAGGGATGGGATTGGATTCCCGGCATTCGCGATCGCGAGACTGGAATCTGGCAGGGCGTCGAGTTGAGAATTTCGGGCGCTGTGAAAATCGGCGATCCGCAAGTCGTCACGAAGTTGCCGTTGCCGGATACGAGCCGAGCGGATGTCGAAATCACGGTGCCTCTCGACAATTCCTCAGACAAATCCGTTCACGGAACATTGAAGGCATCCTTCGAGTCAGTCAGTGTGGCGAAGGAAGTTACTCTTTCTCCAGGCGAAACAGCTTTGCAGCTCACGCCCTCGGAGTTCAAGCAACTCACTGTGCAGAAGCCACATTTATGGTGGCCGAATGGCTACGGAAAGCAAGACCTGTACCACCTGAAGCTGACATTCAGTGCAGACAACCATGACTCCGACACCAAAGAATTGCGATTCGGAATTCGAGAGATCACGTATGAACTGAGCCTGCTCGACAGCTCCGGCCATTTGCGCCGCGTCGAGGTGGATCCAACTCTCGGAAAAAAGGGCAACGAAGGAATCATTGATGTAACGCACGCGGGCATGCGAGAAATTCCGGCCGCCGATCCCATGCCGCCGGATTTGCCGGAAGCATGGAAAGCATATTGGCACTCGTGGGTGAGTTCGTTGAGCCCAGGCGCGGAATCATCTCCCGCAGTGCGCGCGGTTGATGACAGCAAAATCGCGCCTTATCTCGCTATCAAGGTCAATGGCGTGAAAATTGCGTGCCGCGGGGGAAATTGGGGAATGGACGACTTGCTAAAGCGAGTTTCTCGCGAACGTCTTGAGCCTTACTTCCGTCTGCATCACGATGCTCACCTCAACATCATCCGCAATTGGGTCGGCCAAAACACCGAGGAAGTTTTCTTCGATTTAGCGGATGAATACGGTCTTCTTGTGTGGAACGATTTCTGGGCGACCACGCAGAATTACAACATTGAACCGGAAGACCCCGCACTGTTCCTCGCCAATGCTCGAGATGTCATCTTGCGCGATCGCAACCATCCATCGATCGCAGTTTGGTGCGGCCGTAACGAAGGAGTTCCACAGCCCATCATTAACAAAGGGCTCGATGACCTTGTGAATTCCCTCGACGGTACCCGCTATTATTCTCCGAGTTCAAACGAGGTCAACCTGCAGCACAGTGGACCTTACAAATACATGAATCCGAATTTGTATTTTACGACGCTGAATCACGGTTTCTCGGTGGAGACCGGAACGCCGTCAATGTCCACGCTGGAATCATTCGAGAGTTCGACGCCAAAGGCGGATCAATGGCCAATCGATGACGTCTGGGCCTACCACGACTGGCATCACAGCGGGAACGGCGACGTCGCGCCATTCATGGCCGAGATACAAGCGGAGTTCGGCGCGCCAACAAGCCTTGAGGACTTCGAGCGCAAAGCACAAATGCTGAACTACGTGGACCACCGCGCAATCTTCGAGGGAATGAATGCGCACCTCTGGGCGCCGAACAGCGGCCGAATGCTCTGGATGACGCAGCCCGCCTGGCCCAGCACGATGTGGCAGATCTTCAGCCACGATTACGATACGCAGGCCTCCTACTATGGCGTGAAAAAAGCATGCGAGCCCTTGCATATTCAACTCGACCCAACGAACTACGAAGTCGCGGTCGTGAATACGACGACCACCGCCATGGCCGGATTGTTGCTCGACGCCAGTGTATTCTCACTCGACAACAAATCACTGCTCCATCACGAAGAGCACAAGGACGTCGGCGCCGACTCTGTAGCCGACGCATTCAAGCTGGATATGGCTCCGCTGCTGACATCAGGGGTAGTTTTAGTGAAGTTGGAATTGCGCAGCGCTTCGGGGGAACTCCTATCGCAGAATTTGTACTGGCTGGGAGCCAAGAGTTCGTCATACCGGGAGTTGGGGCGGCTACCCGCAGCCGATGTCTCCGCGAGCGCGGATTCGGTGCGAAGCGGAGATACGATTCGAGTTCGCGTCAGATTGGAGAATCGCGGAACTGTCGCGGCTCTTGAAAACAAACTCACGCTCCTCGATGCCGGCGACGGTGCGCGCATTCTTCCCGCCTATCTGAGCGACAACTACGTGTCGTTATTGCCGGGCGAGTCGCGCGAAATCGAAATTGAGTATCCTGCGTCAGCTGGAAAAGCGGCGCCAGAAGTGGCAGTTCGAGGCTGGAATCTTGCGGCGCGAACCATAGCGGTCACGCAGGGAAAATAGCGCAGCACGAACTCCTAGTGCGCTACTCCCTCTTCGTTCCTCTCTTCCCGATATGCCTACTGGAGCGTGATGGCTCCGGTCTGCGGGAACACGACATCATTTCGTCTGCGATGCGCGTATCGAGGCAACTCGCAGAAAATCAAAGATCTCTTAGTCACATCAGTCGCTGAAGATTCTGATAGCTAATTCTGAGGCTTTCGAGCGGCGGCGGCTCTCCTGAATCCTGCTCGACGAACATATGCCGGACGCCGTTCTCCTTCGCTGCATGCAGAATCGCTTTCCAGTCGAGAGTGCCGGCGCCGACGGGCGCGAAATGCTCAGCCTGGTCGTTCAAATCCTGCGTCGCCGGAAAACCTGCCTTGCGATCCTTCAAATGCAGCAATTGGATGCGGCTCCCCAACCTCTCGGACATTTCCACCGGGTCCTGCCCTGCCTGCACGATCCAATAGCAATCCATTTCCATGCAGACCAAATGCGCGTCCGTGTGCGAAATCAGCGCGTCAAATCCCGTCGTATCGCCGAATCGGCGAAATTCATAATTATGATTGTGAAAACCGAAGCGCATTCCTGCGCTCTTCACGAGTTCTCCCCATTTGTTGTATTGATCGGCGGCTCGCTTGAAACCGTCGAGTGAGGTCCACATCGCTTTGGGCAGCATCGGGCAAATCATATAGTCCACGCCAAGAGCTTTCGCGTAATCGATCTTCCCTTCAAATCCGTCGTAATCGAAGTGTCCGCTCGGAACGCGCAAACCGTGATCTTGAATCATCCGCTTCAAATCGGGAGCCGGATGCGAGTAGACGTCCCAATACGTTTCAACTTCTTCATAGCCGATCTGGCGAATCGCGGCTAGGACACCCGGGAGATCCTTAGCGGCCTTAGCTCGCACGGTATAGAGCTGAACGCCGAGAGGGCGCTTCTGCGATTCCGCAAAATTGAAATTGGCGCCCGAACCGAGCGCCGCGAGTGATGAAACAATGAATTCGCGCCTTCCGATCACTTCTTTCACCCTCCATCCCGCGAACACTTGAAATACCAAGCGGGATCAATTCAATCTTGCGATCCGGCGTCGGATTCGGGCTATGGCAGCACTTCGTAGCTCACAAATGCAAACCTCTTCGAATCGGGTGACCACGAATTGACGTTGATCGTTCCTTGTCCACCAAAGAACGACGTCAGGACTTGGATCGATTTCTTTTTTGCTCGTACCGCGGTTGCCGCTGTCTCTGGACGCAATCGAATCATCCGCAACTCGACATTCGTTTTGACGTCGTGCCCAGGGGTGCCCTTCGGAAACGACAAGAACACCAGCCAGTCCCCGTCCGGCGATGGATGCGGAAACCAATTCTCCATCGGATCGCTAGTCACGCGTTCGGCTTTGACATCGCCTGCACCCGCGCCCTCCGCGGGCATCCGCCAAATGTCCCAACTGCCGGATCGGTTCGAATTGAAATAAATCCATTGCCCGTCGGGAGAGTAATCGGGACCGTCGTCATAAACAGATGCGGTAGTCAGCCGCTCTTCAGGGCCGCCAGTCGCTCGAACGCGGAAGAGATTGAAGTTGCCGTCGCGCTGCCCCACAAACGCAAGCCAATTCCCATCCGGCGACCAGGAATGAAAATAGCTCGGGACATTCTCGGTGAGGAGTCGCGGGCTGGCACCGCTCGAAGCGGCCACGAACACTTGCGATCCCTTCGCATCGCCGCGCGCCGCCGAAAATGCCAGCAGCTTGCCACTTGGGGAAATGCCGTGATCGTTATTGCATTGGTAGGTGTCGTCGAGCGCGAGCCTTTCAGGATGCACATCCGCGCCACCGTCGAGCGCAAAACTGTAGAGCTTGCCGCCGGAGTTTGCCAGGATGTATTTGCCGTCGGGCGACCAGTTCGGCGCCTCCCAGAGCGTGTCTGCCGAGTACAACACTGTGGTTCTCTTGTACTCGAGGTCAAAGATCGAAATCCGGCTGCGAACATTCTTTGGATTCAGATCTAGTGCAGCCGTGCGCGGAATAAAGGCGAGGCAGAAAGTCAGGATCGCCGCCGCGATTCCGATTGCACTCATAGTATTTTTGCGGAGATTCGTATTTGGCTCCAATTGGCGGCGTTCCAGGTTTCTTGCGGCATAAGCATAATCGCGACCGCAACCGCCGTCCACCGTGGATACGTTCTCGGCACAATCAAGAGCGCAATTGCCTCAACACGCAAAATCCGCTCACTAGTATTTTCTTGCTATTGCGTTTCATCAGCGAGCCGTTCAAATTGCTGAACACTCGCGGCGCGCCGGGTGTGGGCGGCGCCGAAAGAGTTTCTGCAAATTTTCATTTCACAATTCACTGGGAGGGGTGTGCGCATGCGATTGCCGTCAATTTCCGGCCAAATACGAACAATGCTGCTGATCTTGGGAGTCATTAGTTTCTTGGCTGCTCCCTCGCACGCGCAAGAATTGGGAACCGCGGTTCTGAACGGCGAAGTCACCGATCCGCAAGGCGCCCTCGTGAAAGACGCGAATGTGATCGCGCAACGGAAAGACACCGGGGTCGAGCGCTCGACCATGACAAATGGCGCGGGGCTTTTCGTGTTTAACGATCTCGTCCCAGGTGATTATGAAATCCACGTAAAGGTAAAAGGATTCAGTGAATTCGTGGCGCAGGTTCGTTTGGAAGTCGGGCAGGAAGCCAATCTAAAAGCTCAGCTGCTCCTAGCGTCCGCGCAAAGCACAATTCAAATTACCGACGCCGACGCTGGCTCGCAAGTGAACACCGTTTCATCGGTTGTCGATGGCGTCGTGAACGCTCGCCAGATCGATAATCTGCCGCTCAATGGACGCAATTTCTTGGAATTGTCTCTTCTCATGCCGGGAAATACGATTGCTCCAAATTTCGATCCCACGAAAGCTGAGACCATCGTGATTTCTTCCGCTGGTCAATTGGGCCGTGGCGGTAACGTCAGCGTGGATGGAATGGACAACAACGACGATGTCGTCGGAGGCATGCTCGTCAACGTGCCGGAAGATGCCGTTCAGGAATTCCAGATCGCGACAAATCGATTTTCCGCTGAGACGGGCCGCTCTGGTTCCTCCGTCGTGAACGTCGTAACGAAATCCGGCACAAACACGCTTCACGGCTCTGCATCTTTTTACGAACGAGACAAAGACCTCCAGGCGCTGCCCGCGACGTTCAGTCCCTCTTCCACATCCGGTGAGCTGCCGCCCTTCCGCCGCGAGCAATACTCCGGCACATTGGGCGGCCCCATCGTGAAAGACAAAGTGTGGTGGTTTGGAGCATTCGAGTACCGGGATGAATTGGGCGGCGTGCTGGTGGGAGCCCGCGACACAACGAACGATACTATTACGAACTCCTTCGCCTCCGAACCGCTCACAGATCCGATTGGGACAGTGCGCGGCGACTGGCAGATCTCGAGCAAGGACTTACTGTCGCTGCACTACTACATCGAGCGCCTCGGTGCGACCGGCGCGGCCAGCTTCTTGACGAGCGCGCCAATCGGCTCGGCTTCGGAGCGGCAAGATCTCCGCAACAACTTTCAGGACTTCGTCGCCTCGTGGACGCATGTCGCGAGTTCTACTCTGCTGAGTCGCGCCAGCTTCTCCTTCAACAATTTCATCAACATCACGGATCCCATAACGACCGGACCGGAGCTTGACTTTCCGAGCATCGCGGACGGCGCGTCGTACCGTGTTCCTCAACAGACCCGCCAAAAGCGCGAACAATTTGACTACGGTTGGGACTGGGTGCACGGCAAGCACAACATCGGGTTCGGCGGAGAATATCAACGCATCGGTGCGGATTTCGTGCTCGGAGTGTTCCAATCGGGAGCCATCGAATTCATAGAGAATTTTGCAGACGGCGATCACAACGGAGACGGCGTTGTAAATGATGAGGACCTTCTGTTTGCTGTGACGATCCGCAGCGCTATTCCGACTACTCCGCTGATCATTCCCAATACCGACAATAATTTCTTCGCCGGCTATTTCCAGGACGACTATCACGTGCATCCGCAGCTCACGCTAAATCTCGGTCTGCGATATGAAATCGATACCGGAGCGAACGACGTCGGTTATTACAGCCAAATCAATCCGATCCTTCTTCCGTTCCTGCAAGGTACGCGGCACCGGCCTGATAAGAATTTTGGCCCGCGAGTCGGGTTCAACTGGGCGACGAAGAACGCGAAATTCGGCGTTCATGGCGGCTACGGAATTTACTATGACCGGATAACGCTCGAGATTGATTCGCTCGAGCGCGGCTTGAACGGCGAAGCACTGCCGATCGACGTTCGCGAAGGCAACATCGATTACCTCGGCCCCACCGGGCAGTTTCTTCCGGGCGCGCCGACATTCTCCAACCCGTTTACCGGCGCGATCATTCCCGGCGCGGGCGGCGCGGCCGAAGGCATCGACATTATTGATAACCGGATGCGAAACCCGATGGTGCAGCAATTCAATCTAGGAGTGCAGTATGAGTTCGCGCGCAATTGGGTTTTGCGCGCAGACGGCATCCACGATCTCGGGACTCGCTTCATCATTGGCGTGCCGCTCGGTGCCGTGTTCAATCCGGCGTCAGGCGGTCCGGAATCGGTCACCGATCTTCAATCGAGCGCCAATACGCATTACGACGCGCTCTGGCTGAGCGTGGACAAGCGTTTCGAAAAGCGCTATCAGTTCCACGCGGCTTACACACTATCCAAGACGTTCAACTACGCCAACTACGATCAAGTTCCATTCGGCTATGCGCCGGTCAATCCAGCCGATTTGCGGCAGGAATACGGCCCCTCGCCAAACGATCAGCGGCACAGGCTTGTACTTCAGGGCGTCGCCGAACTGCCATACGCCTTCAGATTTTCCGCTCTTTGGACTTACGCTTCGGGCGTTCCGATGGACATCCTTTACGACGATGTGAATGGAAATACTACGCGGGTGCCGCAATTCAGCCGCAACGCGGGTGGTCGCGAATTTCACACCGGCACTGAATTAAACGCTGCGCTTTCCGCCATCAATGCTGCCGGCGGCGAGAGTGGCGAGCTTCTGCCGCTCGTATCGCCGGGCGCCCGATTCAACGACACGTTCAATTCATTTGATTTCCGGCTCTCGCGCGATTTCCATCTCAGCGACCGATATACGGTTCAGCTCATCGG
>JBAPOP010000121.1:0-21505 GCA_049279675.1 Candidatus Acidiferrales bacterium
TGGCAGCTTTGGCGCAGCCAGCAGTCCTCGCCGTTCGCCCGCAAGAAAGAGGGGCGCCCGCGAGGCAATTTGAGATCGCGCGACCTTGCTTTGATAGACACCGCTCTGAACTGCCTGTGCCCTAAACGGCCGAATTTCCCGGCACTTAACCGACAATTGATGCATGGGTGTTTGTATGTATCTGAAAAAGAAGGTGTTAATTCTTGTTGATGCCACTGTGCATCATCGACGGGAAGTTATGCATCGAATACGATGAAACCAAATTGATTTCGAGGCATAGGCCATGAATCGCACATCAGCCGAAGCAGTTGGTCTTCGTTACACGGGATGGGCCGCGTTGAATCGCGACCCGCAGGAAGATCGCCTGGAATTCACGTGCCCGCATTGCGGGGCGCATGGAACCAAGGCGGCCCGGCGTCCGCGCGCGTCCTATCATTTCACCGACGGTTTCGTTCAGGATCTCCAGGGCGAGGTGGGAGTTTGCCGGAGTTGCAAGCAGTCGCTCCGCATTGTTCCAGTAGTCCTTCTGCACGATAAGGACGAGAAGCGGCGCTTCGAAGCCGTGTTCCAGCCGGACTTGAACGTTTCATCGAACTAACGCACAAAACACGCACCCGCATGCAAAGAGAGGGAACGGATTAAATTCCGGTCCCTCTTTTTGTTTCCCGCGAAGTAAAATTTTTGCAATCGAACTGCTTGATCGGAAATGCCGGCCGTCGATGCTTCCGTGGGCGGATCAAGCGAACGCCGGTCAATCGCTCTTCAGCAGGTGGTGATACTTGAGATCTTCGCGCAATCTTTCGAACGCCTCATCCACCGTATCGGCGAATTTCAAAATTTTCATCTCGCGCTCGTTCACCGTTCCGGATTGGACCATCGTTTTCCAGTTGATCACTTTGTCCCAATACTGCCGCCCGTAAATCAGGATGAGGTGATGCGACGAGAGTTTCCCCGTCTGCAGCAGCGTAAGCATTTCCCACAACTCGTCCATCGTGCCAAAGCCGCCGGGAAAAACGATCAGGGCCTTCGCCAGTTGCGCGAACCACAGTTTCCGCATGAAGAAATAATGGAAGCAGATATTCAGCTCGGGCGTGATGTAGGAATTCGGCCGCTGTTCGTGCGGCAGTTGAATGCTGAGTCCAATCGACGTGCCGCCGGCTTCATGAGCTCCGCGATTGGCCGCTTCCATAATGCCGGGCCCGCCGCCCGAACAGATTACGAAACGCCGCGGGTCAGATCCTAGCGTCATCGACCATTCTGTGATGCGGCGTGAGAGTTCACGCGCGTCTTCGTAGTAGCGCGACATCGCGAGTTCCCGCCGCGCTGAACCGATTTTTTGGCGCCAAAGCGCCGTTTGCTGCGTCCGCCGCGGCGATTTCTTCAATCGGCCCATTGCTGAAAGAGCTTCCTCGCGCGATTTAATTCGCGCCGAGCCAAACATCACGATCGTGTCCGCGATGTTTTCGCGACGGAACCGCGAAAGCGGATCGAGATACTCGGCAATGATACGCAATGGACGAGCGGGGAGGCTCTCCATGAAGGCTTCGTCTTTGTAAGCGAGCTTCGCCATCGGGAGATACCGCGGACGGCTCATTCTTCCTCCTATAAGGGACCGAATTAGGCATTCTAGGAGAAGGCTGCCTGCAAAGCCAGACAAGCGACACCGAACTTGATGGTTCGAGGCGTCTGATGCAACACGACCTGCGGGGCAGGAATCAGATACAGTATCGCCGATGAGGATTCGCACGCATCAATCGTCTGTGTGCATATTTCTCATGCTTGCCGCGCTGCTCACGCTACCGGCCGCGGCGCACGCTCAAGAGCCTCCCGGACCGATCCATCCGCCGCCGAATGCTGCTCCGCAGAAGCCTCCATCCGATTTGCCGGAAAGCCCCGCTCCGCAGCCCGGAAAGCCGCCGCAGAAGCCCATTCGCGTTCGCGTCACAGAAATCACGGCGCCGGTCACCGCCCGCGACAGAGATGGCGAGCTCATTCTCAACCTGGAACAAAAAGATTTCCACGTGTTCGACAACGGTGTCGAGCAAACGATCGATCATTTCGATCTGGGCGGTGATCCCCTCGCCATTGCGCTCCTCGTGGAAACAAGTTCGCGAGTCGATCCGCTTCTTCCTGCTGTCAGGCACTCCGGAATTATTTTCACGCAGACCGTGATGGGCCCGACGGCCGATGCCGCTGTGCTCAGCTACGACGATACGGTGGATGTCCGCGAGAACTTCACAGGCGACGAAGATGCAATTGAGGACGTAATTCACAGGCTCCCGGAGGGCACGTCCGGCGCCAAGCTTTACGACGGAATCGCGAAGGGAGTGGCGCTACTCGCCGCGCAGCCCCCGCGCCAGCGGCGCATTCTTCTCATCATCGGCGAAGCGGAGGACACGGGAAGCTCGACGAAACTGGGCGTCGCTTTGCGCGAAGCCGAACTCGCAAACGTCACGATTTACACCATTGGACTGAGCACGACCGCGGCTGAACTTCGCACTCAACGTCAATACTCCGCTCCTTCGATCGGCCCGCCCGGCACTTTTCCAGTGCCACTCCCGCCGGGCGTTGCGGAAACGCCAGACAACGAGGCGGCAGCGCAGGGAGGCAACATCGATTTAATGGCGTTGGCGGTTTGGGTAGTGCAGCACGCAATGAATACCGTGAAAAATCACGCGCTGGAGGTGGCTACGCTTGCAACCGGCGGTCTACACATCGCAACGATGAAAGATCATTCAATCGAAAGAGCCATGGACGAAATCGGTGGGGAATTGCACGCGCAATATACGCTCGGCTACCGGCCGCCTGGCGACGAGGCTTCCGGCTTCCACCAGATTAGGGTGACGGTGGATCGCCCCGGCGTGAGGCTCCGCACTCGCCCCGGCTATTACTTGCCGCCCCCGACGTAGAGTGTAGGTCTTCTAAGTCTTTGGTTCCGGCTCGCCTGCAACTTCTTCGAGAACCGCCGCGGCGGCCACGACTCGGTCGCCTTCCTCGAGACGCAGCAGCCGCACACCCTGCGTCGAGCGGCCTGCTTCGCGAATTTCTCCGGAATGGACGCGAATGACTTTGCCCTGTCCGGTGATGATCATCACGTCCGAATCTTCCTTCACTTGCAGCGCGGCGACGACGGCGCCATTGCGTTCGGTGGACTTGAGATTGATGACGCCTTTGCCGCCGCGCGAAGTCACGCGGTATTCGGCGAGCGGCGTGCGCTTGCCGTAACCCTTCTCCGCAACTGTAAGCATTAGCGACGTGAGCGACTCGCGAATCTGATCGCTCTCGAGTTCGTCGAGGTCCTGGGTTGTTTTCTTGTACTCCTTCTCGATAATTCCAAAGTCAGGTTGAACGGCGTCCATGCCGACGACGAAATCGTCCTTTGCAAGATCCATTCCGTTCACGCCGGAGGCGGCGCGCCCCATCGGACGAACTTCGGTTTCGCGGAAAAGGATCGCCTGGCCGTCGCGGCTTGCGAGGAAAATCATTTGCTTGCCGTCGGTCAATTTCGCGCCGATCAGTTCATCATCCGAGTCCAAGTTGATTCCGATAATGCCGGACGGACGCGGATTCGAAAATTCAGCGAGTTCAGTTTTCTTCACCGTGCCGTTTTTTGTGGCGAGGAAGACGTACCGGCTTTGCTCTTCCAAATTTCTCGCGGACACAACCGCGGTGAGCCGTTCGCCTTCCTGGAAACGCACCAAGCTTGAAATGGCCTTGCCACGAGTTGCGGCCGCGGCCTCGGGAATTTCGTAAACCTTGAGCCAGTAAATGCGGCCCTTCGACGTGAAAAGTAAAATGTAGCTGTGCGCCGATGCCACGAAGAAGTGCTCGACGAAATCCTCTTCGCGCGTTCGCGCGCCGATGCGGCCTTTTCCACCGCGTGATTGGTGGCGATAGACGTCCACCGAAGTGCGCTTCACGTAGCCGGCATGGCTGACCGTGATCGCCATTTCTTCGTCTTTGATCAGATCTTCGAGCTTGATCTCTTCAACGCGGTCCACGATCTGCGTGCGGCGATCGTCGCCATAGAGCTTCACCATCTCCCGCAGCTCGACCACGATGACGTTCCGGAGTTTCTTTTCGCTCCCAAGAATTTCGCGCAATTCGGCGATGCGCTCGCGGATTTGGGCGAGCTCCTTCAAGATTTCGTCGACGGAAAGCTGCGTCAAACGATGCAGTTGCAGTTCGAGAATGGCATCGATTTGAATGAGACTGAGGCCGACGGTCTCGCCTCGAGCGGCGGCGAGCGCGTATTTCTTTGCGTCCAGCTTGGTGCCGCGAATCGTGGTTTCTTTTGCGCCGACGAGCACGCGCACAGACCTATTCTCGAAGAAATCAAACAAATTCTGACGGGCGTTCGCGCGGCTCGATGATCCGCGGATAATCTTGATGACGTCGTCGATGTGATCGAGCGCGATATGGTAACCGACCAAAATATGCTCGCGCTCTTCCGCCTTGCGCAGTTCGTATTGCGTGCGCCGGCGAACCACATCCACGCGATGTTCGATGAACAGCCGGAGCAGTTCCACGAGTCCCAGTTCTCGCGGCTGGCCGCCGACAATAGCGAGCAGGATCATGCCGAACGATTCCTGCATCTGGGTGTGCTTGAAGAGGTGATTGAGGATGAGCTTCGGCTCTTCGTCGCGCTTCACTTCGATAACAATGCGCATGCCGTCGCGATCGCTTTCGTCGCGGATGTCGGCGATGCCTTCGATTTTCTTGTTCTGGATCAGTTCGGCGATGTGCTCGATCAGCCGGGATTTGTTCACCTGATATGGAAGTTCGGTGACGACGATGTCCTGGCGATCCTTGCCGCGCTGCTCGATCGCGGCTTTCGCGCGGACCTGAAACGTCCCACGGCCCGTCTTGTACGCCTGCTCGATGCCTTCGCGGCCGTAGATGTACCCGCCAGTCGGAAAGTCCGGGCCGGGAACGAGCTTCATCACCTTTTTAAGCCCCGCATCGGGCTCGTCAATCAGGAGGATCGCTGCTTCGATCGTTTCCTTGAGATTGTGCGGCGGAATATTCGTCGCCATGCCGACGGCAATGCCGGTTGATCCATTGACGAGCAGGTTCGGTATTTTCGTCGGGAGGACGGTGGGTTCTTCGGTGCTCTCGTCGAAATTCGGGACGTGGTCAACCGTGTCCTTTTCGATATCCGCGAGCATTTCTTCGGCGATTTTCGAAAGGCGCGCCTCGGTGTACCGCATCGCCGCAGGTGGATCGCCGTCCACGGATCCAAAATTGCCCTGGCCATCAATCAGGGGATAGCGCATGTTGAATTGCTGCGCCAGGCGGACGAGCGCATCATAAACGGGTGTGTCGCCGTGAGGATGATACTTGCCGAGAACTTCGCCCACGATTTTCGCGCACTTGCGGTAGGGCTTCGTCGAAGTGAGGCCCAGTTCGTACATGCCGAAGAGAATGCGGCGATGCACGGGCTTCAGGCCGTCGCGAACGTCCGGTAACGCGCGGCCAATGATCACGCTCATGGCGTAGTCGAGATACGACTTTCGCATCTCGGCTTCGATATCCACCGGCGTCATTATCGATTGGTTGATTTCGTCAGCCATTCAATCCTCGTTGTATGGATTCGTTTGCTACTTACTGCCTTCGCGCGGACCATTCCATCACGTACGCCTTGACGGACTCAAACGCCGACGCGTTATTCGAAAATCGTTGTGGTCCGAAATGCGCTTCCAGGCGCAGCAGCAAATCCGCGCACTCGCCTTCATCGGCGCATTCGAAGCCGACCCCTTGCTCCGTGTTCGGCGCGCTGGTTGGCGCAGCCGTGAAACTGGAACACGAGAGGCCTTTCAATCCAGGCAGCGTCTTCCAGTTCAGTTGATATTTCATCGCTGCGGGATCCGCCAGCGCGTGGCGGACTCCGGAAAATTGCGTTCGTGCCACGCAAACACGACCCGCGGTTCGATGGCGACGATGTAAGGAACGCCGGGCGCGTTGGTTAATTTCATTTTGTACTTCTTCACGTACGCCGCATCCACCGCCGCAATCTCGTTGGCATCGGTAATCTCGCGCACAGTGCCTTCGATGATCACGGCTTCGTCGCCGCTTTCTAGATTCACGGTCGCGGCGGGATTGGCTTGCAGATTTCGCGCCTTGCGGGACGTGCGATCCGTGCCGAAGCAAACTGCGCCATTCACCCACACGCCCCAGACCGGCATCACGTGCGGCTTACCCTCGGGCCGCGTCGAGCCAATCCAGTAATTCTTTGATTTCTCGAGCTGTGCCGTGACTTCGTCCCACGCGACGAGGCCCTTCGCGCCTGCATGGATGCCGTAACCCTTCGGCATCGCCGGACGGCCGGACTTTAGTTCCGTCTTTCGTGATGCTCGGGGCAATATGCCTCCCCGTCCTAAATATCGAGATTCACGACTTCGAGAGCGTTTTCCTCGATGAATTTGCGGCGTTCCTCCACATTTTCGCCCATCAGCGTGGCGAAAATGTGTTCGGCGGCGATGGCATCGTCGAGCTTCACTTTTAGAAGTGTGCGCATATCGGCGTTCATCGTCGTTTCCCAGAGTTGCTGCGGGTTCATCTCACCAAGGCCCTTGAATCGAGTGATCGTAAATTCGCTTTTCGCGTCTTCCATGACGTAGGCAAGTACTCCGAGCGAATCTTCTTTCACGACTTTGTCGCCATTGTGCGTGATGGTGAACGGCGGCCGGTCGAGCGATTCGATTGCCTGGCGTAGCGCGCGCAAACGCTTGTAATCCGCCATGGCCACCAGCGCCCAGTTGATGCGGCGTTCGCCGCCATTCGTGAGAACCAGCTCATGCAGGCTGTGCTCTTCGTCAAATTCAATCTTGGTCTCGAGCTTCAGTTTGGCCTTCTCAATAGCCTTGACCAGTTCCTGGAGCTTTTTCTTGTCAGCAAAATCCGTTTTCTTTTCAATGTCGCTCTTGGCAAGCAATTCGACAAGAGCCGGTTCGCGCAAGCGGCGTCCAATCTTTGCGGCAACCTGCGCGTACTCCTGAACGTTCAGCAGGAATTGCGTGAGCGCGGCGCCTTCAAGCGTCTTGCCGTCTTTCCCCTTCACGGCATGTTCTTCTGTCGCGCGCTTCATCAACTCGCCCGAGTACTCGCGCTCGTCACGGATGTAGCGATCCATCTTTCCGCGCTTCACGCGATAGAGCGGCGGTTGCGCGATGTAGATGTGCCCTTTCTCAATCAGCTCGCGCATATGGCGGAAGAAGAAAGTGAGAAGGAGCGTGCGAATGTGGCTGCCGTCCACGTCCGCATCGGTCATCAGAATTACCTTGTGGTAGCGCAGCTTGGCTGCGTCAAAATCATCCTTGCCGATGCCTGTGCCGAGCGCGGTGATGATGGCGCGAATTTCCTCGTGGCCAAGCATCTTGTCGTACCGCGCCTTTTCGACGTTCAAGATCTTGCCCTTGAGAGGCAGAATTGCCTGATAGCGGCGGTCGCGCCCGCCTTTGGCTGAGCCGCCGGCCGATTCGCCCTCAACCAGAAATATTTCGCAGCGGGCCGGATCGCGTTCCTGGCAATCGGCCAGCTTACCGGGCAGGCCGCTCGAATCGAGCGCGGATTTCCGGCGAGTAAGTTCTCGAGCCTTCCGGGCGGCTTCGCGCGCGCGCGCGGCGTCAATGCACTTGCCGATGATTTTTCGCGCGATCGAAGAGTGCTTGTCAAAATATTCGCCCAGCCGCTCGTTGACGAGCTGCTCGACCGAGCCTTTGATGTCGCTATTGAGCTTGCCCTTGGTCTGACCCTCAAACTGCGGTTGAGGAAGCTTTACGGAAACAACGGCGACGAGACCCTCGCGCACGTCGTCGCCCGTGATCGAAACCTGATCTTTCTGGTCCTTCAACATTCCAAAAGAGCTGGCGTAGTAATTGATCGTGCGCGTAAGCGCCGAGCGGAAGCCTGAGATGTGCGTGCCGCCATCCACAGTGTTGATCGTGTTGGCGAAAGCGAATACGTTCTCGGTGTAACTGTCGTTGTATTGCAGCGCGATTTCGACGTCGGTGGTATCGCGCTTGCCCTCGAAGTAGATGGGCGAATCGTGAAGTGTCTGCTTGCCGCGATTGAGGTGCTTTACGAATTCGGCGATGCCGCCAGTGAACCGGAACTCAGCTTTTTTGTTGCTGCGCTCGTCATCGAGCGTGATCTTTAGCCCCTTATTTAGGAATGCGAGCTCGCGCAGCCGCTGCGACAATGTGTCGAAGCTGAAAACCATCTCCGTAAAAATAGACGGGTCAGGGTGAAAAGTGACTTTTGTTCCAGTCTTTCGCGTTTTGCCGGTTACTTTCAGCTTCGATGTCGGCACGCCTTTTTCGTACGCCTGCTCATACACTTGCCCGTCGCGCATGATCTCGAGATCGAGCCAGTCGCTGAGCGCGTTGACAACCGAAACTCCAACGCCATGCAAGCCGCCCGAAACTTTGTAGGTGTCGGTGTCGAATTTTCCGCCAGCGTGCAGCACGGTCATCACGACTTCGGCGGCGGGCTTCTTCTCAGTGGCGTGCATGTCCACGGGAATGCCGCGGCCGTTGTCGAGAACTGTGACGGAGTTGTCTTCGTGGACCGTTACGTTGATCTCATCGCAGTAGCCGGCGAGCGCTTCGTCCACGGAATTGTCCACAACTTCCCAGACAAGATGGTGCAATCCGAGTTCGCCCGTTGAACCGATGTACATCGCGGGGCGCTTTCGCACGGCTTCGATGCCGCCAAGGACTTTAATGGACGTAGCGTCGTACTTGTGTCCAGGGCCTTTGCCGGCCGGGGTTTCCTTTTCAGCCATAATCAAACTTCTCCTCAGTTGCGTGCACGGGAAGGCTGTCGGTAGGAGGAAATCGACTTAAGCCTTGCCCATTGGCCCAGCCACTGCGTGCCGGACTCGAAGGGTATTCGTCGCTTCATCCCGTCCCACTCCGGCTGGCCGGAGGGACGCGGCGAAGTTTCTTTCTCCTCGCGGAGAAAGCTTCGGGCTTTGCTGCCGAGAGCGCCCTGGCGTTGGCCCGATTTTCATCGGGGGAGGCGCGTGATTCTCAGCGAACTCAGCGGTATTCAAGTGCGGGCCTGGAGTTCCAAATCACCCGCATCGAACGCCTAAATTGTAACCGAAATAGGGAGTAATTCACAAGGCGATTATTGATCGCGCCAAGCAATTATGTCGTGTGTTTTCAATTACTTACTGGTGTATAACGGCGCGTCGTTTTTCGATTCTCATCGGGGTGGTAACTTCAGGGTAAACTCTGCGCTCCGAGCGATTTTAGCAGGCTCAAAAGATCCCCAAGAACCCATCCTTGCGCCACCAATCCATCGGAAATTCGGAAAAAAGCTGCGCCTTGATACGTAATGTGGCGGCCTGTCGGCGCAATTCCGAAAAGCTCACCGTGATGCGTTCCGGTGTAGTTCAAACGCGCGACAACTTCATTGCCTTCGGCGACCAATTCAACGATGGAATTTTGAAAATCCGGGAAAGCGCGACGCACTTGGCGCATATATTCGCAAAAAGCGTCGCGGCCTTGCGTTTCCGTGCCGAGTGACCCGCGAAAGATAATCTCGGGCGCGAGAATTTTGCTTGCCTCATCGAAGTTCCACGCGTTCCACAAATCTTCGTAGTAACGGCGAATCACTCTCTTGTTGGTTTCCTCCGCCGATTCTGGAATGAAAATCGCGTCGCCCTGCTGAAGGATTCCGCTCGCAACAATTTGCGCGCGCAATCCGCAGCGATGCAGCATTACGGACTTCAAGCCTTTGCGCGTCAGGCTTTCGAGGTGGTCGCATGGCTCGCAAAGCCGAATGCCGCGCAGCCGCACGCCGCCGGCTTGGAATACACGGCCGACTAAATGGTTCAGTGCAACGCCGCGCGTGACGATGTTCCGCCGCATTTCTCCCGCGGAGAAATTGGTTCCGAGTTGCAGGTTCAGCGCATCGACGGATTCGCTCTCGACGAGCGTCGCCTCGCGAGACGGCGCATCCGCGGACGCCGCCTCCTTGTCTGAAAATGTCCCGTCGCCGGTGAAATAGCGATCGCCTTCGAGGCCGCGGCCCGCGACCGCGTTCACGGCCAGAACGGATTCCATTGGAGATCCGGCCTTGCGGGTGATGTGGATTGAGACGATACTTCCGCTCATCGGCGAGAACCTCCGATCGGATGAATGCGGAAAGTTTAAGTCGTTCGAGGAAACTGCGGAAGGGCCATTTTGGCAACGGAGCTAAAATTCATTCAACCGGCTCGGTCGGTATTCAAATACGCATGGGCATGACGACGTAGCGATATCGGCTGGATTCATCAGCGAGCGGTCGGAGTTGGCCGGCGGATTGTTCGTCCTTCAGCTCGAAGGCGATCGGGCCGTCCGCAGCGGCAGCAAGAAAATCCAAGATGTATTGCGCATTGAAGCCGATTGCCAGAGGCTCGCCTTTGTATTCCTTCTCGATGGCTTCTTTGGCTTCGCCGTATTCCGGGCTCGACGCCGAAATCTCGATTCCTTCTTTTGCGAGCACGAACTTCACCGCGCGCGAGCGCTGATCCGCGAGCTGCGAGACGCGCCGCAGCGCATCCTGCAATTCACCGCGCTCCAGAACGACGGTCTTGTTCGCGTCGCGCGGCAGCACGGCTTCGTAATTGGGAAACTGCCCAGTGAGCTTGCGCGAAGTCAGTAGCCGGCGGCCAATCTGGAAAAAGAGGTGGCTCTCATCTTGGGCGAAATCGGCGGTCGCGGTATCGTCGGAGTCCGCAGCCAAGCGCTGGATTTCCGTCATCGCTTTCTTCGGGACAAGAACGCGCACTTCCGCGTTCAACCCTTCGAGCTTATGCGTGTTTTCAACCATCGCGAGGCGGTGCCCATCGGTGGCGACCATCGTCACCGAATCCGGCTTCAGCACAAGCAGCGCGCCATTCAGCGTGTAGCGCGATTCTTCGAGTGAAATCGCAAATGTAGTTTTCGCGATCAGATCGTTCAAAAGTTTCGCCGGAATCTTTACGAGCGCGTGCGGAAATCCTGGCAGCGCCGGGAAATTCTCCTTCGACATTCCGACAAGCTTGTACGACTTGCGGTCGGAAACAATCTGAATCCAGTGGTTCTCGATCAATTTGAAGCGGATCTCTTCATCCGGCAAGAGCCGCACGAGATCGTAAAGCTTCTTGGCCGGAATAGTTCCGGAGCCTTCTTTCTTCACCTTCGCGTCGCAGGAGGTGCGAATGCTCAGCTCGAGGTCGGTCGCCGTGATGGAAAGCCGGTTTCCCTTCGCTTCGAAAAGAAGATTCGACAAGATCGGTATCGTGGTCTTTCGCTCGACGACGCCTTGCGTCAGTTCGAGCTCCGCAAGAAGGTCGAACTTCTTCACACTAAATTCCATGTCGGTTTGTCCTCGCGCCGCTTCTTTGCCGATCTGCGTTCCAGTTGAGCTCATGTTGTAGGGCCTACTCTACAGCTTTTTCAAACGAGTATAAAGTATAAGAACCCGCCGTCGTCGCCGCACCTGTGGAAACTTCGGATATCCCCGCAAGGTGATTCATCGGATGCAGTTACGCAAAGGATATTCCGTACACAGCCCAGGAACGGTGAGGATAAAGCCAAGGTTTGCGCACCCACATCGGTTGATGGATGTCGTTCGCTCACCGGACCCACAGCACACCCACATCTATTCCACACGCTTATGCACACCGGGAAAATGCAAGCAACTCACAACACTTCTAACCTTGGGGGCGAGGGCGAAAATAATTCTATCCGAAGGAATCAAGCAGCCGGTTGATCGTGCGGCTCAGTTCTTTGTCGGTCCGGCGAAGATTTTCGATCTTGTTGATGGAATGCAGCACGGTGGTGTGGTGCTTTCCGCCGAATTGCCGCCCGATTTCCGGGAGCGACGCCGACGTCAGCTTCTTGACGATGAACATCGCCACCTGGCGCGGGAAAGCAATCACCTTCGAATTCGAACGAACCTTCAAATCTTGGGCGCGCAGGCCAAAATGTTCTCCCACACGCTTTTGGATCTGCTCGATCGTGACTTTCTTTTCCTGCAGCTCGATGATGTTCTTCAGAACTTGCTGCGCCGTGGAAAGGCTGACGTCCGCTCCCGTGAGCGAAGCGTATGCGACGAGGCGAATCAGAGCGCCCTCAAGCTCGCGAATGTTCGATTTGATCGAACGCGCGATGTATTCGGCGACGTCGTCATCCAGGCGAACGCGCTCGCTCTCCGCCTTTTTCTGGAGAATGGCGATCTTCGTCTCGAGGTCGGGCGGCTGGATATCGGCGATGAGTCCCCATTCAAATCGCGAGCAGAGGCGCTCTTCGATGGAAGAGATATCCTTCGGCGGGCAATCAGATGAAATCACGATCTGCTTCTGCTGGTCGTAGAGCGCGTTGAAAGTGTGAAAAAACTCTTCCTGAGTCCGCTCGCGCGTGGCGATGAACTGAATATCGTCTACCATGAGCACGTCCATGGTGCGGAAGCGGTCGCGGAAACTGCTCATGCGATCGAAGCGGAGCGAGGCGATAACTTCGTTTGTGAATTTCTCGGCGCTGACGTACGTGAGCCGCAGCGCCGGATTCCGTTTCTTGAGCGAGTGGCCGATCGCCTGCATCAAATGGGTCTTGCCCAGCCCCACTCCACCGTAGAGAAAGAGCGGGTTATAGGTCTTCGACGGCTGCTCGGCGACCGCCAACGCGGCGGCCTGTGCAAATTGGTTCGACGCGCCAACCACGAAGCTCTCGAAAGTGTAGCGAGGATTCAGTTGGTGCGTCACCGAATCGAAATCAAGCCGCGCTTGCTGCGCCGGCAGCGTCTCGGCAGCTTCTTGGTCGGAGCACAGGTAATCGATGCGCAAGTCGGTGAGGCCCAACTCGACGAGAACGGCCTGGATGACGTCACCGTAGGTTTCCGTTAGCCGCTTGCGGAAAAGGCGCGTGGGTACGCGCACCAGTAGCCGGCCCTCCTCGACAATTTCAAGACGAGTGGGACGGAACCAAGTATTAAAACTGTGTGGGTTGACTCGACGCTCCACGTGGTGGAGGATCCGGTCCCACTGATTCATACGGAAAACATCCTTCCGACCATTTCCACCGCTGTGGATAAACTTGTGGAAATCCAGCCAACACCCGGGCTGATCTGATCTGGCGTTCTTATCAGGCGCAGCGGCCGTACGCCCGAAGCCACTGTCACCGTCCGAGGAGTGAAGCCTTCCGAAAGACGTCAGCGAACGCGAGGCGGGATTCTGCCTAAAAGAATCTTCCGGGGCAAGAGAAAACTGAGCGAAGACCGTCCACAGCGTTCACAAGCAATTCACAGGTTTTCCACAAGGTTGTTGTGTGAAAAATTCACCGCGCCAGCGGCCCGTTCGCGCGGTTGTCAAGATATTTTCGGAATCCGGCGGGAAATTCTCGCAATGAGACTACAGCAGAACTTACGGCTTTTTGTCTGCGGCCGCCGGCTTGTCCTCGTTTTTTTCCGGAGCGATGCCAGGAGCTTTGTCGGGCCGCGGGAACACGTATACACCGACTGGATCGCCGGCGAGGATGAGGTGCTCGGGCTCAACCAGGATTGCAATCGGCACCACACGCTCACCCTCGGCTGTAAATGTGCGGTACGTTTCGCCGCGGCGCCCGCCTTCACGATCGAAGTGTGTCAACTCGTCGTCCATCGCCACCCAAACATCCAGTGATTGCGGATCCACGCCAACTGCGTTGATCACCGGCTTGAAACTTCCCTCTCCGGTTTTCTGATCCTGCTCCGAGATCTGGTGGCGCGTTGCCTCCGCGACGGGCGCGAATTCAATTGTGCTCAATGAAATCTCGAGCGTGGCGTTACCCATGTGATCGTATCGGCGCACCGTCGGTTCCGGCAAAAAGCTAAACGCGTAGTAAAGGTGATTCGCCGGATCCGTGATGAGCTTGCCGAGATTCAGGCTGCGGTTCAGTTCCCAATGATCGGCCAGAATTGTGCGATCTCCGAAAGTCCGCAGCCACTTCCCATCCTTATCGTAAATTTCAACGAGCTTCTTCGCGTGAAAACTCGCCACGGCGATTTCACCCGAGGCGAGAGCGGCTACAGAAGTTGGAGCCGTTACCGGGAACGAATTCTGAAAATGCCCGGCGGCGTTAAATACCTTAATTGCATTCGCGCCGCGATCCGCAACTACGACGCGGCCGGACGGGTCAACGTCGAAGTCCGCGGCATCGAGGAGAGATACTTCCTTCGTCGTGATGGCGGGAATCTTTCCCACGGACTTTCCGTCGGCCCCATAAATTGAAATGGCAGTGCCCGGCGACGACAACACGTAATAGCGTCCCGTGGCATCACGATGGATCGCGCGAAGACCAAGACCGACGTCCGGCAACAGATGCGCGGTGGAAATCAGCTCGATATCGAGTTCCTGCGCGCGCAGAATCGCGAGCTTCGCCACGCCGGCGAAGGCGACAACGAGGATCAGAGACACTAAGACACGGCCACCGAATCGTTTGATCATGGACGGGAAAATTATAGAAGCTCCTGACGCCAAAGATGCTCTCAGCTTGAGGCGCGTTGCTTGGCGCGCTATGGCTTCACTCGAGGCGAAGGACGACACGTTCAATCGATCGCGCATGGCCCGTCGACTCGTCCGCATCGATGAGAACCGCGTTCATCCGGACGTCGCCTTCAGGCACGGTGAATCGCGCCGGCATTCCATCAAGGAATCGTTGGATGATTCCGGCTTTGTCCATGCCGATCACGGAATCGTGAGGGCCCGTCATTCCGACGTCGGTGATATACGCCGTGCCGCCGGGGAGGACGCGCTCGTCGGCGGTGGCCACGTGCGTGTGCGTGCCCAGCACCACGGTCACTTTACCGTCGAGAAACCATCCCATCGCTTGCTTTTCCGACGTGGCTTCGGCGTGAATATCTACAACGATTACCTTTACGTTCTCAGGAACTCGCGCGAGTTCGCGCTCGGCTGCTCGAAACGGACAATCGAGCGCGGGCATGAATGTTCGGCCCTGCAGATCGAGCACCGCGTAATCCACTCCGTTTTTCGCTTTGCCGACGTAAAGGCCGCTGCCAGGCGCGCCCGGTGGGAAATTCGCGGGGCGGATCAAGCGAGGCTCATGGGGTAAATAGTCGAGAATTTCCTTGCGGTCCCAGATGTGATTGCCGCCGGTGAGCACTTCCGCGCCCGAGGCAAACAATTCCTCGGCCAGTCTGGGCGTGATACCGAAGCCCGACGCGGAATTCTCGCCGTTCACGATGCAGAGATCCACTTGCCTCTGCGCGACGGTGTCCGCGAGGTGATCGTGAAGGATTTTCCGGCCGGGCGAGCCGACTACGTCACCGACAAAAAGAATGCGCATGGAAAGGGTTCACAGTCCGCGCGGCGCCTATGCTGAATCCGACCGCGAGCTTATTCAAATTCGCGCTTGAGAATGCAGTGAAAGGAGGCGTCCACTTGGCCGTGCGGTGCTAGACCCTGAACCCCACGTAATAGGTGGGCGCCCTGCGCCTGCTTTAAGGCTTCCTGAGCCGGTTACCCAGCGAGGATTGCACAAGGGCAGGACGACGGGGGCTCCCAGGGATCCAGTGTTGGTTCAAATAGGCCGTCACACCGTCACCTGCTTCGCAGGCCGCCTCCACGCCTAATTGTAACAGGAATTATCGACGCGACAATTTCGGGGAGATGTGGGCTTTTGACGTTTCTGAACCAAACACAAGCGCCGCCGGCGGGCGATTCAAATCCGCGAGATGAACGCCACTTCAGAATTCCAGTTTCACTCCCGCTTGCATCAAGCGCGGGGGCGCCGCGCTGATGGCGTCGCCGAACGTGGAACTGTCGATGTTCCCGTCAACGGCTTGAGGTCCAAAGAACTGAGCGTGATTAAAGACGTTGAAGGCTTCGATCCGGAACTGGAGTGATTTCGATTCCGTCAAGCGCACTTTTTTGAGGAGGGCCATGTCGAAGTTGTTCATACCGGGCCCATAGAAAAATCGCCGCGGCGACGTGCCCGGCGTTCCCAATTTATTTTCGGTGAACACGGACGGATCGAAATAAGGCTTCCCGTTGCGCGGGTTGTGATTCAGATCGAGAGGGCCGCCAGTGTAGTCCGGCTCATCCACGCCGAAATTGTTGATGCCGTTCGGCTCAGCGCCCAGAAGCGAATTGTCCCCGAAATTGACAAGGGTCACCGGCAAGCCGCTGCTGAAATGCGTGATCCCGGAGAGTTCCCAGCCCTGCGTCCAAGCGTTCTTGGCGCGGAACAACCATTCGAACGGAAGCTTGTAGTTGTAGCTCACCACGAAATTGTGCTTCACATCAAAAGCCGAGAGCGCTTTGCTCAATGAAGGGTTGAGAGGATTCACCTCTTCGCCAACGTTCGAGGATTGATCGAACGACTTGCTGAACGTGTATCCCGCCAGTAGGTCCAAGCGCTTGCCGGTATGGTGCAGCGTGAGTTGTAAAGAGTTGTAGTTCGAATTCCCCGCTGTGGCCTGATTGGCGTTGCTGCCGAAATTCGAACCCAGAGGGCCGCGGGTGCCGTCGTAAACCTTTCCTGTTGCCGTAATGTACTGGCTGTCTTCGCCGAATGCTCCGCATGGCGTTTGTTTTGGCGCCAAATTGGCGGGATTGCTGAGGAACAAGCACAGCGATGGGTCGCCGGGGTTTGCTTCTACAAGCACGAGAAGTCGGTGCGCCTGCGTGCCGACGTAACTCACGCCGAGTACGGTCTTGGCTCCCAGGCCGCGCTCGAGAGACAACATGTATTCCTCGGCGTAAGGAATGCGATTGCTCGTGGGATAGTTGGGAAGCCCCGTAATAGGCTCGAACTGAGACCAATTGACGCTTGGGTCGGGATGGCTCGCGCTCGTGCCCCACGGGGCGAGCGTAACCGGAAAATACTGGCCGTGGTTCAGTCCGCTCGCGGCCGTAACAAACGGAGTGGCGAATAGCGGCGGAGCCGGGCTCGTGTACGTAGTTCCATAGGGCGCGTTGGCACTCATCACGCCGATCGTGAGAGCCTCGATCGCCGTAAAGAACATTCCGTAGCTGGCGCGGATGCTCGAGTTGCCGGGGCCGCCGAACAGCTTCGCGAGTACACCGTCCCCGGACGCGCTCGGCGAGTACGCCAAGCCAATGCGCGGCGCGAAATCCAGATTTCCTGGCGGCGCTAACGTCCGCGGCACCCCCGGGTCAGTGGGATAGAGGATACCCGCGGGAGCTCCGGGGAAAACGACGGACTGTTTACCCGGCACGAATGTCGCGATCTGATTGTGCTTCTCGTACCACGGCTCGATCCGATCCCACCGCAGGCCGTAATTCAGAGTCAGATTGTGCGATACGCGCCAGCTATCCTGGGCGTAAAGGCCGAGGTATTTGTTCCGGCCGAAAAACGGCTGTAGCTGGCTCTGGTTGTACTGGCTCGGAATTCCCAGCAGAAAATCCGCGAAGTCGGAGCCGGTCTCGGTTCCGAAGAACAGAAAGCTCCCGTTGAACTGCGCGATCGCGTCGACGTTTAGTTGATCGTAGTGGAACTCACCGCCAGCTTTGATCGTGTGGGTCCCCACAACTTTGGAGAATTCGTCGAGCCACTGAAACGTGTTTCCGTACTGTTTCAACTCGTTCGTATTTGTTCCAATGGTGTAGCTGTTGAAGCCGACACTCTCCACGCCCTCCGTATTCGGCGATAGCGCCACGATTCCTGGTGTTCCCTGGCCCACCTCAAATCCTTGCGACGCCAGGCTGACGCCGACTCCTCCTACCGGTTTGCCCAGGTCGACCGCATCACGCATGTAGCTGAAACGGAATTCGTTCAATGCATTCGCACTCAGCGTTTTCGTGTCGCCGAGTTCGAGCAGTTGCGCGCGCCCCGCGTAGAGCGCGTTGAACCCCGGAACGTTGGCGCCGCCTTGTGCGACAGGATATGGATTGTTTTGAGACCAATCGTCGAGGAAGTAATAGGCGTTGAGGAGGCCCCAGCGCGTTTCGGCGTCGGTCCGGTAAGCGCCTTTGTCGTCCCGCAAAGTTTGATTGAAGGACGACGTGGAAAAAGTGCCGTTCGCGTTGTTGGGCTGCGGAATGTATTGCAAGAGGTTTGTTGCCGGGGCGGACCACGCGCTCTGCGGAATCACGGCGTTGGGAAAAACGCAGTTAGCCGCCGTGCATCCCGGCGTGTAGTAGGGCTCGTTCAGCGAAACCGTATAGCCCAGCTTCTGCGATAGAAGGCTCCTCCAATACGGTCCGCTCACCGTGGTGGGGACCGTTTTTCCATTCGCATCCGTGGTTACGAAGGAATCCGCCAGATCCAGCAGATTGCCGGTGCGATCCGCCAGCGATGGGACGGAAATTCTTGGGGTGTCCACTCCCTGCGTTGATCGGGTTCCCTGATAGTCTCCGAAGAAGAAAATCTTGTTCCGGCGGATTGGCCCTCCGATCGTCCCGCCAAATTGATTTTGGTTGAACGCACCGCGCCCGGGAGAGAAATAATTGCGCGCATCGAGATTGGTGTTGCGCAAGAATTCGAAGGCGTCGCCGTGAATCGCATTCGTCCCGGATTTTGTGACTACGTTGATCTGCCCGCCGCTGAACTCTCCGTACTCCGCATCGAAGTTGCTCGTGAGAATCCGGAACTCGGCAAGGGAGTCCAGGTTCGGGACGATCGCCGCTCCCATGTTCACGTCTTCCTCGGTGTCGCTTCCGTTTACGATGAAGGCGTTGGCAAATTCCCGCTGGCCGTTGATCGAGATCGTTCCGGGATTCAAATTACCCGAAGGCGAGAGCGCGCTCGCTCCCACGTCCTGCACGGTTTCCGAGGTGATGGTAGTCACTGGCACCACGCCGGGCTGTAGCGCGAGCAGGTCCGTGTAGCTTCGCCCATTCAGTGGCACCGAGGTCATCTGCTCGCCCGTGATGACCTCGCCCATCTGCGTGCTCATCGTTTCCACGTGGAGTTGGTTGTCGGCGACCGTGACGGCATCGGACCGGGCGCCCACCTCCAGAACCGCGTCGATTGTCAGCGCGCTGTTCGCATCGAGGACGATTCCCGTCCGCCGATACGGCCTGAAGGCCGTGCTGACAACTTCCAGATCGTAGCGGCCGATCGGAAGGCTGGTGAACGAATAGAATCCCTTGTCATCGGTCACTGTGGATTGCCGGATTCCAGTGTCGCTGTTGGTTGCCGTAACAGTCGTCTTCGGAACCACGGCGCCACTCGAGTCCTTCACCGTACCGGAGACGCTCCCGCCGACGCCGGCTGCGGCCGTCCAAACCAAAACACAAATCGCGAGAGGTAGAAGGAGCCAGGAAGCTCGACGCCGGAGCCCAAAGCTAGCCATGAGAGCGAAGCCATCCTTGTGAATTCTAGTTGATAATGACTATCAACTGGCTCAAAACGGTAGCCCAGTTGCAACATAGTGTCAACTAGAAAATTATGAACAATTCGTGACCCGCGGAAACTTCAAGGAGCGCGAAGTCTTGGCGCGCTGCACGGAAGCAACGGCCCCGTGCAGCGCGTCTCGACTGCCGTTGTTGCCTAGAAGTGGAAGCCGATCTCACCTGTAAAGGAGCGAGGTGAAACGTAATGCGTGCCGCTGAATGTGGACAGGTAATTGTAGAGCGCGTATTTGTTCGTCACGTTGATCGCCGTGAGACGAACGCTCCACTTGTACCTGTCACCGTTGAAGAGGTTGTCGTGCCCGATTGCCACATCAAAGAGATTGCGCGGCGCGATACGCGGAGGATTGTGATCATCGTTCTCCGTGTTGGGAGCCGGAATCTGAATCAGCGTCGAGCCATACTGCGAACCGGGGCACAGGTTAACGCCGAAGCTCGAGCTGATTGGTGTTGTCGGCGTGGCGCGAACTGGGCCACAGAACAGTCCAGCCTGGAATTGCTGATCGGGAGTGATGATGGACGTATCCACGAGATTGTCTGGCCCGCCTCCGTTCGGTCCATTCGCGCAATCGCCTCCTACGCACGGAACCGGACCGGCGACGAGGCCGCTGTCGTAGCGCCAGTTGAACCCGAGCCACGGCGCCCTCTTCCACGGCTGATATTGCGCGTGAGTTGTTTGGTTGAACTTTTCGTCGTGATCGATTCGGAACACTTCGGAGCCAACTGGCGCAGCGCCAATTCCGCTGACCTGCGGTTCGAAGAAGCGCGCTGCCACGTGCGACATGACGACAAACGCTGTCAAGCCATGGAAGTTCGGCACGGTGCCGCGGATCGCGTAGCCAGGGATCTTAGATCTGCTCCACTCGATCGGGAATGTGATGGGTGTATCACCCAGCACGCTGAAGTCGTAGGCTTTGTGCGTGTACTTCCAGATGTACTCGCCGTCGAGCACGAAGTATTTTCCGAACGCTTGCTGCAATCCCGCGTGGAACTCGTTGCGCCAGCCGGGACTCAGAGGCGTCGTCGCCACGCACGGACTGATTGTCGAAGACATTATCGCGCTGACGACAGGGTTCAAGCAGCCTTCGCTCGCTAGAACGAGGTTCTCATTGAACGGCGTTTCGAGAGTGCGAGCGTAGGAAACGCGCAGCACCGTGTTGCTCGGCTTGATGTTGTAAGCAACTCCGAGTCTCGGCTCGATTTGGTTTTGACTCGTAATTCCGTCGTAGATATCGCCCCGGAGTCCGACGTTAAACGTCCAATTGTTCTTCGAAATCGTATCCTCAAGGTATAGCGCCACCTCCTTGATGCCAGCGCTACCGTTATAAGCGAATGAGCCGCTGGTCGAATTCGGGCAACCGTCTGAGGCGGGCAACGGTACAGTCCTGGTTAAGTCGTAACACGCCAGCAGAGGATTAAATGCCGGTATCGACGCGCCGTTGTTAATCCCTTGCCCAACGTTTGGCTGAAGAGGTCCGGCACAAGCCGCTGGATTTGTCAGCAACGGGTTTGTGTCGGGAGCCAGAGTGGCGGCGAAGAGGCAGACCGCGTTCGCCGTGGGATCTATGACTCCGATGTTATCGTTTTCCGTCAGTAGCGTGTCTTCGAAGATGATCCCGGCCTTGATGTTGTTTATACCTCTCACGTACGACAGGCTCGCGCGGCCACCGACGTTCGTTAACTTCCGGCTCTGGCCTACCGATTGAAGTTGGAGATCGGGCGAGAGATCGGCGAACGGGTCATCGCTGGGATAATAGTTGTATCTATCTTGCCGCACGAAAGCGCCGACCGTGAGCACAGTGTTAGAATTGATCAGCCGCGTCCAAGCGGGCGCAATGTTGATCGTTCCAATTTTCGAGCGCTGGTCCTGGACGCCGACCACTTCACCGTTCGGGCCCAAGCCGCCGCAATTACCGATTTGCCCCATGGGGCATGTCGCCGGGACGACGAGCCCTGACCAACCTGTTGCGTTTTCGGCGTCATACGAGTTTGGCGTCTGAAACCACGAACGCGTATAGCCGAAGTTGAAATTGATTGTGTCCGATTCAGAAGGCTTGAAATCGAACCGATCGAAAACGTTCTCTTCGTTGCCTTTGTCGTGCATAACGACATACTCCGGCCCGTCGAGGAATCGTCCCGTATTCAGCCCGTTCGCCCCAA
>JBAPOP010000122.1:0-3757 GCA_049279675.1 Candidatus Acidiferrales bacterium
GCAAATGGGCGTGATGTAAGGATTTTGACGGACGGTTGATTTGCCTCAAGCGGCGAGATGCTCAAAAGCTCTGATGTTGAGGTATCGTTGTTCGTCGGACGATCTGATTGATGTCATCAGTGAAAGCGTCTGGCGGTGCGCCCGACGCAGAAGTCAAAATTTAATGAGGTACTTCGCGAATCGCTAATGAGCATGGACTGGTCGAAATTCCGCCCTTCAGAAGAGCCAAATGAGCTCGGCATGGATCTCATCCTTTCGATAAGCGATGATTTTCTTAGCCGAGGTCTCGGAACGCCGGACCAAAAGCTGCGCGTTTCGCTCGGAAAGGATCGGCGCACTTTGGACCAACTTGTTCAAGCCGGGTATATTAGAAACGTCGGCAACAAATATTATCCTACTTTCAAATCTCTCTATTTTGTCCGCGGGGAGCTCGTGCCGATTTGCGAGGATGCGCTCGATCGAGTTTTTGTCGCCATCAAACGACTGTATGAGAAAAATCAGCTGAGCCGATACACTCTGGAAGAGATTACAGAGGCGGCGAATTCTTCTTACGACTACATTTCCGCTGACGCGATCAGGATTGCGAGCCAGTTCCTTCGGGATTTTCCTAATTACTTCAATAACTTCGAAAGCTCGGAGTACGCACCTGTCAGCGCCGTTTTCTTGTCGGAAAACATTCTCGACTTCGAGAGCGTGGATCAATCTTGGAATGACGAGCTGAATCGATCAAGACCGGCGGCTGGAGTTGTGCTCGTGCAGCCACCGCAACCGCGGCGCGTTTCCGAGGTCGCGCTGGAACAGTCTCTACCCGATCTGTCGTTCGTCGCCGACAAAAAGCTTAGAGAGATTCTGGTGAGAGATTACCTGGAACTCACGCGAGTTCGGTCCGTATCCGCAACGAAATCAAGGCTCATTCTGGCCGGAGGCCTGATCGAGGGTCTGCTGCTGGATGCTCTCGAACGCCCGCCCCAAAAGGCTCCTCATGCCAAGTCGGCGGAAAAAGATCGAAATGGGCTCGTGCTACCGTTGTCGGAGTGGAGTTTAATCAGCCTAATAAAGGTCGCTCGCGAGCTCGGCTTCATCAGCACCGGAACCCAGAAGATGTGTGACTTCGCTAGGGATTTCCGAAATCTCATTCATCCTGAAAAGGAAAGAAGCGGCGATTATGTCGTGGGAACACACGAGGCCAATGGAGCCGAGAGCGCAGTCGATGCTGTTATTCGTGACCTTTTGGCAAGGCTTCCCAAATAGCTGGACGGGGTGCGGTCGAGAGCTCAGGTGGCGCTGACTCCCTTTTCGTCGCCGGAGAAGAACTAGTTCGCGGGAAGGAGCTCATTAACTCCCGAATATCGATAGATTCTGCTCCCCGCATTCAGGGCGGGCACGAACAGATCGACGAGCTTTTGCTTTACGGAATCATTTGGATCTGCGATGTGTAGTTGATGAAGATACTGTTTTCTCGCAACACGCAGCCGGACAACTTCATTGAATAGGGCTTTCGCTAAGACGTCTGCTTCTGGAAGGGAGTAGCCGGCTATGACTATGGACTTGCAGCGCTCCAGCCTGAGTCGCGCTTCTCGCCAGAGCGGCTTGTACGGATTCCGGTCTATTCGTTTGTTCATGCCGGGGGGCAATATGGACACGGTTTCGAATACTGGCAATTTGCGCCTGGTTCGCACAACAAAAGGGCGATCCTTTAGTCTGACCTCGTTAGTCTTGTAGACTCTCCAATTCACACTGCCGTGGAGTTTGAGAAGCCTAATAATGGAGTGCGGGACTAGCGTAGATTTGCGTTTTGTCAACCACTTCTTGCACCACCCGCCTCTCACGCCGTGAACGCGGTCGCCATAACCGCCGACTGGAGTCCAAAGGTCGGCATTTCTGAATGACTCCTCGATCAGCATGTCATAATTAAACGTAACGATCGAGTCGCCCTTCGACAAGTTCGAAAGTATTCTTGAATGGGTCGTGCTTTTCAATGGCTCCAAGTGCCCGTCATGCGATGAGCAGGTGGTGTGAATGATCACTCTGCGAATTAGCTCCTCAAGGGAACTCTTGCGCTTTTGCCAATCCTTCGGTTTGTTCGCTGTTTTCGCAAAGCTACTTATGCTTGCTCGAGTTTCGATGTCTCTGTAGTAGTTCTCGAGCCCTATGCCTGATACGCGTCCATAGAGCTTCCAGACATCACCTAAGACGGACCGCGCGAGTTTCTGAGTACCGTGTCCCTTGATCTGTCCGGCAATTTCGAAGAAGTCTGCATCGACTGGCGGGGGTGGCCTACGCTTGTGGAGGGCTCCCCTGGTGGCACCGGCCCCTAGCAAAAGCACGGCTGGGTGTGACAGTTTCATGTCGTACCGCCAATGATATCTCCTAAGGGAGCGGCACCTAACGGAGAAAGCTACGTTAGGTTACGTGAGAGGTAAGTTGACGGACGGACGCACGCCGAATGGAGAGGAAAAGGCGCGGAAGAGAGAAAACCCCCGCACCCTTTGTGGGGCGAAGGATGCGGCACCCAAGCGCGTGCTAGCACGCGCCCTAAGTGGGAGGGGAAACGGCGAAGAGGGCGCAGCGAGCAGCGCCCCTACGACCGACACCGGAGATACCAACGGCGCGACGAAGGAGAGAACAAGACCCGCACCCTTTGCGAGGCGAAGGATGCGGCACCCGGCGAAAGTCAAAAACGCCGGCAGGATGCCGGAGCGAAGAAAGTAAGAACAGAACCCGCACCCTTTGTGGGGCAAAGGATGCGGCACCCAGTAAAGATAGAACCGAAAGACCCACCCTTGCTTCGCAAGAATGTGGCACCCGGTATAGATAGAACCGAAAGACCCACCCTTGCTTTGCAAGGATGCGGCACCCGGCGATAGCACAGTGAGATTTTTGCTGGGGAGTTATGAAGATCTCAGGGGTAACAGGTTTCTCAGGCTTGGCAAGTGCCCCGTAACCAACCCTTCCTGCGGACTCCAGTAAAGGATATAAATTGCAGAGCGGAAGAATCATGATTCGAAGAACTAGAAAAGGAGAAAGAGCTTGAAAATAGCTGCAGCCGTAGCAGCACTCGCAATCGCACTCGTCGTTTCCCCGATTCACGCGAAGGACAAGCACGTCCCGCTGCCAGACAGCGTGATCGCTGCGAAGACCGTGTACATCGACAATCAAACGGGACACTCAGAAATTACAGATCGAGCCTTCGAAGCTTTAACTAAGTGGGGGCGATTCAAAATCGTGAAGGAGGCCAAGGATGCCGATTTGGTCCTTCGGTTCACGGCAGACACCAAAGGCAGACCCACTCCGCCACACAATGACATAGACATATCACCTACCCCCGTACGCTTCTCTGTGGTTGACCCGGCTAATAATGAACTCTGGTTCGCAACTAAGAACGAGCCGTTTCATAGTCAAACGCGGCTGGATATTGCTGAATTCAAAAAGCGAATTGAAGAACAAGAAAAGTCGCACTGAGGGTAGGAATCACTGAGAATCATGGCGATCTGGCGCGTAGCCAGAGGCAAACCCGAGGGAGATTTCAAAGAAGAGAACGGCGAAAAGAGGCGCGCCCGGCGAGGGATGCGGCACCCGCGGAGGGGCCGAGAAGCCTCACCTCTGAAGAGGTGAGCTACATTTCGGGTTGCGTGTCAACGCAAAGTAGAAATGTCCGGTTTTTCGCCAGATAGAAATGTCCGCTTCCATGGCTTTCTCCAAGGGTGATCGGGAGGCGGGCTGTGTTTGGTTTTGAGTCTGGGTAGGGGTTTTGGTT
>JBAPOP010000123.1:0-9270 GCA_049279675.1 Candidatus Acidiferrales bacterium
ACATAAATGCGGGACTGTTTGCCCTGCGCCAAGCCATAATAAACAATATCCTTCCCGTCCGGCGACCAACGGGGCCCCTGGGCATAAATCGGCGGAGAGCTGAGCTGCAGCTTATCGCTTCCGTCCAGTTTACTCCGCCAGAGAATTCTGTCGGGATAGGAAACATAAGCCACCCACTCGCCATTTTTCGAGAAGACCACGTCTTGCACCGAAATTCCGCCCAACTCAGGCTCGAAGGTGTTTGCCTTGGCGTCGTATCGTTCGAGTTCTCCCCGTCGGGTACCCGCCACTGCGAAAATCTTCTTGCCGTCTTTGCCCGGCACGGCATAGCCATAGGAAACAGCTCCAGTCGTCAGTTGCACCGGCTCATAACTGACTTTGTGCAGAACACTCCCTGCTTCACGCGCCGCCCAAATCTGCGCTTGCGACTGGAACACGAAGTATTTGCCGTCTGGCATCCAGGAGCCGCAGCATTCGCCCGAATTCGCGTTCCAGCCGGGAAACATTTCGCGCAGATTCGTACCATCCGCCGAAACCTCCCACAATTGATTGACTTGCTCCTTAGGACTGACGAGGGTCAGTGCGATTTCCTGGCCGTTGGGCGACCACGTGGGTGACGTATTGACGTTTTGGCCCAACGACGTATCGGCGTTCAGGCCCGCAAGCGTACCGGGTAGACTAACCAACTTGCGAGGCGCCGTGCCGTCAGCGTTCGCAAGGTAGAGTGCGTCACCGTTCACGTAAACCAGCTTCTGACCGTCGGGCGACCACGCGCCGGCTATGCCTGTGATATCCGCCAGCCGGATCTGCGAGCCGCCCAGAGTCGGCACGGCCCACATCGGCACCGCAGCGCTGCTGAAGCTCGACAACTGCGCGATGAGCAGTTTTGAACCGTCCGGCGAGACGCTAGAGATTGGTAACGGCCCTCCGGGCAATCCGATGGAAACGGGCGCTACGTTTCCTCCGTTGACCGACATCTGCGCGGCCCCGATGCCCTCTTCCTCAAGATACAGGCGCGAGCCATCCGTTCCGATCAAATCCTTGCGCAGGGCGTCGTTCGTAAGCTGGACGTAGTCCGACACTGTAAGCGGGGGCAGAGTAGGGCGAAGCAAATAAGCAAGCGCGGCAACCACACACATGGCCGCAAGCGCCCACCACAAGATGCGTAGGGGCGAACCCCGTGCCCGAGCGCGTTCCGCGTCGTCGCCCGCGCGAAACTTGTCTGATGCGAAAGTGTGGGAGCTCGAGTCGCGTTTCAGGCGCTTCAAGTCGCCGCGAATCTCAGCCGCGACCTGATAACGAAGATCGCGGTCCTTCTCGAGGCACTTGGCGATGATCTCCTCTAGCTTCAGCGGCAATTCAGGATTCAGCGTTCGCGGCGAGGGAGGCTCATCCTTCAGAATCTCCGTGAAGACCACGGCCGTCGAGTTACCGGGAAACGCGCGCCGGCCGGTCGCCATTTCAAAAAGCACGGCGCCGAAACTGAATAAATCGGTTCGAGCGTCGATTGGCTCGCCCCGCGCTTGCTCGGGAGACATATACGCGACGGTGCCCATGGCGACGCCCGGTGTCGTGAGAGCATCCGGCGTAGCGGCCATGGAGATCGTGGACTGCGTCGGCGAGGGTGGTTCGTGAACTATCTCTCCCGCCAGCTTCGCCAGGCCGAAATCGAGGATTTTTGCTTGGCCACGCGCCACGATGAAAACATTGGCCGGCTTGATATCCCGGTGCGTGATGCCTTTCTGATGCGCGGCATCGAGCGCATCGGCGATCTGAATTGCCAAGTCGAGCAATTCCTCCGTGTGCAGCGGCGCGCCCTGGTGTGCGCCCACCATTTCTTTTAACGTCCGGCCTTCCAGCAATTCCATGGCGATGAATGCTTGCCCGTTTTGTTCATCAATCTCATAAATCGTGCAGATGTTCGGATGATTCAGCGCGGAAGCGGCTTTGGCCTCGCGCTGAAAACGGCTCAGGGCTTGAGGGTCTTTGGCGACGTCGTCCGGAAGGAACTTGAGAGCCACGAACCGGCCGAGTTTGGTGTCCTCGGCTTTGTACACGACACCCATGCCACCGCCGCCGAGCTTTTCAAGAATGCGATAGTGCGAAATCGTGCGACCAGAGAGTGGGGAGGCATCAGGCATCGACGCGAATGTTATGACGCACGTTCACCCGAGTCAAACCGGTGCAGGCAGCTCCAGGAATGGCCTGCGTGCATCCTCTACGTTCTGCCGGGATCCCAAGGCGCACCGGCGATGGTTGTCACCGATCGAGCCGTTTTTTATCATGGACACGTCAAGCGAGGCGTGCGGAAATGGTTGAGTGTTTTCGGATTGGCGCTTATTCAAATTTCCCGCCAGATCCCACTTCGGAGCCGGGAAACGCACCAAGATGCCGCACGAAAATCGGTGCGGCGCTACAGTCGCTAGAATGCTCCCGGCTCTGACGAACGTCTGGGGCGGCGAGCCTATGCTGCTTCTGCGGATTGAGTCGCAGGATCGGACGGACATTTGACCTTTCGCGATCGCAAAGATGCAGGTCAAAAACTCGCCGCGCAATTATTGCGATTCAGCAAGAATCCGAATGTCGTGGTTCTCGGGTTGCCGCGCGGCGGAGTTCCAGTGGCGGCTGAAGTCGCCCGCGCTCTCAGCGCGCCTTTGGACGTCTTCGTCGTTCGCAAGCTCGGCGTGCCACAGCAGGAAGAGCTGGCCTTCGGCGCGATCGCGTCGGGCGGCGTTCGAGTCCTGGACGCTGAAATAATCGAACAGTTGGCGATTCCGGATGCGGTGCTCGATGCCGTCGTCGAGCGCGAGATGATCGAGCTCGAGCGGCGCGAACTTGCTTACCGCCGGGGCATGCCCGCAGCGGACGTGAAAAATCGCATCGTGATTCTTGCGGACGACGGTATCGCCACCGGATCGAGCATGCGCGCTGCGGTTGAGGCTCTTCGAAAACTTGGCCCTGAGAGAATTGTCGTCGCGGTTCCTGTCGCTTCGCCGCACGTTGTCCGGCAGCTTTCCAAGGTGGCGGACGAACTCGTTTGCTTATCCGCGCCGGAAGATTTTCGCGCTGTCGGCCAATGGTACGCGGAATTCCAAAGCACGACCGATGACGAAGTAACGGGCGCGCTTGAATCGGCAGCGTCGCGCACTGCGGCAACCCACGCAAGTTAATCCCGCGCGGCTTTCAAACTCTGTGCGCAATTCCTATTGCTGCTATTTCACGAACTAGGAATTTACGAACGTGCGGCGGGCTGCCTCTTCGCGCCAGTCTTTCCGCTCCCGATCATGAGATAAGCGGAAATGGCGGCGTTGGCAGCGAGAAGCGCGCAGAGAAGCATGGTCACTCGAAACGCTTCGAGAAAAGAATTCGTGATGGCGGCGGAAATCGCCTGGCGTTCGTCGCCACTCAGGCTGTCTGGAATTTGGATGGCCGCGAGCTTCGTTCGCTGATTGAGAATGTCTGACTTAACGGACTCCTCTGCGTGAATATGCCCGAGCCGCCGATTCAGGCCATTGTTGAAAACGGAGGTCACAACAATCCCGAGGACGGCAATCGCGATCAACCCAGAAATCCGAGAGACTGCGTTGTTGATGCCCGACGCGGCGCCCACATTGGCCTGATCCGCGGCTCCCATGATGGCCGTCGTCAACGGCGCTACACTCACCGCAAGCCCGAGCCCGAGAACGACAATCGCCGGAAAGAAATTGATCCAATAACTCCGGCCGGCAAACGGCCACGCCAGAAGCAGAAACGCGACAGTGACAATCAAAGGGCCGATGATGAGCGGTGGCCGCACTCCATAGCGATCCGCGAGGCCTCCCGACCAGCGCGAAAGAAGAAACACTAACAGAATCGTCGGCAGGAAAGCAGCCCCCGCAGCCGTCGCCGAATATCCCTGAACCTCAATCAAATTCATCGGGAGGAAAAAGAGGAAAACGCCGAGAGCGCCGTAGAGCAAAAACGTCAAAATATTCGCGCCGGTGAAATCGTGAGACTTGAACAGTTGCGGCGGCACCATCGGGGCTTTCGCCGCCTTCTCGACAAAATGGAACAGAACGATGCAGACTGTGCCCAGAATCACAGCGCCGACTACGTGAACGTCGGACCAAGTCAATTGCGATGATTCGACTAGGCCATACACCACGCCGCCGAGGCCGAAGGTCGCAAGCAGCGCGCCCCTCCAATCCACCGGCCCGCGCACAGATTCGGCGCGGCTCTCGGGCACCTGCCACAGGCTGAGGACGATCACGGCGACGGCGATCGGCAAGTTCAACAGAAACGCCCATCGCCACGAGGCATGCTGGATGAGCCACCCGCCGAGAACGGGGCCAATTACGGTCGTGATTGCCGTGAATCCAGACCATGTCCCGATGGCCCGGCCGCGTTCGTTGTCCTCGAACGACGCGCCGATGATGGACAAACTGCCGGGAACTAGGAACGCCGCACCAAATCCTTGCGCAGCGCGCGCGGCGATCAGTTGATGGATGTTCGCGGCGGCGCCGCACCAAGCCGATGCCGCTGCGAAAACGCAAACTCCAAAGAGAAACATCCGGCGCCGGCCGAACATATCGCCGAGCGAACCGCCGACGAGAATCAGAGAGCCGAGCAGCAGTAGATACGCTTCGACCACCCACTGCAATTCCGTGACGGTCGCCCCAAAACTTGTCTGCAGAGCGGGCAGAGCGACGTTTACGACGGTGCTGTCGATGAACGCCATGCTCGAAGCGAGAATCGTGGCGGCGAGGATCCACGGCTTCGACCGTGCGCCAGCCCGTACGCTCGAAGAAACAGAAGGTCTAGCCGCAATTTCGGAAGCTGATTGCATTCGAATCGGCGCTCGGTCGAAAGCTATTTTTTCGGCGCGAACCGTGCGGGAGTATTACTGATTCTTCAAGGAAAAGGGAAGCGGATAGCGAGAGAATGCGCCGCCGGGTAAAAACCGACCGCCGAAAATAAAAGGCCCGCGGCGAGGCGGGCCTTGAGGGGAGAAAAGCCCTAGGGCCAATGCGCGGATGACCGCAGAACTCTTTCCTCAGCGGCAGTTTAGAGGCGGTACTGCTACAAGTCAAGAACGATTCCAGTAAACGGAGCGGTGTATAAGTGCTGTATTTTCAATTGCTTGTACAACTACGCGGCGATCGTTGTGGAAAAATGGCGACAGCCTCTACGGCCGTGTCGTACGTCCGATGCCGTAGAAGTCCTCTGAATTGATGGGTTTACTGCCTAAGCCCAGCTGAAGAACATCGAGCTGATCCTTGCGGTCAAACACCCGTCCGGGGAGCAGTCGCTTCACCGCGATCCGTACCCCGCCGAAGGCCAACCCCGCGACGAACGCAAACCCACAAAGAAACCCCGTTCCGTAGATGACTCCGACGAGGACGCTCCCGATATTCGGGTCGTTGAACGAAAATCCCGGCTCGTTCCATGTCAATTCGGTGCCCGTGTGAACGTGGTTCAATATCAGCGCAGCCTGCGCTTCCGAATGCGCGCGGTAAACGAGCCCAACGAGTGTCAGCGAACGCTTCGCATAAATTACCGGCTTGCCGCTTCCGTTCTGTAAGCCGCCGACGTCAAAAATACCCGTCCACTCCTCCATTTTTTTCGTTGCCACTTGCGGAGTAGGGAAGTCCGCGATCAGGAGCGTCAGCTCCTCGCCGTTAATTCGATAAGTCCCGACCTCGGCTTCAACGCCGGTCCCAAATCCAAGCCAATCGCCATCCGCGGCCGGGAAGTAATCATGCAATGCCGCCGGGCCGAGAATGTAACAGTCGGAATCGACAACAAATCCACTTTGCGGCAGGTGGCCGTAGAGCGTCGGGTAAGGGCCGGGTTTGGAAGTGGGAGCAACTGCCGCGGCCAGACTCTTCAAGCTAGCCGCTTCACTTCCGGAAATTGCCGGACCAAGCACATCCAATATGAAGCTGCCCTGCAGAATCAGCGCGCGCCCCGGAGCAATCACAGAATGATCGGTAACATCAACACGCCGAAAATCGCCCTTCTGAGCGTAGGGGGAAAGCTTATAGGAGACGGATTCGCCTTTCGCGCTGAAGACCGTCAATTGCGGAGGATATGCGTGGATCGACCCTTGGCGAAGGCCCGACGATCGCAGATATGAATAAAGCCCATAGGCGCCAGTGGGGTCCTTTAACTTGTAAAGAACGACCTGTAGCGCGCCGGCTCCGCTCGAATACGATCGAGTCGACGCAACCACCAAACCATATTCCTGAAGAACGGCGGGGCTAGCAGGAAGACTATCAGCTGGAATGGAGGTTTCCGCGCCGCTCGCCGTCCATGTGGCAAAGCTCGACGGCAAACTGTCTTGCGCGGGCGAGCCTGCTAAGGCTGCGGGAAGCAACGCGATACCTGCAATTAGAAAGAGTGAAAGAATCAGTTTGCGCATACGATGACCATTAGATGCCAATACTAGTCGATTAGACGCCAAAGTCTACTTTGGGTTCCCGGCGGAATCCAGCGGCGACTCTTGCCGCGACGACAGCGGTTTCTGCAGGTTATACGAGAGGCTGTTGAGGTTATCGAGGTAGCTGGTTACGCCTTTATAGAGCCCTTCGGCGATGCGCTGCCGCTGGTCGGCCTTCTTCAGCATTTTCTCGTCGTTCGCATTGCTCAGGAACGAAATTTCGGCCAGGACCGACGGCATGTTCGCGCCGATCAGCACGACGAAAGGCGCTTTCTTGACGCCTCGATTTTTCTCCGTACTATTGATTTGCTGCAAGCGCTTCGTAAGGGAGTCCTGGATATCGCCCGCGAGCTCTTTCGATTCCTCGATCTTTTCGTTTCTCGCGATCTTTTGAATCATGTTCTGAAGATCGTGCAGGCCCGTATCCGCCAGCGCGTTTTCTCGCGCGGCCACTTCCATCGCGTCCTGCGACGTCGCGAAATTCAAATAATATGTTTCAACGCCCCGCGCATCGTGGTCGTGGCTCGAATTCGCGTGAATCGAAATGAACAAATCGGCCTTCGCCTGGTTCGCAATCGCCGTGCGCTCTTCGAGCGGGATGAAAGTGTCATCGGTGCGCGTGTAGACCACTTCGGCGCCCGGCAGCCGCTCCTGAATCATTTTCCCGAGGCGCAGCGCAACATCGAGGCAAAGATCTTTTTCCATCAAGCCGTGCGAGCCAACGGTACCCGTGTCATGGCCGCCATGGCCGGCATCAATTACGATGCGATTGATCTTCAGGCCCAGCGCACGCGTCAGTGAACGTTCGCCGTCGCGCGTCGGCTTCGGTTCAGGCACCAGTGCCGCGACTTCGCGGCTTTGGCCTGATGTCGGCCTGATCGGTAGACGATCAACTGGCTTCGGACCGCTCGTAGCCACGGCAGGCTTTTCGCTCGCGACGTTTGGAGCGGGAGGTGGAGGCGCGGCAGCGTACACTTTCAGCGGCTTTAGATCAGTCGTCCCGGTTCCCTTAGTTGCTGCAGGAATTGTTCCCGCCGGATTTCCAGTCACTGGCGCTGGCGCAGTCTCGGTCGTCGGGTCCGGCGCCGCCGCGTGATATGAAGGCACAGTCGTGTTGCGGGGCAAACCGCGCACGTCTTTTCCATGGACATCGATGACCAGGCGGTACGGATTCTGAAGCAGATAGGCCGAATATTGCTTGACCGAATTCACATCGAGAACGATTCGAACGACGCCGTCCTTATTTTGCCCCACGCGCACGGATTTCAGGAATCCGTTCTGCACGTCGATGGTTTTCTGCGCGAGGCTCGGATCGATTCTGGCGTCGTACAGATCGAAGAAAATGCGGTCGGGATTCCCGATTCGAGTGGCTCGGTATTTGATCGAATCGCCGAGATTAATTACTACGCGCGTGTAGTTGTCGGCGTTCCAGGCGCGCACGCCGGTCACTCTCGCGATGCCGGCCTGGGACCCGCCTTCGATCGGATTGATTGGCGCGGAAGTCGGCTCGGGCGCATTTTGCTCGGAAGTGGGCTCGACGGTAGAACGTTCGGTGGGAGCTCGCTCAGCGGGAGCAGGCTGCGCGGTTTGCGTCGGTTGGGTCGACTGCCGATTGCGCGCCGTCATTGCGGCTGGCGCCGACCCATCTCCGCGCTCTTGCGCGATTTCGCCGAGCGCCGTTCTTGCGTCCAGAACTCGCGGCGACTTCGGAAAACGCTGTATGAAATCCTTGTACGTCTTTTCCGCCGCGTCAGGTTGTTTCAATTCATTCCGCTGGATATCCGCGATCGAGAAGAGCGCCGAAGAAGCATACCGGCTGTGCGGATATTCCTTGAGCAGGAAATTGTAGGAGTCAATCGCGGCCTTGAAATAAACAGGATCGTACTCGCGGCCCATTTCGATGGAAAGCTCAGCGGCAGCCACGAGCGCGGGCGTCACTTCCTCCGCTTGCGATGAGTATGCGTAGACTTTCTTGTACGCCGCGACGGTTAGTTTGTAAGCCTCGAAAGAACGCTGGCCCTGCGGACGGCTCTCGAGTTCCGTGCGGAGCGCGACCGCCTTTTCAAATTGGCGGCGAGCCTGATCGTTGTTTTGCGCCCGCGCCGGGACGGCAAGACACACGATGGCCGTCAAGAATCCGAGGGCTGCGGGAATCGCACGCCGAAGAGCATGCCGAATTGCGTTCACTGTCGCGCCTGGGTTCGATCGTCTGTGCGTCATTCGTTCGTAAAAACTACCCGGCCGTTTTGATCCACTTCGCGCCGCACGGGAATCCGCGGCCGACCTGCGAAGGATGGATCTCGACCTGAACCGGGCCGGAAGTAGGAGTTGGTAACTTTTTGAACGTACGAACGCGTTTCCGGAATGTTCGGTACTCCTCCGACCCGTTCCACCAGCCCTGGCCCTGCATTATACGCGGCCAGAGACTTTTCGAGATCTCCGTGGAACCGATCGAGCAGCGAACGCAAGTAAGCCGTCCCGCCGTCAACATTCTGTACCGGATCGAACGCATTTCCTACGCCCATTTGGCCTGCCGTCGATGGGATCAATTGCATCAATCCCAAAGCTCCCTTGCGTGAAATCGCCGTTGGGTTCCATCCGGATTCAACCCCAATCACTGCTTTCACGAGGGCTGGATCCAAATTGTGCTTCACGGCTGCGTCATGAACAATTCGTTCAAGACGATCCGGCGGCGGTATTTCGCGCACCGTCGTTTCGCTCGTCAACCGGTGCTCGGCGACCAAGGGGTGTGATGCTTGGAGGCCCCAAGGTGCTATCCGATGAGATGCCGTTGCCGGCGGCTCCGCATTAACGAATACAAGATTGCCTTTGTCGTTCGTGCTCGACGCGAT
>JBAPOP010000124.1:0-7567 GCA_049279675.1 Candidatus Acidiferrales bacterium
CTGACAAAACGCCGAAGCGCTCTCTCACTCGAGTGAAAATCGGCGAGGCGATGCGCGTCCTGGGTCTCGACGAATCGAAATTGGCGGGCAAATTCGATCGCCTTCTCGATCGCCTGGAGGAGAAAGAACGGCCTCGCGCCAGCGAGAAACTTTTGCTCGAAGTCCTGCGAGAGTGCGGCAAGCTGCTCGAAGCGTATCCGGTCGCGCGCTCTGCATCCGCGAGTGCAGGCTCTGCACCGAACGTTCCGGTTCAACTCGTCACAATGGTTCCGCGCCCGGAACGCGAATCAGAAATTTTGCCCATTCCGTCCGACTCGCCAACGATCGCGATGCCCGACGCGATTCAACCGTAGTCATTCCTGTCGCTACTCACCTGCGTGCCGCGAGGCTGTCTTCGCGGCCGAGCGGGTCACTTCATCCAGGAGGCACCATGTCCGTCAGCAAGATAACGCTCGGCTATGCGGTTCAGCTCGGAGGCGCGGGCGCGATGATCGTTGGCGCAGTTCTGAGCGTCCATCACGCAGCAATCGCAGCCACGATTCTCGGCGGCGCCGCCGCGCTTTACATCGGCAAGAAAATTCGCGCGCTGAGCTAATCGGATCCGCTGGTCTCGCGATCATCTCGAATTGCACATGTCCACCACTGCCCAATCCGGGCTCGAACGCTGGATCGCAGATGGCGTTCTCGCTGCTGATTGCGCCGCCGGCGACAACTCCACTGAGGTCGCTACTGCCGACGCGAACATTGATGCGGACGCGGACGCGCTCGCACCCATCGACGAATCGTCCTCGCGCCTCGTATTGCCGTATACGCCGTTCGCGCGTCAGCAAGAATTTCATCGTTCGCCCGCGAAGTATCGTCTCTTCGGCGGCGCGGCCGGCCCCGGAAAATCGAAGGCATTACTGATGGAGGCGATTCTCCAGGCGCACGAACGCGCAGGCGCAAACACGCTTCTTCTCCGCCGCACGTTTCCCGAACTCGAAGCATCGCTGCTGCTTTATTTTCGACGCGATGTTCCCCGCGAACTCTACCGCGCCTTTAACGACACAAAACACATCGTCACGTGGTGGAATGGCTCGACGACGCGCTTCGGATATAGCCGCAGCGAGAACGACATTTACCAATATCAAGGCGCCGAATATCTTTTCATCGGTGTCGACGAACTCACGCTTTTCACGCTGAAGCAGTGGCAATTTCTCACGTCGCGAAATCGCTGCCCCGTTCCCGGATCGTTTCCGAATATGGCAGCCGCGTCGAATCCCGGCAACATCGGCCACGCCTGGGTGAAATCGCTTTGGATCGATCAGCAAGCGGCGCCTGGAATGGAGCGTCCGGCTGAATACGATCCCGCCGACTACGCGTTCATTCCCGCGCGCGTCTGGGACAATCCGATTTACGCGAACGACGCGAACTATCTGAAGACGCTGCAAGCGCTGCCGGAAAATTTGCGGCGCGCTTTTCTCGACGGCGACTGGGACGTTTTCGCCGGGCAATATTTCAGCAATTTCGATTTCGCGCGCCACGTCGAACGCGCGGAGAGAATCGGATTCGCCGATTGGTGGCCGCGTTGGATTTCGATGGACTGGGGATTCGAGCATCCCGCAGCCGTTTACTGGCACTCGCAGGATCAAACGCGGACGGTGACATACCGCGAGTTTGTGCGCCAGCACATGAGCCCTCGCAATTTGGCGCACGAAATTGTCGAGCGGTCGCGTGGAGAGCGAATTGCGAATGTGTATTTGTCGCCCGATGCGTTCGCGCGCCGCACGGATGAATCCTCAATCGCGGAGCAGATCGGCGACGTCCTCTCTGCGAATGGATTGCCGCGGCCGGTACAGGCCGACAACGATCGCGTCGGCGGCTGGCTCTTGATGTTCCAAATGCTTGACGCGGGCGAATGGATCATCACGGAAAATTGCGCCGAGCTGATTCGCACGTTGCCGTCACTGGTGCGCGATTCAGTGCGCGTTGAGGACATCGAGAAAATGGATGGCGACGACGCCGCCGATGCCGCGCGTTACGGATTGAAATCGCGCATGCGATCGCAGACCGGAGCGAACGCGCCGTACGAGCAGCGCATGGCCGCGCGCGTCACGTCAACCGATCCGACAATTCGCGCCATTCAAGCGCGCAAAGCGGAGTTCGATGAGCGTCGCCGCAGCGGGCCAGTTTTTTTCGCGCGAAATCCTTGCCCCGGAACATCCCCGCGCTGATCGTGGCGCGGGCATCCTGCCCGCGCCCCCACCGCTGCCACCCGTTACGCTCGCGGGCAAGATGCCCGCGCCACAAATGCAGGCCTGCGATCACGGCGATGCGGCAACGGTTTCGTAGGGCTGGCCGTCCCGATCGAATCGGGACGCAGAAACCGCGGCAGGCCGGCCGTTTTGGCAACTACTTTCTCAGGAGCGAATGGATGCTCTCAACGCTTCGCGAAATTTGGTCGCGCCTTACAACGTCGCGCTACACGGCCGCACTGACCGCCGAAAATGCGCGCCTGCGCGCGGAAAATCGCGCGCTCCTAAATTCGATTCTCGGAATCGCGGGCATTCCGCCATTGCGCGTGGATGTTGGAATCGAACGGCAACGCCGCCGCGATTTGCAGATTGCCGCGAATGTTCGAAAGGCCGGTCCGTCTGCCGCGGTGTATGCGTCCCGGCCCGTTCGGGACGACGAATCCTACGATAGCCAGCCGGGCAATAACGCCGACGATGGCCGCGATTCGACCGCCGCAAACAGCGGGCTCAGCGCCAGCCAATACGACAGCAGTGCAAGCCACATCGATCGCGGCGCGCGCTCGAGAGGCCTCATCGCTCCGGCCAATCCATTGCGAAGGCGTTCCTGGCAGCAAATCGGACGCATGCTCGAAATCGAAGACGCGCGCCGCAGGAACAATCGCGACAATTCCGATTCGATGTTGTAGCGCCAATTAGGCGTCAGCACGGCCGGCCAGCGAATTTTCGGAGGCAATCATGCCAATGATTCGTGGACGCTATTACATGAACCCAACGATGGGCGCAGCGATTGAAAATACGCGCTCACTCGGTGATGCCACGCAACTGGGTGAAGGTGCGAGCGATCCATTCACGGATGATGGCGCGAGCGATTCTTCCGGGAAGGGAACTGCAGACACGCCCGCTACGGCGATACACCGCGTCGAGATCGAAATCTCCGCGGCTCCGAATGCCGGAGGCGCGGGCGGACGTAATTCGCGCGGATACGTCGCGCACATTCATCGCGAAACAATTGATGCGGCGCCAGCGGGGACGAACAGCGTGCGCGCCGCGTTTGGCGTGCCGTCAGAATCACCTGGAATCGCGGCGCATTCCGAATCGCACGCGGAGCCTGGGTTCGTGCCGCGCGGAGTATTTGCGCCCGCGCCTGAGACGCACGTGTTCACCACACCGGGCGATCTCGTGAATTTTCTCCGCGACACTCTAGCTGAAGAATAAATTCACGCCACAAAAGTCCGAAACCAATTCAACAAATCCGATCGAGGAAACATGGCGAACGATTTCAACATTGCGTTTCCTGGCGAACCCGCCCCGGCGAATCCCGCCGTCGTGCCGGTCGAAAGCCCCGCGACGGGCCCGGCACGCCCCGATGATCCAATCTCCGTCATCGAATCGGTCGCGTATGGCGCGAACAACGAGCATCTTCCCGATCGCCTGCAAGCCGCGCTGCGCCGCATCGTCTTCGACTTCACCACCGAATCCGAACTCTCGCGCCGCCAGGAAATTCGCCGCATCAAGCAGGCGCATCAATTCTGGCGCGGCCTGCAATATCTTTGGTGGAGCGAGCAGGATCAAAATTGGCATCTTCCGTTCGAGCAGAAATTCAGCGATCAGACTTCGCTCGAAGATCTTCCGCGCTACGAATTCGTCACGAATATTTATCAGGCATTCGGGCTTTCCATCATCGCCGTCCTCTCGCAGGATATTCCGCGCGTGCGATTTTTCCCGCAATCAGCGCAGGCGGAAGAGGACGTCTCCGCGGCGAAGGCGGCCACGGAGGTTTCGCAACTCGTCGAGCAGAACAATCGCATGGGCAACGTGATCGTCGAGGAAGCGTTCGAGCTTTGGACGAGCGGAAAAGTTGCGGCGTACGTGAGGTACGTCGTTGATGGCCAGCGATTCGGATTTCATCCCGAGACTCAAATCGCCGCGCGCCAAGTAAAAATCGCGCCCGATATGTGGCGATGCAAAAATTGCGGCGCAGAAACGCCGGTAGACGGAAACGTTGCCGCGCCTGTCGTAGGGGCGCCGCTTGCTGCGTCCCCTTCCGGATCTCCGGGCCTGCCCTGCGAATGCGGCGCGCTCTTCGAACTCGGCGATTTCGTGCCCGGCGACGTCGTCACCGTGCCCGCGGCGCAAACGCGATTGCGCGTACCGAACGGGCAAGAAGTAATCACCATCGTCGGCGGCCTCGAACTGAAAACTCCGCCCTGGGCGAACGAGATGCACGAATATCCGTTCCTGCAATGGAACATGGAAGTGCATCAAGCGCGGCTGCGCGCAGCGTATCCGCACGCGGCCAGCAAAATCGGCCCGCCCGTCGCGCCGGGAGAATCCGCGCAGTACGAACGCCTCGCGCGTCTCGCGCAATCGCAGGGCGGCCCGCTCACCGAGGGCGGCGATTACAACATGAATTTGATTACGTTTCAGCGAACGTGGCTGCGGCCGTGGGCGTTCTACCAACTCGACGATCAGAAATTGCGCGACGAATTGCTCGCTCTTTTCCCCGATGGCTGCTACGTCGCTTTCGCTGGCGATGCCTACTGCGAAGCGCGCAACGAAAATATGGACGATCACTGGCGCATCCTGCACGCGCTGCCGGGCGATGGCTCGAGCGGACGGCCGGCGCTTGGCGACGCGCTCATCTCCGTGCAAGAGCGCTTCAACACGCTTTCAAATCTTCAAATCGAAACTTACGAGTACGGCATCCCGCCGATTTACGCGGATAGCGAAGTCCTCGATTTTGACGCGCTGCAATCGCAGACGGCCGAGCCCGGCGCGCACTATCCCGCGCGCGCAAAGCCCGGCCAACCGCTCGCCGCGGGATTCTTCCAGCCCGAGCCCGCGCAAATCCCTCCCGATCTCGCCGAGCACGCCGCGAATTTGATGGGCCCGGTCTCGCAATTTCTCACGGGCGCGTTCCCGGCGCTCTTCGGCGGCGCGATGACGAACAACGACACTGCTGCGGGCTACGTCATGGCGCGCGATCAAGCGATGGGCCGCATCGGACTCGTCTGGCGCGCGATGAAATTCTTCCACGCCGACGTAATGCTTCTTGCCGTCGATTGTTTCCGCAAAAATCGCCCGAGCGACGTCGAAGTGACGCTTCTCGGCGCCGGCGCGGCGTTCGAATCGAAATGGATTCGTATCGCCGATCTGAAAGGCAATTTGTTTTCGTATCCGGAAACAGACGAGCAATATCCGACGATGTGGTCGCAGCAGCGCGCAGTTGTGATGCAATTGCTCGGCAGCGCCGATCCGCAGCTCCAGCAAATCTTTGCGCATCCGGAAAATTTGGCGCTGATTAAACGGCTAATCGGTCTCGAAGAAATTGTGATTCCCGACGAAGAGTCGCGGACGAAGCAGTATCGCGAGATCGCGCAGCTCGTCATCGCGCAGCCTGTAATCGAGCGAGATCCGCAGACCGGCGCGGAAACAATGTTGCCAAGTATTGTGCCGGATCCGTTTGCTGATAATCACGCGGTCGAGCTCGAGACGTGCAAGCGGTGGTTTTCGTCGGATGCGGGGCAAGTGGCGAAAGTGGATTCGCCTGCCGGATATGCAAATGTCCGCGCCCACGCGATTTTGCATCAGCAATTTCTGTTGCGACAGCAACAGCCGCCTCCGACCATGCCACAGGCGGCACCGCCCAGCGGACGGAGTTAACATCAGAAATGGTCGTGGCGCGGGGCGGGAACGCGGGCGAGATGCCCGCGCAACGAACCCGCGCCATCGCGCCAAAAATAAAACGGGGCGGCCCTGGGGCCACCCCGTTGCGCCTTACTTTGCTTTTCTCCTTCGACTTGCAGCGTGTTAATTAGGACTGCGTTTTTTAGCCAGGGAGGTCCCGCTATTACAGATTCCTGTTCACGGTGTTCGATTCGATGCGTCCGCCGTAGGCGGTGCGTTGCGATGGCGGCGGCGCCACCATCCGCACGACATGCTGCAGCCGTTCAGGATTGAACGGCTTCGCCATGCAAACGACAGCTCCAATCTGATGGCTATCGGAATAATCAGCCGGAGATGCCGAGCTCGTCAGCAAAATCACCGGGATTTTCTTCAGTCTTTCATTTTTCTTGATGATGACGCAAAGATCGCGGCCGTTCATGTCTGCGCCTTCGACTTCAGCGATCACCGCGACCGGTATCGCCGTCTTTAAAACATCGAGCGCCGCCTTGGCGTTCGGAACGTGCGCGAAATGATAGCCGTCCTGCTGGAGCAACGCGCTCAGCGTGGCCACCACCTGCATATCGGACTCGACGAGCAGCACCATCTGCCGAATGGCTTGCGCCGCATACGATGCGTACATCGCGTTCGACGCGTAGGATGATCCCGCCTGCTTCGCCGCTTGCGACACCGCAGCCTGGAATTGCACCGCGACGCCATACTTTCTGTCCGGGCGCAAAAATACGCGCGCAACTTTCGCTTTCTGCGAAGTGTTCATCCCGGCGGATGGCGTGTAGGGAAATGTTACGTCGAGCGGCTGGCCGACCCAGTAGCCGGAGCGCCCCGCGACGAAGAGCAAGCCGTCGCGCGACACGTCCGTGCTCGTGCAGACTTCCTGGAATTCTTCGACCGAGCCAATTCCACCGCGTACGTGAACTTGCGCGGATAATTTGACTCGCTTGCGTTTTCGCCGCTCCGGGCCTTCGGGAGCGGATTTCTTGGCTGTCGTTGCGGACGACATGGCCTCCGGCGGCGCCGGATTCGACGGGCTCATGGCAAAACTCCTGGCGGTCGAGTGCGAACGTCGGGCCCTCTCGAAGCGACCCACGAACCATTCCGCATTATCAGTTATAGGGAGCTAGTCCTAGAATCCCTATAGTACTTTAGTCCTACGATGGAAAATTCGACGGGCCGGCTGCCAATTTTACGATCAGGTACATACACGGCACCGACATCCGTCGCCAACGATAAATGCGAGGCCGGCAATTGTAGGGATGGCCGGAAGGCCGGCCGGTTTCTAGTGACCGACAAAGCGAAAAATCCAAATCTTGAAGCGCCGGTCCGTCTTCCGACGGACCCTACGATTGCCACTCGCGCAACGAAGGCCGCCCGCGCGTGATCGTTCACGTCGTGCGCACGATTGAACTGACGTTGACTTTGCCGTTGTACGTCGAGCGCAATGATGGCGGCGGAGCCACCAGGCGCACCGCGTGCTGCAACTTGCCCGGAGGGCAGGGCAGCGCCATGCAGACGACCGCGCCCACCTCGTGACACGAGAGATAATCGGCAGGCTTCGCCGAATGCATCAACAGAATCACGGGAATATGCTGCAGCCGCGCATTTTTCTTTATGATGGCGCACAAATCCTGTCCTGATATTTCGCCGCTCTC
>JBAPOP010000125.1:0-20840 GCA_049279675.1 Candidatus Acidiferrales bacterium
TGGTTCGTCGGCTATGCTCCGCGCCGCAATCCGGAGATTGTGGTGGCCGTCCTAGTTCAGTCCGGCGGACACGGCGCCGAAGCCGCCGCTCCCATAGCCCGGGATATCGTCAAAGCCTACTATGAAAAGAAGAGCGGCACCTTTCAGCAGCAGGTGACCACCGAGAATCGCCCGACGCCCGAGCCGGTGAAACCAGCCGAGCCTTTGAAACCTGTAGAAGCAGCAGTCGGGGCCGCGCACCCATGAAAGATCGCACGCACATTCACGACTTCGACTGGGCGCTGCTCGCGATCGTCTTCTCCATCTGCTCGATCGGAATGCTGGAAATCTATTCTTCCACTCACGCTGGTGGAATGGCAGGAATGCACTGGCGACAGGCGATTTGGATTGGCATCGGAATTTTGGGCATGCTCGCGATTTCCCGCCTGGATTACCACACACTGCTCGACCAAGCACCGGCGCTCTATCTCGTCGGCATAGTGGCGCTGCTCGCCGTACTTGCCATCGGCCATTCGCGCTTCGGGGCGAGAAGGTGGGTGAGTCTCGGGGGCGGCGTCAATTTACAAGTGTCTGAGATTATGAAGTTGGTTATAATCGTGGTGCTGGCGCGCTTTTTTAGCGAGGTCCGCACCGATCGGCTGACGTTGGCCGATTTGGTCAGGGTTGCCGGAATTACGGGTTTGCCGGTACTCTTGGTGCTGGTCCAGCCGGATTTGGGGACAGCAATGGTTCTAGTCCCCGCGGCGGTTATCGGCGCTTTTCTGGCGGGGATTCAATGGAAGCATGCGGCAGTGGCCGCGGCGGTCCTCGCACTTATGATACCGGTTGGCTGGCATATGCGGCGTCATTTGAAGCCGTACCAGCAGCAAAGAATTGAAACATTCCTCCATCCCGAAGATAGTCCACGTGGTGCCGGCTATCAGATTCTTCAGTCGGAAATTGCCGTTGGCTCCGGTGGATTCTGGGGCAAAGGCTTCGGGAAGGGCAGCCAGAATCAATTGGGCTTCGTGCCCGTGCGTTACTCAGATTTCATTCTCGCCGCGCTGGCGGAGGAATTGGGATTTGTAGGCGTACTGGTGGCTTTGCTTTTGTATTTGGGTTTGCTGCTTCGGTTGATTGATAACGCCCAGAAGGCGAAAGATCGAGCTGGAATGTTTCTGGTTATGGGCGTGGCAGCAATCCTTGGGTTCCATGTCTTGGTGAACGCGGCAATGGTGATCGGCTATATGCCGGTTACCGGCATCCCTCTGCCGTTTATGAGTTACGGGGGATCATCCACCGTGTTCTTGTTCCTGGCTTTGGGCCTGGTGATGAATGTGCGAATGAGGCGCTTCGTCAATTGACCCCAGACCGGTTGAATTGAATCAGATTTGAATGAGTAATCGCCGCGCAAATTGCAGCGGCAACGAATTAAAAATCGAATTAGGAATGCATCGAATGAAGGCAATCAGCTTACAGCGAAGTACATGCTTCCCCGCAGCGAGGCCCCTGGCAGGGCCCCGCGGGGCGCGGCACGCCGCCTGGGGCGGCGCGATTGCCCATCGGTGCGCAACGAGGAGTTTTCATGTCAAAGGAAATGGTGATTTCATCGACCCCGCACGAGACGCGGGTCGCGATTTTGGAAGAGGGCCAGCTCTGTGAAATTTATGTAGAGCGGGAAAAAGAGTTTGCGTTAGTCGGCAGCATTTACAAAGGACGTGTTACCCGCGTGCTTCCCGGCATGCAGTCGTCCTTCGTGGAAATCGGCCTCGATAGCGACGCTTTCCTCTACGTCAGCGACTTCCTTGAAGAGATCGAGGAACTCGACCACGTCGTCACGACCGTGGAAGAAAAAGTTCAAAAGATGGAGGACCAGGGCGGACAAGTGTTTTCGACGGACACGGCGGGACATACGGCGTCGGTCGAACCGGTAGATGTTGAGCCCTCCGCTCCCACGAGCGAAGCATATGCCGACACGGCAAATGCTAACGCTCAGCCGCCAGCGGCGGCACGATCTTCGGAACCGTCGCAGCCAATAGCTTCCCACAGCAGCCCGCGGCCTAACCAATACGAGAATCGTGGCCGCGATAACCGCGGATCTGGGCGAGGCGGTCCGCGCCGCGGACGCCACGATAACCGCCGGGGAGGCAGCGGCGGTGGGCGCCGCGACAACCGGCGCTTTGGGCGCGATCTACCGCACTCGAAATACGCATCGCATCGTCCATACGAGAGCCCTGCGCCATCGGAAGGAGGCGCACCCGCAAGCGACTTCGTGCCCGTCCTGTTGCCGGGCGAATCGCTCGCGCGCCTCAAAGATGCGCCGCTAGCGCCGGTTTCTACGACGCCGACTGCGGCGACTAGTAGCCCCGTTGGCGTTGAAGTGGAAAGCCGCGAACGCGCGGTTGCACAACCGGAGCACGAGGCTTCACATGAATCGCATGAAGCTTCCTACCAGGCGCAGCGCGAGACTTCGCACGAGCCGAGAGAAACTTCCTACCCGCCAGCACGTGCTTTCGAGCCGCTTCCCGGCGAATCGCTCTCTCGCTTCAGTTCCAGCGGATTAGCGGGGGCTACCGAAGAAGTTGCGGAGGCCACTCGCGAGGACGAGTTCGATCGTCACGCCGAGCGGGCCGTCGAAGATTCGGTAGCTGAGAAAAGCGAACCGGCGGAATCGGGCGCTGTTGCGGAGGACGCGCACTCGCTGACGGAAGATGAAGCTGTCTCGCTCGCCGAGCAGGTCGCCGAAGCGCAGCGCGAAGAGGCTGTCCGAGAAGATCACCGCCTTCACGAAGGTGAGAGTCACGAAGACGAGGGCCACGAAGACGATTTTGTCCACGTGGAAGAAACCCACGAGGGTACCGCTGAAGACGAAGCCAGCGAAGAATCAGAGCATGGTCATCTCGCCGGCGACGACGCCGATACCGCCGAAATCCAAGCGGTAGGTGGGTCTCATGACGAGGCGGAAGGTTCCGAACATGCGTCTGCCGAGGAATCCAGTCACGAAACTCCGGCGGAGACGGTGGCGCCTCTCGAAGGCGAAAAACTGAGCGGTGAACAGCAGCCAACGTCAGCGCGAGTCCGTGGCGATTATCGCGCGCGGATGCAGAATCCCGCCCGCCGCGGACGCGATCAGCGGCCCAATCGCGGACGTCGCGACGACCGCGGCCGCCGCCCGCAACATGGACAAAGCTCAGGCAGCCGGCCACAGCCCCGCCGAGTCCCGTTGATCTCGGACCTGCTGAAGCAAGGGCAGGAGATCATCGTTCAAATTGCGAAGGAGCCGCTCGGAAAAAAGGGAGCGCGCATCACCAGCCACGTCGCGTTGCCGGGGCGCTTCCTTGTGTATATGCCGACTCTCGACCACACTGGCGTATCTAGAAAAATCGCGTCGGCCGAGGAACGATCTCGCCTGCGCCATTTGGTCAACGAAGCGAAGGGCAGCTTCGGCGGCGGCTTCATCGTCCGTACGGCGGCCTCTCAAGCGGCGCCGGACGAAGTCAGAGCCGATGTTGAATTCCTCACGCGCACGTGGGCGGAAATTAAGGCGCGGGGCGATCAGCGAAAGGCGCCGGCGCTTCTTCACCGCGACCTCAACCTCGTCGAGCGAATCCTGCGCGACTACTTGACGACGGATTTTACGGCGATCTGGGTCGACTCCGAAGACGAGTACACCAAGGTCGTCGATTTCGTGAGCCGGTTCCAGCCGCAACTCGTCAATCGCGTCAAGCTCTATACGAAAGAAACGCCGGTTTACGAAGAATTCGGCATCCAGCAGGAGATTGACAAGGGGCTTCGGCCGAAAGTGTGGCTCAAGTCTGGCGGGTACATCGTCATCAATCACACGGAAGCGCTCGTGGCGATTGACGTCAACACCGGCAAGTTTGTCGGCAAGGGATCGACGCGGCTGGAAGACACGATCGTCCGCACGAACCTCGAAGCCGTGAAGGAAATCGTCCGTCAGATGAGGCTGCGCGATCTCGGCGGCATCATCGTGATTGACTTCATTGACATGGAAGAGCGCCGCAACCGTGAAAAGGTGATGGCCGCGCTCGAGGAATCGCTCAAAGCGGATCGCGCTCCATCGAAGGTTCTGCGATTCAACGAATTCGGTTTGGTCGCCATCACCCGCAAGCGCACCAAGCAAGCTCTCGAGCGCACGCTGTGCCAGCCGTGCCCGTATTGCACGGGCTCCGGCATGGTGAAGTCGATCCCGACGCTCTGCTACGAAATTCAGGCCGAGGCTCGCAAGATGTCCGCCGAAATCGAGAGCGGCAGCTTGACTTTGCGCGTTCATCCGGAAATTGCGAAGGCGCTTAAGACGCGCGAGTCCAGCTTGATGGAAGAGCTGGAAGGTTGGACGAAGAAGAGCATCATCATCCAGGCCGATCCGACGTTGCATTGGGAACAGTACGACATTTACTGACCGTGTCCGGGCGCGTCCATCGTGGCGCGCCCGGGCCGTCAAGCTGGGCTCAAGAGCTTTCGAATGTCACATCCCGCTTCATCCTCGAAATCGCTGACGCGCACTGAAACCGATAGCATGGGCGCGATTGAAGTTCCCTCTGATCGCTACTACGGCGCTCAGACCGCTCGCTCATTGATTCATTTCGATATCGGCCGCGATCGCATGCCGCCGGAATTGATCCGCGCGTTCGGAATCCTAAAAAAGGCTGCGGCGCTCGTGAATCAGGATCTCGGCAAACTCTCTGCTGAAAAAACGAAGCTGATCGTGCAGGCCGCCGATGAAGTGATCGAAGGAAAACTCGACCCCCACTTCCCTCTTCACATCTGGCAGACCGGCAGCGGCACGCAGACGAATATGAACGCCAACGAGGTGATCTCGAACCGCGCTATCGAATTGGCCGGCGGCGTGATGGGCAGCAAGAAGCCGGTGCATCCGAATGACGACGTGAACATGTCGCAGTCGTCGAACGACACTTTTCCAACGGCGATGCACATCGCTGCGGCGACTCAGGTCGTGGAAGTTTTAATTCCGGCGGTAGAAAAGCTGCGCGACGCTCTTCACGCCAAGGCCAAGGAATTCGAGGGCGTCGTAAAAATCGGGCGAACTCACTTGCAGGATGCGACGCCGCTAACCGTCGGCCAGGAAATGTCCGGCTGGGTCAGTTTGCTCGATCGCGACATCGCGCGGCTTCGCGAATCGCTTTCGGGCCTCTACGATCTCGCCATCGGCGGAACAGCGGTCGGAACCGGCATGAACGCGCCTCCTGAATTCGCGGAGCGCGCGGCGAAGAAGATCGCCGAGCTAACGGGACTGCCATTCCGGTCGCACCCGAATAAATTTGCCGCGCTCTCCGCGCACGACGAAATCGTGTACGCGAGCGGCGCGCTGAAAACTCTCGCGGCTTCCTTAATGAAAATCGCCAACGATATTCGCTGGCTCGCGTCCGGCCCGCGCTGCGGCCTCGGCGAATTGACGATTCCGGAAAACGAACCGGGATCCTCGATCATGCCTGGAAAAGTGAATCCGACTCAGGCGGAGGCGATAACGATGGTCGCCGCGCAGGTGATGGGCAATGACGCCGCCATCGGGTTCGCCGGCTCTCAAGGCAATTTTGAGCTCAATGTATTCAAGCCGGTGATCATTTTTAATTTTCTAAACTCCGTCCGGCTCCTCGCCGATGCGTCGCGGAGTTTTGTCGAACATTGCGTCACTGGAATCGAAATCAATCGGAAACAAATCGATCTCTACGTGATGAATTCGCTGATGCTCGTGACGGCCCTCGCCCCGCGCATCGGCTACGATAAGGCCGCAGCCATCGCCAAGAAAGCGCACCACGAAAATCTCAGTCTGCGCGAGGCATGCGTGCAACTCGGCCACCTTTCGGGGGAAGAATTTGACGCACTCGTGCGGGCCGAGGACATGACGCACCCGTAGGATTTCGTTCTTCTGGCGGCGAGTCATTCCGAGGAGTGCCTTGGGCGAACCGAGGAATTCCTCTTCGATCTCAATCCCGGCAAAATAGCCTCTCCCACCACCCGCCATACCGATTTTCCGCGTGTGCTATCATGCTTTCTTGCTTTTGCAATTTCGCCTTCGGGAGCGTCATTTGTGACCGCGCGCATTCTCAATGGCAATGTCATCCGCGAGGAAATTTACTTTGAGCTGCGCGAAGAAATCAGCGCATTGAAAGCCGCAGGAATTACGCCAGGCCTCGCGGCAGTCCTGGTCGGCGATAACCCAGCATCCAAGGTGTACGTCACCAGCAAAGTCGCCGCTTGCGAATCTTTGGGCATACGCAGTATTTTTCTGACGCCGCCGGCGACAATCACTACCCAGGAATTGCTGGCGCTCGTCCAAGATTTAAATCGCCGCGACGACGTGGACGGAATTTTGGTGCAACTCCCGCTGCCTCCCCAGGTGGACGCGAAGCAGATCCTCGATGCGGTGGACCCTTCGAAAGATGTCGATGGCTTTCATCCCATCAATGTCGGGCGCCTCGTGTCGGGACGCCCGAATCTCGTGGCTTGTACGCCTCTCGGCGTGATGGAAGTTCTGCGCCGCAGCAAAATCCCAATCGAGGGAGCAGAGGCTGCCGTCATCGGCCGCAGCGACATTGTAGGAAAACCGATGGCCCTTCTGTTACTACACGCAAATGCCACGGTGACCATCTGCCATTCAAAGACGCGCGATCTCCCCGCGACGTCGCGCCGGGCTGACATCGTGGTCGCAGCGATGGGCCGCCCAGCAATGATTACGTCCGATTACATCCGGCCGGGGGCGACCGTGATTGACGTCGGAACGAATCGCATCACGGATACCTCGCAAGCCGAACGAATATTCGCGAAATTCCCCGAGCGACTCGCCAAGTTTCGCGAAAAGGGATCCGCGCTCGTCGGCGACGTGCATCCTGACGTCGTAGCAGTCGCCGGAGCGCTTACGCCCTCGCCCGGCGGCGTCGGTCCGCTCACGATCGCGATGTTGATGAGCAACACAGTGAAAGCCGCGCGGATGCGCCATTCCGATCGAGCCGCCGGCGCCGCAACCGTGCGGCGATGACGGCTGGAGACTGAATGCTGCGCGTCGGACTGACCGGTGGAATCGCTTGCGGCAAATCCACTGTCGCGTCAATGCTCCGCGATCTCGACATGACGATCCTTGACGCCGATCCTATCGTTCACGAAATGCTCGAATCCGGGCAGCCCGTGTATGACGAAGTGGTGCGCGAGTTCGGCTCTGAAATTCTGACCTCGGACAAAAAGATCGATCGCGCGAAACTCGGCGCGATTGTATTCGCGGACCGCGAGCGGCTCGATCGCTTAAACCAGATCATTCATCCGCGCGTTATGGACGTAATTACGAAGTGGTTCGCAGCTCTAGATCGCGCGGGCGGAACGCCGCTCGCCATTGTCGAAGCGGCGCTTTTGGTCGAAGCCGGCTACCGCGAAAAGCTCGATCGGTTGATCGTTGTTCGTTGCGATCCGGAACAACAGATGGCGCGTCTCCGAGCACGCGGACTTACCGAAGAGCAGGCGCGCCAGCGAATTGCGGCGCAAATGCCGGTTGACGAAAAAGCGAGAATCGCAGACGACGTAATTAACACTACCGGCTCAATCGAAGAAACGCGTCGCCAGGTGGAACAGCTTGCGGATAATCTCAAGCGGTTGGGCTGGGGCGCGCCGGCTGAATGAGAGCAGTGCTTCCAGCGCTCGTTGATTCTTGACCGGCTCAATTCAGATCTGAACACTGATGATTGTCTTTCACGATTCTCAAATTCCCTAAGGTGTGGCCATGAAGCCAATTCTTCGTCAACGAATTCGGTTCGTCTCGATGGGTTTGATTCTCGTGCTCGGCGCTTACTGGGCCGGGATGCATTGGGGACCTCGTATCCCGGATTCCGTCGGGGCGGTGCCCGATTCGATCGTCCGGGGCGCCACGACGAACGATAGCAGCCTTGACGCGCTCGAATCTGAAAATGTTCGCATCTACCGCCAGGCTTCTCCCGCCGTCGCCAACATCGTTACGAAAACAGTCGAATACGATTTCTTCTACAATGCCGTGCCAGTCGAAGGCGCTGGCTCCGGCTTCGTCATTGACGCGACTGGCCACATCCTCACGAACTACCACGTGGTGCAAGGTGCACAAGCCATTGAAGTGACGCTCGGAGATCAGTCTCACTTCAAAGCCCATTTCATCGGCGCGGACACCCGCAACGACATTGCGCTGATTCAAATTGATCCACACGGCAAGAAGCTAGCGCCTCTTGTGCTTGGCGACTCTCGAACCTTGCAGGTTGGCCAGCGCGTCCTGGCGATTGGGAATCCGTTTGGCTTTCAGAGCACGCTGACGACGGGAGTCGTGAGCGCTCTCGGCCGCACCGTTCAAACCGGCGACACAACATTTATTGACGAGGCAGTTCAAACGGACGCCGCGATCAACCGCGGCAATTCGGGCGGTCCGCTACTCAATTCGCGCGGTCAAGTGATTGGAATCAACTCGGCGATTTACACACCATCGGGCACGACGGCAGGCATTGGATTCGCCATCCCGATCAACACGGCTCGCCGAGTTGCGGACGATTTGATTTCACAAGGGCGCGTCCGCCAGGCGATTCTCGGCATTCAGGGCCGCGGGCTCTGGCCGGAACTCGCAAGCGCACTGGATCTTCCTGTAGAGAAGGGACTGCTGATTGAGTCCGTAACCGCCGGAGGCCCCGCGGCGCAGGCTGGAATCCACGGCGGCACGAAGACGGTGCTGGCTGGTTTACAAGAGCTGCACATCGGAGGAGACGTCCTCACCGCAATGGATGGCCAACCGATCAACAGCCAGCTTGATTTGAACGTTCTGCTCAACCGGCATAAACCTGGCGACGCTGTCACGCTGACGGTTTATCGCGGAAAACAAAAGATGGACGTTCACGCGACGATGGGTGAACGCTGAGAGCCACGCTGCAAGATTTTTCAGAGCGCCGCGCGTTCGTCGTTCAATTCATTCCGCAGGCGATCGCGCTCATCCGGCGAAATGTGAAACCACGATTCCGCGACGTCCCGCACTCGCTCCAGTGACGCCTGCATTTGAGCTTGCTTCTTGTGGATGAGTTCGCTATCGGCATCGCGAGGAACATAGATTAGCGGCGCGGCAACGACCACCGCTCGCGTAAACGGCTTGGGAACTTGAAACTGATCCCAGGTCTTTTCGAGCGTCCACGCGTTTTCAAGCCCGATATGAAACAGGAAAATCGGCTGGCCTGATTGGCGCGCCAGCATCACCGGGCCCGGCTTTGCGATGTAACGCGGCCCGCGCGGCCCGTCAATCGTAAACGCGGTTTCGTGCCCATCTTCGATAGCCCGCGCCATGGCTATCAGCCCGCTCAATCCTCCGCGCGTGGAGCTGCCTTGCGCCGTTCCGTAGCCGAGCCGCTCGATCACGCGCCGCGTCCATTGGCCGTCAAAATTCGTTGTGTTCATCACCACGGCGCCGCGCCCGCGGAAAAGCCAGATCGCGGAGAAAATGCAGCGGTGCCAAAACGCGACGATTACCTTTTCGCCACGCAATTTCGCAGGTTCATAGAAGCGCTCGCCGACCAATTCGAAGCTCATCGTCGGCCCGATCGCCCGCACGATGGAATAGACCACCGACGCAATCACCGGAATCTGCATGCGTCGCCAGCGGGAAAGCTGGGGAAGCCGTGTGTCGAAATGCACGTTCACAGGAGCCGGCGCTGGCTCGACTCCAGATTTTGATGGCTCGTTCACTGAGCTATAGTATAGGGGACCACAGGCGAGTCTTCGATGTCGACCGGCACACTACGTTTTCGCGATGTACCTTCCTCGTTTCTGCTCCGGAAGATCGGCTGGAGTTCGGTCGCGCGCTTATCGGCGGCGCTTTTTCTTTTTCTCGCTCTGTCATCCGAGGCTGCTGCGCAGGATCACTGGATTGCCGGCTCGGTCGGCAAACTCGATGGCGAGGACATTTCTGTCGAAGGCGGACAATATCCAGTCTCGATCAAGGGCGCGACCACACTTTTCGTATCGAGCGGAAGCGTCATCACGGTGCATTCCGGAGCGGCACGGCTGACCCTGGCGGCCGGCGGCATGGTGGACATCTGCGGACCGGCGAAGTTCACGCTGCTTGAATCGGGCGGTGCATTCACCGTGGCGCTGAACTTTGGGCGCGTTCGAATCCGGCTCGCCGATCCGACGCCGGTACGCATCTACACGCCGTTCATCATCGCGACTCCGGTGGCTATTTCAAATAATTCGCGCGATTTTACGCTCGGCCTCGACGTGAACGATCTGATGTGCGTTTACGCTGCGCAGGGCGCGGCAGCAATCGAGCAGCAATTTGGCGGCGAAAATCTCATCGTCCCCGAGCTGGGAGAATTTTTCCTGCCGGGAGAGCGGCTGCCGCCTGTTGCAGGGAAGTCAGGCAGTTGCCGGTGCGAATCGTATCAGCCTCCGGCGACGGCTGCGACGCACCTGCCAGTGGCCCCAGCGCCGACTACGACTCAAACGACAGCTCCGCCACCGGATTCAAGCAGCGCATCCTCACGACTCGAAGCGAAAGTCCCTGACGCGACTCCGGCTCCTCAACCGGTCGCGTCATCCGCGGCGCCTGCTGCGGAAAAGGCGTCCGATTCCGACAAGGGATTCGACCTGCCCGCAAACGCGAACCGCACTCCTCCGATTACGCCGCCGTCCAATCGATCGACGCCCGAAGCACCCGCAGTCGAGCCGCCCGTTTGGAAAGTCATGATGCCGGCGCTCAGCTTTTCGGCGTCGTCTCCTGCGCCGCCGCCCGACTCAGGATCGGAGACCGCCTTAGCAATTCCCGACTATCACGTCAATCGCGATTGGGTTTTCACCGGGCACGTGGACGATCCATCGTCGCGCGCGGGCAAAAAGAGCGGCGATTCGAGTAGCGCGGCTCCGGCAGGAACACGCCAGAAAAAGAAGTCAGGTCTCTGGGGAAAACTAAGGCGATTCTTCGGCGGTGAGCAGCCTCGAGCTACAGCGCCGCCGGCGGCAAATTAGGATTCAGCAAACTAGATGGCCGCCGCGCGGAATCGTCACATTCCTTCGTAGTTCGGTCCGCCTCCGCCCTCAGGCACCACCCAATTGATGATTTGATATGGATCCGCGATGTCGCACGTTTTGCAGTGGACGCAGTTCGACGCGTTGATCTTCAGCCGCGGCTGGCCTTTTTCCAACACCATCTCGTACACCGCAGCAGGGCAAAAATATTGGCAGGGATTGCCGTACTCGCGCACGCAGCGATCCACGCACACATTTGGCTCGAGCACGACGAGATGGCACGGCTGGTCTTCTTCATGCCGCGTCCCGGAGTGATAAACATCCGTGAGCCTGTTGAAAGTTAAAACGCCGTCGCCCTTGAATCGAGTGGACTGGTCAATGAGCGTATTGCTGCGATTCAGCTTGTTATATTCCTTGTAGCCCGCTTCGGCGCGCATCGGATCGATCAGCCCGCGGCCTCCCGATACAAACTGTAGCGCGGTATGCGCCAGCCCAACCCACAGCCCGTGTTGATACGCCTGATGGAAATTGCGAACCGCGTAAAGTTCTTCCTTGATCCAGCTGGAATCGAGCTTCTGCGAATAAGCGGACAGCGCCTTTGCCGATGTATCACCCGCGCAGAGCGCTTCGTAAATCGTCTCGGCCGCGAGCATGCCGCTCTTGATGGCGGTGTGAATTCCCTTCAGCCGCTGCGAATTGAGCAAGCTTGCGGAGTCGCCGATGATCAGCCCGCCATCCACGTTTGGCCGCGGCATGGAATACCATCCACCATACGGGACCGACTTCGCGCCATATCGAATCAGCTTGCCGCCTTCGATGATTTTCTTTATGTGTGGATGCGTCTTGAATTTTTGAAACGCCTCGTGCGGATCGAATAGCGGATCGTGATATTCGAGCGCGATCACCATGCCGAGCGAAACGCGGTTCTGCTGCAACCCGTAGATCCAGCCTCCGCCGTACATGCTTGAATCGAGCGGCCAGCCAAGCGTATGGCCGACAAATCCCGTCTCGATCCGTCCCGGCGGCACTTCCCACAATTCTTTGATCCCAATTCCGTAAGCCTGCGGATTCAGTCCATCGAGCTTCAGGCGATTTACCAAATCCTTCGTCAGCGAGCCGCGCGGTCCTTCGGCGAGGACAGTCACCTTGGCGCGCAATTCGTATCCCGGCGTGAAATTGTCCTTCGGCTTGCCGTTCTTATCGACGCCCTTGTCTTCGGTAATGACGCCGGAAATTCCTTCCTTGTCGTAAATCAAGCTTGCGCCGGCGAATTGCGTAAATAGATTCACGCCCTTCTTCTCGACCAAGCCGCCCATCCATTTCACCAGCCGGTTCAGCGAGATGACGTAATTACCGTGATTCGCAAGCGGCGGCGGCGTGATTGGTAGCTTCCACGAGCTAGATTGCGTGAAGTAGTACGCTGCGTCGCCCGTTACGGGAGTATCGAGCGGCGCGGATTTTTCAAAATCCGGAACGAGCTCGCGAAGACCGCGCGGGTCCATGATGGCGCCAGACAGTTGGTGCGCGCCGATCTCGCGTCCTTTCTCGAGCACGTAGATATTCTCGGAAGAGAGCTGCGGAGATTTGCCTTCGGCGGCGTGCTTTTCAATCAGATTGGCAAGGTGCAAGGCGCACGCAAGTCCTGCAGGACCGGCGCCCACAATCAACACATCGGCATCAAGCGTCTCGCGTTGAATCGGCCCTTGTTCGCTCGCCATGCCGCCATTCTATCAGACGACTTGGCGGACCAATGTGAGGGGAATGCTGCGGATACAAACAGAAATGAAATTACGCAAGATGGCGGATCAGTTAGCGGGAACGGCAGGGCCCATTGCAATTTCTGTCCTGAATTTTTTGTAGTCTTTGTAATTGATGTCGATTTCTTCGAGGTAGCTCTTGAACAGGACCACGCGAGCGTCGAGCTTCACGTAAACCTTCGCCGGTAGCCACACTTCGTCGTTGACGCGCACCTGTTCGAGATGCGCGCGCGTGCCTTTGTGCAATCTGAGTAGAAATAATCCGTAGCTGGCATTATCGAGCGCTTCGGCATCGAGCTTCACCCACTGGCAATCCGCTTTGTCGATCCACACTTTGAAATGAAACGCAGGCAGCAGCGCGCGCGCAGCTCGCGATTGAGCGTGATAATCAGGGCGTGGCTCTGCGCTGATGACGTATGTGTCGCGGCCGTTCACATTCTCGATGCCATCGAGATGGAAATTGTAAGCTTCCGAGATTTCGCCGACGTAAGTGCGCTCTTTTTCGCGATCCTTCTCCTGGTCGGCGAGTCGCTTCTGCTTCTCTTCGGGCGTCTCATTTTTGCGCTCGCGCATGAACCTATCGATCTTCGCTTCCACCTTCGCCGAGTCTTCCGCCGAGAGCGGTTTATCGTCGCGAGCGATTAGCCGGTTCACTCCTTCGCCGTAGAGAACCATGACGTCTGAAGTTTCTGACTCCGTCGATTTCACCTTGCCGTCTGAATCGAGTTTGCGCGTTTCCTCGCGCTGCACGTACGTGTAGTACTTCTGCACCCTTTCATTCTGAAATTCATTCTCGGAGGCGCGGCGGACCAATTCCTTGGGATCAACGGTTGCGGGTGTGGCCGCAGGCTGCGGCGGCGGCGGAACAGAAGCTTTTTTCTTTGCCTGGCCGAAAGAAATCGCAGGGGAAGCCAAGAGTACCGTCGAGGCACAAATGACTAAAAGAGTTCGGCGATTAAATTCACTGTTGGTCATCGGTTTGTCCGAGGCGAAATCTTTGGCTCGGAGTAGAGATCAGTATTCGGTGCGGCTACTGAAGGGGGCACAGCACTCAACAAACGCGAGAAGATTCATTATAACAAGCGCCGCCAGCCCCGTCAGGTCGCTGCGACTCAATCGTCACTATACTCGTCGCGAATCCAATTCTCGATGCGCGTTACACGAGTTAGATGCTAAGAGGAGAATTGAGGTTTGGCAATTGCATTGATTGTGCGAAGCGCTGGTGCCGAGCAACATCCCGCACGCCTTCCGCTCGGCACGAAGCGCAGAATTATTCGTGTCGCAACGCGACCAAAGGATCGACGCGAGTAGCGCGACGCGCCGGAATCCAGCAAGCCAACAGTGCTACTCCCGCGAGAATCGCAACGACTGCGACGTAAGTAGTCGGATCGCTCGGACGAACGCCAACAAACATTTGAGATGCCGCGCGAGTACCGGCAAACGCAGCAGCCAGCCCAATCGCCAAGCCAATCCCCACGACGCCGAGTCCTTGCCGCAGAATCATCTTGAGAATTTCTCTCGGATTTGCGCCCAGGGCCATCCGAATCCCAATCTCATGAGATCGTTGGGCCGCGGCATACGACACAACGCTGTACACGCCGACGATTGCGAGGACAAGCCCCAAAAATCCTATTCCAGTCGTGATCTCCGCCCCGAACCGGTACAAGAAAAATCCATTGCCGCCGTTCAGCGCCTCTTCCATCGTCTGCACGTCGAACACCGGAAGATTCGGGGCCATTTCGTGCAGCGTCGTCTGCGCCACTACCGCAAGTTGCTCCGGCGGAATCCTGGTTCGAATTTGAATCACGCGGAACGAGTCGTAACTTTGATCAATCGGAAGATAAAAGAACGGTCGCGGCTCTTCGTTCGGGCCGCGGTACTTCGCATCCTGCACCACACCCACAATCTCAATGTAAGGTCCCGTCTGGCTCTTCGTGCTGATGCGTTTCCCAATCGCGTCTTGATCCGGCCAGAACTTCTTCGCCATCGATTGATTGACTATGGCTACAAGCGGAGCTTTCTCGCCGTCCGAATCGGTAAACGCACGGCCGCGCGCGATCGGCATCCGCATCGTCTGAAAATAATTCGGCGTCACTAAGTTTCGGAGAAGTTCTGGCGGCTGCTGTCCCGCTTCAACAGGATGTCCCTCGACGTACACGACATCCCCGCCGCTGTAATACCCCATCGGAATCGAATGTGCTTCCGCCACAAACGAGACACCCGGCAACGCGCGCAAACGGTCCTCGGCTTGGCGATAGAACGCTCTTCCTTGCGCTTCGTTGTATCCAACCTCGCCGACATCCATGGTCATGTTCAACAAATGGTCGGGCGCGAATCCCAGATTCAAGTGCTCGGCTTTGTTCAAACTGCGCGCCGAAAGCCCGGCCATCACAAGCAGCACGAGTGATCCCGCCACCTGCGCCACCACCAGAACATTTCTGAGGTACTTGCGCCGAGGCCCGTCAGAAGATCCCCGGCCGCCCTCATGAAGAACAGCGCTCAGGTCGGTTCGCGCAACGCGAATCGCAGGAGCGATGCCCACCACTATGCCGGTTATAAGCACGGCGCCAAGCGCATACAGCAGAACCCGACCGTCGGGGCTGAAGTCCAGCCGCAGCGGCAAATCGGTCGCGAGCGAAATCGAACTCAGCGCGCCGCTGGCCCACGTTGCAAGCACGGCTCCAGCCACGCCTCCAAAGAACGCCAGCAACAAACTTTCGGTCAAGCACTGACGAACCAATCTAGCGCGCTTAGCACCCAGCGCCGCGCGGATCGCCATCTCGCGCTGGCGCACTGTGGCGCGCACGAGCAGCACGTTGGCGATATTGAAGCACGCCAACAGCAGAACGAGCCCCGCTAGAGCAAGAAAGATCACAGCAGCCGCCGGAACCGGATTGTTTGCATCTGGCTCGGGTCGCGCCAGCCTTTCTGGGTATACGTGGACGGTAATGCCTTTGTCCGTGTCCGGATATTGCCGCCCGAGTTGATTGGCAGTGACGTTGAGCGCGGCCTCGGCTTGCTTCGGGCTTACATCTTTCTTCAGCCGTCCGAGCACCTGGAATTCACGATCCGATCGATCCGTCCACATTCCTTTGCTGTCTGGATCAATCACTCCCGCCATGCTCGCTGGAATGTAGCCCTGGCAATCCGCGATGGAATACACACCATAAAATCCCTTCGGCGCGACGCCGACGATCATCATCGGATGTCCGTTCACGAGGACCTGCTTACCCACAACACTCGCATCGCCGCCAAACTGCGTTCGCCAATATGTGTATCCCAGAACGAGAACCGGGTCCGCGCCGGATGACTGCCCTTCAGTAGGCAGAATGAACCGGCCCAGCGCGGGCTGGATCCCAAGTGCCGAAAAGAAATTCGGCGAAACATAACTGACAACGAAATGGCTAGCGTGCGCGTCTGCAGCAAGCCCGACGAGTGAAAACTCGTAAGCGAATAAATCGTCAAATCCGTGAGCCTGTTTTTGAAAATCCAGAAAATCCAGATACGAAACGGCCATGTTCAACGGATTGTTCTTCTGCTCGGTTGAGAGCACAACGATTTGTTCGGCGTGCGCGACTGGCAGCGGCCGCAGCAGGATGGCGTTCACGATGGTGAAAATTGTCGTGTTCGCCGCCATTCCGAACGCCAGCGTAATAATCGCGACGAACGTGAATCCCGGAGACTTTCGCAGCGTCCGCAATCCGAATCGAATATCCTGCAAAAAGTTGTTCATATCGTCATCCTTCACCGGATTCCGGCGGCTGCAATCTAAACTTCAAGATTCACTATTCGTGACGCAAGGCAACGAGCGGATCCACTTGCGTCGCTCGGCGCACCGGCAAATAACACGCCGCGAAAGCCACCAGCGTGCTCAGCGCGATATCGGCCAAGTAAATCGTCGGATCGGTCGAGCGCACCCCGAACAAAAGTGATTCGCTGATCCTTGCCAACCCATACGCCGCGGGCAATCCCACCGCTGCGCCTATAAGCACCATGATCCCGACCTCGCGCGATATCATTCGGACCACGTCACTCGTGCCGGCGCCTAAAGCCATTCGGATGCCGATCTCGCGCCGCCTCTGTACTACGAGATAGGCAAGCAACGCGTAAATTCCCAGCGCGGCCAACAACGCTGCGAGGATGCCAAATCCGGAAGACAGTGCGCCTACCAGTCTCTCTGCAAACAGATCTTCCTCGATTAAGCGGTCCATCGTCTTGAGGTCAAAGACCGGCAGTTTCGCGTCAAGCTTCTGAACTTCCGTCCGCAGGTCCGGCGCAAGCAGTAACGGGTCCTGATTCGTCCGGACGTAGAAAGTCACGCTACGCAATTCAGCATCGGGTTTCTGCGTGTCGGGTAGATAAACAAATGGCACTACGTCCGATCGAACATGTGCTTGTTGGGCGTCCTTCACGACTCCGACGACTTCCACATCAGGCTTGCCCTCGCCGGAGCTCCAAGAAAATCTCTGGCCGACGGAATCTCGGCCCGGAAACAACTGGCGCGCCGCCGTCTCGCTGAGGATTGCAACTTTTTCACCGGTGTCTGTATCGGCAGGCGTGAATTCGCGTCCCTCAAGCAGTGCAATGCCAAGGGTCGAGAAGTATTTTGGGCCAACCCAGTCGCGATCGATGTGGCGCTTATGGATCGTCGAATTATCTTTCCCCGGTATCGAGATGCCGGATCCGTCGGTGGTGCCAGTCAGCGTCGCGATAACCGACGAGCTCGCCGCCTTCACTCCCGGCAGCGCTGCCAAACGCTCGCGTAATTCCGCGCTCAGCGCCGCCGTGCGGACAGGCGTGTAGCCGTTCAGTTGCGGTGCGATGGTAAAAGTAATGAGATTGTCCGGCGCGATTCCCAAATTCACGTGTCGCAGGTTCCACAGCGTGCGGGTGAATAGACCAGCGCCAGCCAACAACAGAACCGTGAACGCGACCTGCGCGGCCACCAATCCCTTTCGAAAGCGGACGTGAGACAACCCGGCGGACGTCGTCGAGCCCTGATCCTTCAGCGCCTGTGACACGTCGGTGCGCGTGACGCGCCACGCGGGCACGAGCGCGAATACGATCCCTGAGAGAGTGGTTACCGCGATTGAAAACAAGAGAACGTCCCAATTCAGGTGCGCCGTCAGGCCTTCGATGCCCGCGTCGTTTTGCAACATCGCGATCATGGCGTCAATCGTCCACGCCGCGACCAGCAGCCCGAGCGCGCCGCCGGCGAACGCGCAAATCAAACTCTCGACAAGGATCTGTCGCATCATTCGCCATCGGCTCGCTCCCATCGCCGTCCGAATTGCGAATTCCCGTTGCCGTCCTGCTCCTCGCGCGAGAAGCAGGCTCGCGATGTTTGCGCACGCCAGAATAAGAACGAGCGTCACCATCATCATTAAGACGTTCAATGGCGTGCTGGCATCTCGTTGGAGCGTGTCGCGGCCCTTTCCTCCTGGCGCGAGTGCAAGCTTCTTGGCGAGGAATTCCTGCCGCTCCTTCTCGTTCCAGCCACTGATTTTGGTAAGTTGTTCCTCGAGCAACGGCTTGTACGCCGCATTGATTCCAGACTGAGCCTGCTTCAGCGAGATCAACGGCTTCAGCCGCCCGAATACACCCAGCCAATAATCGTTCCAGTCGTCAAGGCCATTCCAGTTCGGCGTCATCTGCGCCTTCATCATCAGCGGCACAAAAACGTCAGACACTTGCCCGATCTGAACGCCTGTGAATCCGGTGCGCGTCACACCAACCACCGTCATCGGTGTGCTGTTCACCTGAATGGATTGGTTGAGAATTCCGGGATCGCCGCCGAAACGGCGAATCCAGTAGCCGTTGCTCAGGACCACTACAGGCTGGGCGCCCGGAATTTTGTCATCATCGGAACTGAAAACGCGGCCAAGCACAGGCTCGACGCCGAGAACCTCGAAGAAATTACCGGAGACGAGATCGCCCTGCGCCCTTTCCGTATCGCCGCGGTACGAAACACTCGCGTCAAACGGATAGCGCGCCACCATGCCGGAAAAAACTGAATTGGCGTCGCGAAGCCCCTTAAACATCGGATATGAAAACGACTCGGTATCGTCGCCGTCGCTCCACGTATGGCCGGTTGTGAGACCAGGATTGCGCAGCACGACGAGCTCACTCGGATTCTTCACAGGCAATCGGCGAAGAAGCACTTGATTGAACACCGAGAAAATCGCGGTATTCGCGCCGATTCCGAGCGCAAGCGTCAGAATCGCGACAAGCGCGAAGCCCGGACTTTTGCTGAGCGTCCGAATTCCATATTTCAAGTCTTGCAAGATTGCTCCCATCCCACTCCTTTTTCGGCTTGCCAGCGAGGACTACTCAAACGTGCAGATGTATACGCATCGGGTCCAAGGAGAGTTCTGGCAGGTTTTGTGCCAGCATAGTTTGACGCTAAGATGTTTAGTTTCTTATAACTAGCTCCGCTCGATTGGAGGTCAAAGTAGTGGGATTGCCCGATTCCGGGACGCGCGTCGACGAAAGCGAACATCGGGAACCGAGGTCGCGATTGAGTATCTACATACCCACCTGACTCTCTAAAGCGGGATTCCTAAGCACGATTTGAGGATCGATTCGTAACGCATATCGCAGAATGGGCGGGCAATGGCGACGAGCGATTGCAGCCACTGCGTGGGTATCTTTCCGGACGATCCGGATTCGCAAGAATCGCTATGGACAATAACTTCTTCAGCTTTCAAGTTTCGTTTGAAAGTCGTCCAGTATCGACGTCGAGGCAGCGATCATCGCTGACGACGCGCCCGTCGAATGTATTTCCCGGCTCCCGTGCGGACCACTGGACAACGACTGGGCTACGCGACGTCATCCGTTGCCATCACCCTCACTTTTGTTCTATGCTGGCGATTCGGCGTGATCGTCGGCGTAGTCTCTTGGCCGCCTGTCCCGTTTGACTGGAACACGAGGCCCGGAGAAAACGCTGTTGTTCAACTCGCGCGTACTCCGCCAGGCTTGGTTCCGCGTAATACCGAAATCCGAGCGCCGGATTGGCACTTACTCCACAAAGAAGATCGAACGAACGGCATCAGCGAAAGACGCTGCAAATGGTATTCAATGCGCGGTCACGTGTGGCTTGTCGAGTTACGCGTGCCTGCCTGGATTCGGCAAGGATTTCCGGGGAATTTAAAGACGGGAACCGTGTTTCTCCGTCTAACTTTTTGCGGCTTCCTTCGAGCGTGAGAGCACCAAAAAATGTCTAGCGAAGCATCGAAGTGGAATCATTGCAGTCTTGGCGGCAAGTGCGCGCTCCACTCTAAAAAAGGATCGGCGGCGCTGTGTTGCATGCTCCTCACCGCGAGCGCTTTCGCCCCTTTCTTCCCCACTCCAGCTCACGCAAAGCAGGCTGATTCCTCGACGGCGCCGGCTGTGGTGCAGCCAGGCGCGCCGGGGAAGCCGAGCAAGACGCTGCCGGCCTCAACGAAGGCCACGCTGCCCCAACCGTCGCACGCGGATGTGGAATTCATGCAGGGAATGATCATGCATCATTCGCAGGCGGTGGAGATGACGGCGCTGATTCCCTCGCACACCGAAAACAAAGATTTGCGGTCGCTCGGTGCGCGGATCAGCAGCTCGCAGGCGGACGAGATCAAGTTGATGCAGCGATGGCTGGCGGCTCGGGGAGAACCCATCTCCACGGCGATGCCGGGAATGCCCGAAATGGATACTTCCGGTAAACCGATGGCCCTCATGCCCGGTATGCTGACGCCGGAACAGGTGGAAGCGCTTCGCAACGCGAAGGGCGCCGAATTCGACCGCCTGTTTTTGACGGGAATGATTCAGCACCATAACGGCGCACTGATCATGGTGAAAGATTTGTTTGATACGGCGGGCGCGGGGCAGGACGCCGACGTGTTCAATTTCGCAACCGATGCGGACAACTCCCAACGGGCCGAGATAAGAATTATGCAATCGATGTTGGAAAAGAAATCTTCCAAGGAGAAACGATGAATCGAGTGCAGCGTGTTGCATTGCGTCTCGCGGGCGTGGCCGCGATTGTTTTGTGTTTTGGTGTGAGCGGGATTCAGGCGCAGACGCCTGCAGCCCCAACGCCGCCGCCAGCGCCGGGATCCGCGCCCGCACCTGCGC
>JBAPOP010000126.1:0-44466 GCA_049279675.1 Candidatus Acidiferrales bacterium
AGAGCGTGCGTGAACTCATCGGCAAGTGCTTCGACCGTTCGCTCGAGCGTCCGCACTTTGTGAAAGAACCGGTTCCGCGCGCCAAAAGCCACCTGATGAAGAATACGGCTCACCGAGATCGGCCATATGATTGACGGGGTCCGAAAGTTCGAAGGATCAAGGGGTTCAACCGCCGGAATATCCGCGAAATGCCGCGCTTCATCTTCCATGATCTTGCACGCTGAAATCAGGTCGTCAGCAAGGCGCGCAAGCAACTCGCCGGCGATTTTGGCTTGTTCCGCCGCACACCGGTCGTTCCCGTCATCGCGCAGCTCGAATGAGCCTTCAAGTGCGACGCTCCCCATAGCGTAGGCAGAATCCCACTGTTGCCTGAGAGTTCTGAATGTTTGCATTTGGCGCGGCGGAAGGGCGCCGATCCAATCCTGCAACACGCTTCGATGAGGAAAAAGATACGCCCGGACCCGGGATAGCACCTAGGAGGCCTCCGCGTTTGCCGAAGTATACCAGAACTTAGGCGGCGTTCCTTGACGCTATTGGAACCGCGCCGCTATACTGCCGCACGACCCAAGTGAAAGGACTTTTGATTGGAATTCGAGCCTCTCGATCAGTTTCTACAGCGCAAGAAAAAACTCTCGGAAATATCCGCGCAGGGACGCAACCCATATCCCCATAAATACGACGCAACGATCACTGCGGCTGAGATCTCGCAAAAACATGAATCGCGCACCGCGGAGGAATTGCAATCCGAAACGGTAAACGTCCGCGTCGCCGGCAGAGTTGTCGCGCTTCGGCCACATGGAAAGGCCGGATTTGCCCATATCCTCGGCCAGGGAAAGCGGCTTCAGCTCTACGTCAAGCTGGACGTGGTTGGCCCGGAAGTGTTTGAACTTTTTCGCTCCCTTGATCTCGGCGACATCGTCGGCGTCTCCGGCCATCTCTTTCGGACGAAGACGAATGAACTCACCGTCTGGGTGGAAGGTATCGAATTGCTGACAAAGGCCCTTCTACCGCTTCCGGAAAAGTGGCATGGGCTGGCTGATGTGGATCTCCGCTACCGGCACAGGTATCTCGATCTGATCGCGAACGAAGGTGTGCGCGAGATATTCGTCAAGCGTGCCAGGATCATCGTGGAGATGCGCCGCTACTTCGATAGTCGCGGTTTCATCGAAGTCGAAACACCGATGATGCATCCGATCGCCGGTGGCGCCACGGCGCGTCCATTCGTAACCCACCACAACACCTTCGACGTGAACCTGTATTTGCGGATTGCGCCAGAGCTGTATTTGAAACGGCTGATCGTTGGCGGCCTCGATCGCGTATACGAAATCAACCGGAATTTCCGGAACGAAGGTATCGACGCGCTCCACAATCCGGAATTCACCATGCTCGAGTTTTACCAGGCGTACGCGGATTATCGCGAGTTGATGGATCTCACCGAAGCGTTGATTTCGGGTCTTGCCGAGACGATATGCGGAAGTAAGAAAATTCCGTATGGCGAGAACGAAATCGATTTTTCGCACTTCGAGCGTCTCACGATGCGGGACGCAATTCTGAATTACTGGCCGGCGGAGGCGGGTTCGCCCCCCGACCGCAATGCCTTCGGCAGCGTTGATTCTCTTCGTGTAGCCCTTCGTAAGGCACACCAACAATTAACGATCACTCACGACGCATTACCCGTATTTGAGACGCCAGCGCCTGTCCTCGCGCACTTGCGTATTCTAAAAGGAGTTTTTGGTGAGATTCTGGCGGGCTCAGTCGAAAAAGGCAATCCACTGGGCAGAACCATTGCGGACATCTTCGAAGCGGTAGCCGAGAGCCGCCTAATTCAGCCAACGTTTATATTCGATTTTCCGACCGATGTGTCGCCACTCTCAAAGAGCCGCCAGGACGATCCTTCAGTCGCGGAGCGCTTCGAGCTGTTTATCGGCGGCACGGAAATCGCAAATGGCTTCTCCGAGCTGAACGATCCCGAGGAGCAAGAAAAGCGCTTTCGCGCGCAAATCGAGCGCGGCGGCGACGAAGCTCCCAAACAACTCGATGAAGATTACATTCGCGCTCTGGCGCAAGGCATGCCGCCGACGGCAGGCGAAGGAATTGGAATCGACCGTCTCGTCATGCTCCTGACAAATTCACACTCCATCCGCGACGTGGTCCTCTTTCCGCTCTTGCGGCCGCTCGGCACCGCGCGCGCGGAAGCTGCCGGCGAAACCAAATGAGCTTCGAATGGATGGTGGCGTTGCGGTATCTCCGCTCGCCCCACCGCCCCGCCGTGCTCCGGCTGGTTACGCTACTCTCGATGGTTGGCGTCGGAGCGGGAGTCGCGACTCTCGTTATCGCTCTCGCGATGAACACGGGATTCCGCCAGGCGCTACGCGACAGGCTTCTGGGTGTGACCGCACACGTCAATCTGAAGCCGATTAGCACCGACGGCATCCGCGACTATGCTGGACTCATTGCCCGCCTCGAGAAAGTTCCTGGCGTCCACTCGATCGCTCCCGCCATTTACAACACTGTCTTGCTTTCGTCCGGCGGAAGTGCGCGAGGAATCGTCCTTAAGGGAATCGATCCGGAGTTGGAGAGTCGCTCCGATGAAGCGCTCCGCAGAATCGTTTCAGGATCAGCGAATTTTGCGCCGGACGCCGAACGAATTCAGGCGCTCCTCGTCGGAAAGATTCTGGCGGACGAATTGAAAGTTGGCGTAGGAGATTACGTCACACTGACGAGCCCGCAAGGATCGCTGACGCCGTACGGACTGGTTCCGAAGTCACGGCGATTCCGCATCTCAGGAATTTTCGATTCGGGCTTTTACGATTACGACGCAAATTGGGGATTCGTGACGTTGTCGTCCGCGCAAGGCCTGGCCGACATCGGCGACGTCGTGAGTCTCCTTGAAGTTCGCGTGACGCGCCTCGATGACGCCGCGAAAATCGCGGACGCTCTGGTGCGAGAAGCTGGCCCGGGATTTACGACTACCACGTGGGTCGATGAGAATCGCGCGCTTTTTCGCGCACTGAGCCTCGAGAAGCTGGTCACCGCGCTATTCATCGGATTGATTACATTCGTAGCCGGGCTGAATATTCTTGTCGTGCTTACGATGACCGTCGCCGACAAAGCCCGCGACATTGCTGTGCTCGTTGCGATGGGAGCGCGCCGCGCGCAAATCCGGCGCATCTTCGTTTTTCAGGGATTCGTCGTTGGCGCGATCGGAACTTTGTGCGGACTTATTGGCGGATACGGCCTCAGTTGGATTGCGAACGCGTGGCGGCTCATTCCGCTGAATCCGGAAGTGTACGCGATTCCCTACGTGCCGTTCCGTTCGAGCGCGTTCGATGCCATTTGGATTGCTGCCGCTTCGCTCGCGATTTGCAGCCTCGCGACACTCGTGCCCGCGCGCGCGGCGTCGCGGATTTTCCCGGTAGAGATTCTCCGATTTGAGTGAGAACTGATGGGACTTGCGTAGGGCGCAACCTGGACCGAAGTCCTATAGCTTGTGGGCGAGCCGGGATGCAGAATCTCTTTATGGTACAGCGGCTTAGGCGGAGCAAGAAGCGCGGTCGTTGGCACTTTTGAGCCAAAAAAGTGGAATGTTATCTCACTGGTCCATCTGTAGGTTTGTGTTAAGTTTTGACAACACAAGGACATACGCCAGTCGGAGTTCGGCATCTAAATTGAGTACAGATGTAAGCATATGCCGGGACAAGCTAGCTACGGAGCAGTCATGGTGAAGGAGCCAGCGGCGAGAATCGCAGCCACTGACGCCTCCAACGTACTACTCCGTGTCGAAGCCTTGCGAAAATCCTTCCGCTCAGGCTCTGCGGAAATAACTCCGCTCAACGACGTGAGTTTTTCAATCGCGCGCGGTGAGATGGTGGCCATCGTCGGGCCATCGGGAGCCGGTAAGAGCACACTCCTACATATGCTGGCTGCGCTGGACACTCCAACGAGCGGTGCTATATACTTCGAACGGAATTCGCTTGAAGCGTTTGCCGAGCTCGAACTCGCGGAGTTTCGTAGTCGCGCAGTCGGTTTCGTTTGGCAGCGGCATCATTTGCTGCCCGATTTTAGCGCTGCGGAAAATGTCGCGATGCCTCTCATGATCCAAGGAATCCGGCGTGAGGCGGCGCTTCAATCGGCGGGCGAGTGGCTGGGTCAAGTAGGTTTGGGAGGTCGCGAGCACCAGGCCTGCGGAGAACTTTCCGGTGGCGAACAACAGCGCGTGGCGATTGCGCGCGCTTTGGTGAGCGGACCGAAGCTGCTTCTAGCCGATGAGCCGACGGGGGATTTGGACGAACGAAATGCAGAGCTCATTTTTGAATTGATGCAGCGCCTGCATAAGTCCCACCGTCTTACTTCAGTTTTGGCGACGCATAACCTTTCACTGGCCAGGCGGGCCGACCGGGTTCTTCAATTCGAACACGGCATGCTTATCCCGGCTACGGAAGTTCCGGCATCGCGCCCAATCTCGGGTGCGGAGGCGGCCGGAACTGGGGCGATTGCCCCGGGAGAGCGCGGGTGACCCGTGTTTGAACGCTACACAGAAAAGGCGCGGCGAGTGATCTTCTTTGCTCGCTATGAGGCCAGCCAGTACGGCAGCCCTTACATTGAGACGGAGCATTTGTTGCTCGGACTGCTGCGCGAAGACAAGCAACTGGCAAACCGCTTTCTGCGTTCGAATGGCTCCATCGAGTCCATCCGCAAAGAGATCGAATCCCGAATCACGGTGCGCGAGCGCATTTCCACTTCGGTGGATGTGCCGCTCAGTCAGGAATGCAAGCGCATCATCAGTTACGCCGCGGAAGAAGCGGAGCGTCTTGGTCACAAGCATGTTGGGACCGAGCACTTGCTCCTCGGCGTGTTGCGGGAGGAGAAGTCTTTCGGCGCCGAGATATTGCAGGAGCGCGGTCTCCGGTTGTCCACGGTACGCGAGGAACTCCAGCGAGGCGCCGGGGAGAAAATTCCGGTGAACCGACCCAAGGAAGCATCCCTGCTCGCAGAATTCAGCCGCAATCTCACTCAAGCCGCCATGGAAGGCCAGCTCGATCCGCTGGTCGGCCGCGAGCGGGAACTGGAACGCGCGATTCAAATCTTGTGCCGCCGCACGAAGAATAATCCCGTGCTGATCGGTGAACCAGGCGTCGGCAAGACGGCGATCGTGGAAGGCCTTGCGCAGCGGATTGCGGATGGCGACGTTCCGCCGTTTCTCGCAGACAAACAAATTCTGTCGCTCGATCTATCGTTGATCGTCGCTGGAACCAAATACCGCGGACAATTTGAAGAACGCCTGAAGACGATCATGAAGGAATTGATGGAGAGTCAAAACGCCATCATTTTCATCGACGAAGTTCATACGCTCGTCGGCGCCGGTTCCGCGGAAGGCTCTCTTGACGCGGCGAACATTTTGAAGCCGGCTCTGAGCCGCGGCGAAATTCAGTGCATCGGCGCAACGACTCCCGGCGAATACCGCAAGTCTGTCGAAAAGGATCGTTCGCTCGAGCGGCGCTTCCAGGCAGTGAAGGTGAGCGCGCCTACCGAAGACGAGACTATCCTCGTATTGCAGGGCGTGCGCGACCGCTACGAGAAATTCCACGCCGTCACCTACACCGATGAAGCCGTTCGGTACGCAGTGTATCTCTCGAATCGATATATTTCAGACCGCTTCCTGCCCGACAAGGCGATCGATTTGATTGACGAAGCGGGCGCCCGCGTGAAGCTGCGCCAGGCCATGCTTCCGGATGAAGTTTCCGAAGTGCAAAAGCGCGTGAAATTCATTACGCACCGGATGGAAACGGCCATCGCGAATCACGAGTTCGAGAAGGCGCGCTTCTATTCCGAAGAAGAGCGCAAGGAAAAAGAACATCTGCGCCAATTGCGCGAGAAATTGAAGATTGACGACTCGACGACCGGAGTCGTGGGCCGCGAAGACATCGAAGACGTGGTCGCCCGCTGGACGGGCGTCACAGTCAGCGCGATTAAGGAAGATGAGCAGCACAAGCTGATGCGCATTGAAGAAGAACTTCATCGCCGCGTCATCAGCCAGGATCGCGCCATCACCGCGCTCGCTCGCGCGATCCGCCGCAGCCGCGCAGGCTTGAAAGCTCCGGGCCGCCCGGTTGGCTGCTTCTTGTTCCTGGGTCCCACCGGCGTCGGCAAGACGGAGGTTGCGCGCCGCCTCGGTGAATTCCTTTTCGGCAGCGAAAAATCGCTGATTCGATTCGACATGTCCGAATACATGGAAAAGCACTCCGTGTCGAAACTGATCGGCGCGCCTCCGGGATACGTCGGATATGAAGAGGGCGGCCAATTGACCGAACGCGTGCGCCGCACCCCCTATTCAATCATTTTGCTGGATGAGATTGAAAAGGCGCATCCGGACGTGTACAACATCTTGCTCCAGGTTTTCGAGGACGGACAGTTGACCGACGGGCTCGGCAACACCGTGGATTTCCGGAACACGATTATTATCATGACCTCGAATATTGGGGCCCGCCAGTTGCAGAAGCAGTCGGCACTCGGCTTTCAATCGGCCGGTGACGAGGCAATGGCGAAGAGCCAGGATGATCTGGTGATGGGCGAAGTCCGGCGGATTTTCAATCCGGAATTTTTGAACCGCTTGGACGAAGTGATTGTGTTCAATTCGCTCACGGATGACGATCTACTGCGCATCATTGATTTGCTTGTTAGCCAGCTGAACGAAACGCTGGTTCACCGCCAGGTGCAAGTCTCGATGACGCCGGAAGCAAGACATTGGATTCTCGAGAAAACCTGCACGGACCGAAATTACGGCGCGCGGCCGCTCCGACGCGCGCTGCAGAAGTACGTCGAAGACCCACTTTCGGAGGCGTTGATACAGGGCGGCTTGCAACGTCCTGCCACGCTCGAGATTTATCTCTCGAGCGAAGGCTTGGCGTTCCGTCCCCTGGTGGAAGCAACCCCGGTAGCCCACTAGGAATCCTACACGCGCGAGCTGGACTGGGTGCGGTCCAGCGGGGAGTAAATAAACTTGGGCGGGGGAGTGCGGCCATGAGCAGACGTGCGGCCGCAAGCGGATCATTATTCCTGCACGTCTTCCTGTACTTTCTCGCTGTCTGCGCACTCGGCGCGGCTGGTGCGCCGTCGTTGTGCGCCCAGGGTTCCCCGCAAGAACAAAAATTCACCATCCAACGCATCGAATTCGTAGGGAACCGGCGCATCGCGCGCGACACTCTGATGGCGCGAATTTTCTCGCGGCAGGGCGATGTCTATAGTGACGAAGCCGTCCGCCGCGATTTCCTCGCACTCTGGAACACACAATTCTTTGAAGATGTTCGCGTGGAAGTTGAAGACAGCCCGAACGATCCCAACGCCAAGATCATCGTGTTCTATGTCCAAGAACGCCCGATCATTCGCCGCATCGAGTACAAGGGAAACAAATCCATCAGCGAATCGGACATTCTCGACGCGTTCAAGGATAAAAAAGTCGGGCTCACCGTGGAGAGCCAGTTCGATCCCACAAAAATTAAGAAAGCCGAAACGGTGATCAAACAATTGCTCGCCGAGCACGGGCGTCAATTCGCGGTCGTGCGGCCGACGTTTGAAAGAATCGCAGCAACGAATGCCGTCAAGCTCGTTTTCAATATCGATGAAGGGCCGAAGGTCAAGGTCGGGAAGATTATCATCGAAGGCAATAAATCCTTTTCGGCGCGCAGGATCATTCGAGCGATGCGACATTCGCGGCCGATCTCAGTTCCCTTGTACTTCACCGATTTCGACATTTGGAGCAAGACGTTCGATCAGAACAAACTCGAAGAAGACGAAGAGGTCGGAATTCGCGGCCTCTACCAGAATCACGGCTTCTTCCGCGTCATCGTTCATGAAGCCGTCCTGAACACAGTCGAGGAAGATCGCTCGGGCCTGCCGCTGCCGATACCGGGAGTCGGGCGCGCCCACGGCAAACGCACCGACATAACGATCAAGATCGAAGAGGGCGACAGATACCGGATGGGGAATTTGACGGTCCGAAGCGCCGACCCGGATCAGGGCCTCTTTTTCAAACCGGAATTTCTCGAGAAGGTTTTTCCGTTGAAAAAGGGAGATATTTTCGACGCTGACAAGCTCCGCAAAGCCTTCGACAACTACAAGAAACTGTACGGCGAATTTGGCTACATCGATTTCACGTCTGAGCCGCAGTTCGAGCCGGACGATGCGAAGAAGACAATCGACGTCACCATGGTTTTCGACCAGCAAAAGCAATTCTTCGTGCGCCGCATTGATTTCAGCGGAAACACCACCACGCGCGACAAGGTCATTCGCCGCGAAATCCTTCTGGATGAGGGCCAGCTATTCAACAATCGCCTGTGGGAAGTCAGCATTCTGCGGTTGAACCAGCTCGGTTACTTCGAAGTGATCAAGCCGGAGAACGCCGAACTGAAGCGCAATATCAAGGCCGGCACGGTCGATATCAATCTCAAGGTCAAGGAAAAGGGAAAGCAGTCCATCAGCTTGAATGGAGGCGTCAGCGGCCTCGCTGGCAGCTTCATTGGCCTGTCGTACCAGACGAACAATTTCCTGGGTCTCGGCGAGACTCTCACTTTTTCGGCGGCAGTCGGCGACCGCCAGCGGAATCTCGTGTTTGGTTTTACCGAGCCGTATCTTTTTGACCGCCCAATCTCGACCGGCTTCACGGTGTTCTCACAGCGCTTCGACTACAACCAGCAGCGTGAAACATCGTTGTTGGTCGGGCAGCAAGTGACCGTCAACCCTGCAATCGAACAGAACTACAATACCGACACCAAAGGCTTCACTCTCTTCGCCAGCTACCCGATTCGCCGATTCTCCTTTACTCGACTCGGCGTCACCTACGGTTACACTACGACGAACATCACCGCGATCAGCCAGTCGTCTCAATTGCTATTCGAATCTCTCCAGTTCCAAAGCCTTGCAGGCCCTTCGGCGCTGAACGGCATTCATCAGAGCAAAGTCACGCCGACGCTCTCGTATAGCACGGTCAATTCCCAGCTCAATCCGACCGGCGGAAAGAGCTTCTTCTACGGCCTCGGTTTCGAGGGCGGCCCACTTGGTGGAAACACCAATACGATCACGAACACATTTACGACCACATACTTTCATCACATTAACAAGCGGCGCAACGTGATTGGAATGCGTTTCCTGGCCGCGGTCGGCACAGGATTCGGCGGTAAGGTGGAACCTCCCCAGAACCGGTTTTATCTGGGCGGTGAAAATGACATCCGCGGCTTTGATTTCTTCACGGTTTCGCCGTACGTCTTCATTCCGACGGCAAACTCTACAGCGGTCGCCTTCCTCAATCCGACGAGGTTGAATCAAAACGGAAGCCCGACGCTCGAGGTGGTCAGCATTCCGGTGTTGAATTATGTGGCCACGCGCCCCGGCGGCGATACGCAAGCTGTGGGCAATTTCGAATATCGCATCCCGATTGCGGGACCGGTGAGCATGAGCTTGTTTACCGATCTCGGTATTGATGGCATTTTGAGGCGCGACCAGCTCGCTCTTGCGCCCTCATCGCTCAACTTGTTACAACAGGAATTTCCGAACTCGTATTTTCCAAACACGAATGTAGCGCCGCAACTGCCGCTGGCGCCGGGAACCAATTGGCGGCCGCGCGCGTCTTCTGGAATCGAGTTCGTCGTGCAGCTGCCGATTGTCAATGCGCCATTCCGCTTTTACTATGCGTATAATCCGTTGACACTCGATCAGACAGTTGTTTCGCCGCGCGGCGCTTTTTTTATCAGCGATGATCTGTTGCGCTCTCTGCCCGGAGGCACGTCGCCTACCGGAGTTCTGGCCACGCAGATTATTCCGCAGCTCGACAACATTCTCGATCACGATGTGCAGAGGCTTCCGACAAGTCTGCTGGAGCCTCATCACACGTTTCGCTTTACCGTCAGCCGGACTTTCTAGCTGGCAGGCGCTTCGGCTTAGTTCCGTGGCCGATGGGGCGTGGAACCAGCTTTTCCGGCATTTTGGGGCCGTTACCGTTGGGGAGGAAATGGGATGAGAGATTGGAAACTAGCCGCAGCGATTTTTGCAATCCTTGTGATCCCCGGCTGCGGCAGCAACACGCCAAAGATAGCGGTCACGGTGACGCCCAGCACCGCGACAGTTGAGCCCAACGGGAGCGAACAATTCACCGCAACGGTCACCGGCACTTCCACGCAGACCGTCACTTGGGAAGTTTGCACTGCCTCACCCACCGCGAACCCGACGCCGACTTGCAATAGCTCGGCCCTCGGAGCGGTGACCTCGACCGGCCTTTACACCGCCCCGCCTGTCGTCCCTTTTCCTGCAACGATCGACGTAGTGGCGACGAGCGTGGTGGACACCAACGATTTCGGCGTTTCGGTAGTTACGATCGATTCCGGAATTCGCGTCAAGATAATCCCCGCGACGTATTCGTGCACCGCTACCTCTCCAATACCTCCGACTTCCGCCTCCATGCAGACTGGAGAGTCGTACGCGTTGACAGCCTGCGTAACAGGCACCGCGAATACTCAGGTCACATGGTCCGTCAATAGTATTGCCGGCGGAAACACCACCCTTGGATTTATCACCCCTGGCGGTGTTTATACCGCCCCGAGTCCGACTCCGGGCACCGTGACGATCACCGCGACCTCAAGTCAGGATCAATCCAAAACTGGATCGTTTATGATTTCAGTGGGCGCCTCCGCAGTCCCGACGCTTACGACCATCGATCCCATTACAGCAGCGCAGGGCTCCTTGTTCCAGGATGTCTATTTGGTTGGGACGGAATATTTCTCGACGAGTTCGGTCCTCGTAAATGGCAGCACCGACTTTGTCACGACCACTCTCATAAACGCCACGACGATTCGGGCGCGCATCGCCGCGCCACTATTGCAAACCGCTGGCTCACTGGCGCTCTCGGTTGAGTCTCAGTGCGTTCCGAATTGCAACTCATCACCTGCGTTGAACCTGACCGTGTCCGCTGTGCGGCCCGGCTTGATATCTTCCGCGCCCGTGAGCATTCCCCAGAATTCAACGGGTGCGCAGACGGTCGGATTTACGGGTGGGTTTTATTCGCCCTCGACGACCGTCACCTTTGACGGTCAATCGCGGCCGGCCAGCCTGCCGAATAACGCGAATAATCCAAACGATCCTTACAATCCGGATCCGCGCCTGCTGGACACCGTACTTTCGGGCACGGATTTTGGAACTGCGGGACTTTTCCCGCTCGTCATTCAAAACGCCGGAGTCACATCCGGGAATTCTTCGATCGCGGCACTGAATTTGGCTATTACACCGACGGCGTCGTCACTCCCGACCGGCGGACCGCCAAACGTGGTCGTCGGTTCAACTGCTACCCCCGGTCCGTCCGCTGTGGCAATTAATACGGCGACCGCGACCGCGGTGATCGCAAACACCACGGAAGGTTCGATCTCTCTCATCAATCTCAATTCGCTCGGATCCCCGGCGGTTACGATTCCCGTCGGCCAGTCTCCGACCGGAGTCGCGGTTGACAATCTTTTGAATGTCGCGATCGTCCCAAACAACGGAACGAATCAGGCGTCGGTAGTGAACTTGAGCACGCAGGCGGTGACGACGGTTTGCCTGACTGCGCTGGTCAGTGGTGCCTGCCCTGCGCTTCCCCCTCCGTCGCCGTCGACTACGCCTATCAACCCATTCTCCGTCGGCGTCAATTCACTGACGCATCGCGCGCTGATCGCGAATCAATCCACAAACGTAGCGACCGTCGTGGATTTGTCCACGACGCCGCCAACTGTGTATCCGCAGATCGGAGGAAGCTCAAATCCGGTCAGCACGGGCCTCAGTCCTGAAGTGGCAATCGTCCAAAAGTTAAATTGGGCGATCGTCACGCCGGGCGGCACGGGCACAGTTAGCGTCGTCGACCTTGGAGGAGAAGGTGGGCGGGCGCCGGGTGTCGTCGCGACTCTCACAATTACGCCTTCGGTGCAGGGAATCGGATTCGATCCCGAAACCAACGAGGCAATTCTCACAGACCCGGGCAGCACATCGATCACGCTTTTCAATGCGCTCGATAATTCAGTCGCTACCATCACGTACGATAAATCCCAAGTGGCGTCGGCCGTAAATCCGCTCACGAACATCGGCGTCACCCTCAATAATCAGAGCGACCAATTGAGCGTCTTCGACCTCGGCACTCAGCTGTTTCTCGGCACCGTAACCGTAGGCCCGAATCCCGTCGCCGTCGCGATTGATCCAACCACCGATTCCGCCGTCGTCGTGAACCAGGGCAGCAACATGGTTTCCGTGTTTTCGTTGGGCGCGGTTCGCGCCCTACATATCACGCAGCTCAGCCCCGATTCGACTCTTACATCGACGAATCCGCTCTCATTGACGGTCATCGGAAACGGGTTTGAAACTGGTGCCGAGGTCCGTCTCGATGGAACTGCCGTGCCGACTACGTCCGTCGCCGCGAGTTGCAGCGGCGGAATCTGCCGCGAGCTAGTCGCGACCGTTCCCGCGAGCATGCTGACGTCCGCGCGCCGTTATGTTGTGGATGTTCAGAATCCAGATCTAACAGTCTCGAACATCCGGGAACTTCCGGTGATTCAGCCCGTTTCCGTGGGGACTAGCCCGGTGGCAGTAGCGATTGATACCGATCGCGATCTCGCCATCGTGACGAATTCTCTCTCGAACGATGTCACGATCGTGAATCTCGCGAGCGGCACCGCGTTTCCGCCAATTTCGGTCGGGACTGGCCCCAATGGCGTCGCGGTGTTGCCGCGGCTTGGATTAGCCGTCGTCGCGAATAGCAGTAGCAACGATTTCTCGATCATCGACGACGTGAATCAATTGATCGTCGCGCCATCGCCAATCGCGAATTGCTCGAATTGCAATACTCCGACTGGTTTGGCGATCAACGCGGATACCGCAACCGTGATTGCCGTAAATAACATTTCGAATAACTTAAGCTTGTTCTCGATCGAAGGCCTGCCGACGGCCACTCCGCCGGCAATCTTGAGCCTGAGCGTCGATCAAGCGCCGCTCGCGCTCGCGATTGATCCCGTCGATAACATTGTCGCTGTTGCGGCCGCGCCGCCCCCGCAGGACTCCGGAACGAACACGGTGGACATCATCAGCCTCACCACGGACCAGTTGCTCACTCGCTTGACCGGTTATGAGGATCCGACGGGCGTCGAATACGATCCGGCGGAAAACAAGTTCTTGATCGCCGACAGTCTCAACAACAACGTCGTGATTGTCGATCCGGTGAGCTTTATCCAGACTCGACTTCGCGTCGGCATCAATCCCACATCTCTCGCATACAACTTTCAGACGAGTTCGCTCGTCACAATCAATACGGCGAGCAATACGGCGTCGGTTGTCGATTTGCTTCACCAGAAAGTCCAGGTGATGCTCGGAATTAGCGGGTCGCAACAGTTCTCGGTGGCGATCGATCCGAAGTTGAATTTGGCGGTAGTCGTGGATCAGAACAACGATCAAGTGCTCCTTGTTCCGATCCCGAGATAGCAGTAGAGAGTGAAAGGGCGCGAGTGTAGCTTGAATCTCATTGACCCGTCGTAGACGCGGCGGCTATAATCGCGGTTTTGCGTTAGCCTTTATTTTCCCCACAGAAGGAGTAAGGAATGAAGATGCGAGTGGCAATACCGGGCCTGATGGCGTTACTCCTTGTCCCGGCGGTTTGGGGGCAGTCCGCCCCTGCGGCGGGAGCAGCAGGCAAGACCGCCGTTATCAACATTCAGAATGCCATCACCACTTCGAGCGAAGGCAAGCAGGCGGCTGCGGAACTCCAATCCAAGTACACGCCCCGCCAGACCGAGCTTGATAACATTCGAAAGCAGATTGAGGATATTCAGACACGGCTTCGGAACGGCGCAACAACGTTGAGCGACGAAGAGAAGCAGCGCCTCGCGCAAGATGGCGACCGTCTGACTCGTTCGTTCCAGCGCAAACAGCAGGAGCTCCAAGACGATGGGAACGAGGACCAGCGGCAAATCGTAGATCGCATTGGCCGCAAGATGCTCGACGTGATTGACAAGTATTCGAAAGAAAATGGCTACACTGTAGTCTTCGACATCTCGGCGCAGAACACTCCCGTGGTCTACGCCGCGAACAACATCGATATCACACAGGACATCGTCAGGCTGTTCGATCAGGCGTATCCGGTGAAGAGTGGTGCTGCAACACCGAAACCCGCCACACCGCGTCCGGCCGCGAGCGCTCCGCCAAAGCCTCAGCAGTAAGTAACTTGCTCGAACCGAAGGCCGCTCCTTCCGGGAGCGGCCTTCGACCGGATTCTCGCCTCAAGCGACAAGATCAAATCGAGGAAGTGTCATTCCGGGCGGCACTCGACGGGAGACATTTTCCCGGTGTCGCTGGGTCGTCCGCGATCGTCAGTAAATGCAACCAGTACAATATTTTGTGGCGAATGGTTTTCTCGGCTTGGTTGCGAGTCTTTCGCGCGAAATTTGACGGCCCGAGGTGTCCGGTGGCGGTATTGCCTTTAGGCCGTACAGCCGCTATACTTAGCTGTTTCCAGCAGGGTCGAACGACACAGTGGGCGCGAGCCCACTTTTTTGTTGCGCGAGAAATTCGCAAGGCGCGCGAGGCGGGAGTAGTCCCGCCGGACGACGGCGGGAAAGCCGTCCGCCTTGCGGCGACCAGACTTACGGCGACGGCGATGGACCTGGATAAGATTCGTGAGGCGGCCGAACGAGTAGCCCGGTCGGAAGGCCTCGACATTTTCGATATCGAATGGCTGGTGGGGAAGCAGCGGCTTCTGCGAGTCTATCTCGATCGCAACCCTACCGAGGCGAGCCCACAGGGCGGTGGCATCACGCATCAGGACTGCGAGCGCGTAAGCCAGCAACTGAACGTGATTCTGGATGTCGAAGACCTGGTGCCGGGACCGAGTTACGTGCTCGAGGTCAGTTCTCCCGGACTCGATCGCAAATTGATTAAGCCCGCAGATTATGCGCGGTTTAGCGGGCGGCTTGCAAAGATCTGGCTGAACGAGCCGGTCGAGAACTCGAAGTATTTCGAGGGCCGTCTGGCAGGCATTTCGGATGGCAACGTGAAGCTGTCCGTTCGCGACCGGGAGTTGAATTTGCCGTTCGCGGGAATTCGCAAGGCGAATTTGGTTGTGGAGATTTAGTCGTGACTTGGGTTTCGAAGGGGAGCAAGACGCATGGCGAGTCTGCTGTACCAGACAATCGAGCAGATCAGCCGGGAAAAGCATATTGAACCGGAAGTGATCGTCGCGGCTATCGAAGACGCGATGGTTGTCGCAGCGCGGAAGTACTACAAGACCGAGGAGGATCTGCGCTCGAAGTTCAATGCCGAGACCGGGCACGTGGACGTGTTTTCGGTCCGCATTGTCGTGGATGAAGTCGCCGATCCGCTTCGCGAAATCTCCCTTGCCGACGCGCGAAAGCAGCAGCCGGATATCGAAGCGGGCCAGGAAGTCACGCAGCCAAAGCCCACCGAAGTCTTGGGACGCATCGCCGCGCAGACTGCAAAACAAGTCATTCTGCAAAAAGTGCGCGAAGCCGAGCGCGATACGATCTACAACGAATACCACACGCGCGTCGGCGAACTTGTGAACTGCATTGTCAAGCGCATGGAAGGCCCCGACATCATCATGGACATGGGCCGCACGGAAGCCCGCATGCCCAAGCGCGAGCAATCGCGTCTCGAAACATACAACGTGGGCGATCGTCTGCGCGTGACGATTCGCGCGGTCGAACGCGCCGCGAAGGGGCCGCAAGTCGTCGTATCGCGTGCAGACGCCGCTCTTGTTCAGCGTCTCTTCGAAATGGAAGTGCCGGAAATCTACGACGGCACCGTTCAGATTCGCGCCGTGGCGCGCGAGGCGGGCGAGCGCACAAAAATTGCCGTCGAAAGCCGCGACAAGGAAGTCGATCCCGTCGGCGCGTGCGTCGGAATGAAGGGCATGCGCGTGCAATCCATCATCCGCGAGCTGCGCGGCGAAAAAATTGACATCATTCCATTCAACGAAGACACGCTGACGTTCGCCCAGAAATCATTGAGTCCCGCGAAAGTCACTCGCGTCCAGATTGTGGATCCCGAAGAGCGGCGCCTCGAAGTGATCGTCGAGGATACGCAACTGTCGCTTGCCATCGGCAAGAAGGGCCAGAATGTTCGCCTGGCGAGCAAGCTAATCGGTTGGAATATCGATATCAAGAGCGAAGAAGAAAAGCGGCGCGAGATTGAAGCGCAAATGACCGCGCTGACGTCGCCCGGCACTTCGCTTTCAGAACTCCAGGGCGTCGGGCCGAAAACAATTGAAAAGCTCGAGTCGCATGGAATCAGTTCGATCGAGAAGCTCGCCGATATGACGCCGGAGCAATTGGTGGAAATCCCCGGCATCGGCGAAAAAATGGTGGAGAAGATCCACCAGTCGGTCGCGCTGTATTTCGAAGGCCTGGAAGCGCAGCAAGCCGCGGAAGCTGCTGCTGAGATTTCGAGAGCGGCGGCCGAACGCGCCGAGGCTGCGCGGGCAGGGAGCGCGCCGCCCGCGGAAGCTCCTGCGGAAGAAGCATCCGCGGAAGAAACAGCCGTCGAGGAAACGACGGCCGAAGAAACGCTCACGGCAGAATCAAACGTCGAAGAAGCGCCCGCGGGAGAAGCCACCACCGAAGAGTCGAACGCGGAAGAGAATTCCACTGAAGCGCCGGCCGAGACGCCGGCTGGCGAAGAGAATGCGGACGGAGAAGCCGAGAATCCCGAACCGCCGAAGGTAGACGAATAAACCCAATACATGTCAGACGCGAATCAAATCCGAATTAACGAGCTGGCGCGAGAGCTGGAAATCAAAGCGAAGGTATTGATTGATTACCTTCCCGAAATCGGTGTCACCGAAAAGAAGACGCACTCGAGTTCGATCGATGTTGATCACGCCGTGCTCGTGCGGAAGCACTTTCAACAGCTGGCGAACGACGAAGCTGCTGCAGAAGCTGAGAAACAGGCGAAGGCCGCGGCCGCGAAAGCGAAACCCGCGAGGCCCGCGCCTCCGCCGGCACCGGCTCCCGTAGCACATCCGGTGGCGCCAGTAGCCGCCAAGCCAGCTCCGGAAGTGCCTGCGGTAGCCGCGCACCCGGTTGCTCCGCCGCCTCCCCGGCCCCCGATTCCTGCGAGAGCACCAATCTCGAGCTCAGTGGCAAGTCCTGCGCCTCCGCCCGCTGCGCCGTCGGCCACTCCGGTTGCAGCGAAGCCCCCTGCGGCGCCACCGGTCGCTCCGGCGCCGTCAAGACCTCCGGTGGCGGCGCAGCCAAAGCCGTCAATCCCGCAGCGGCCAGCCACCGCTCCAGCGGCTGGAAGACAAGCGGCAGCGGCTCCAAAGCCAGTTCTCGGGCCCATGCCGAAGCTGCCGCAAAAGCCATCGATTCAGGCGCCTGCGAGTGCGCGTACCGAAGCTCCTGCAGGTGTTCGTCCCGCCGCTGCCAGTCGCCCTGGCACCTCCCCGGCAGGGCGTCCGGGCGGCCCATCGAGATTTCCGGCACGTCCTGGCAGCAGGCCCTCAGGACCGCTTCGCCCAGGCAGTGCGCCGCTTCTTGGACCAAAACCAAGCGGAGGCGCGCCAGTTGGAAAAGCCGAGCCCGGCAAGCCGCTCTATGTGCGCAAGCCGGCTCAGACCCGCGGCCGTCCGCTCATTGAAAAAAGATTTGCAGAAGGCGAACGCAAGCTTCACCCGGTTCGAACGCGGACGGGTCCAGGCGCAGGCCGCACGGCCCAAGCCGAAGCGATGCCAGCGCCGGTCAAGCGCGAACCCCGCGCCGTGATCATCACGGAAGGCATCACGGTTCGCGAACTTGCCGAGAAACTCGACGTTCGCGCGAAGGAATTACTGAAAGCGCTTCTCGACAAAGGAATTTTCGCCAGCATCAACCAGGCGCTGGACACTCAAACCGCTACAACTCTCGCCGAATCGTTCAGCGGCATCGTCCAGGTGGTTACGTTCGAAGAGCAGTTGGTGCAGGAAGAAACCAGCAAGGAAGTGCCGACCGGCAATCTCGTGCCTCGCGCGCCCGTCGTCACCGTCATGGGCCACGTCGACCACGGAAAAACGAGCCTGCTCGACGCGATTCGCGAGACCGACGTGGCGGCCGGCGAATCGGGCGGAATTACGCAGCACATTGGGGCATCCGAAGTTCACGTGCAAGGCCGCCGGATCGTCTTCATTGACACTCCGGGCCACGAAGCATTTACGCGCATGCGCGCGCGCGGCGCGAAGGTCACCGATATCGTTGTGCTCGTCGTGGGCGCTGACGACGGAGTGATGCCGCAGACGGAAGAAGCCATCGATCATGCGCGCGCCGCGAAGGTGCCGATCATCGTCGCGATCAACAAGATTGATAAGCCCGACTCGCAGCCCGAGCGCGTAAAGCGGCAACTGTCAGATCGCGGATTGATGCCGGAAGATTGGGGCGGCGACACAGTGATGGTGGAAGTCTCGGCGCGCACGAAGCAGAACCTTCCGCGCCTGCTCGAGATGATTCTCCTCGTCGGCGATCTGCGCGAATTGAAAGCGAATCCTGAAGTACCTGCAACCGGCACCGTGCTGGAATCGCGTGTAGATAAGGGCCGCGGCCCGGTCGCCACGGTTCTCATTCAGAACGGTACGTTGCATGTCGGCGATGTATTCGTTTGCGGCGCTGTCTATGGCAAGGTGCGCGCTCTCTTCAACGATCGCGGCCAGCCAATAAAGGACGCAGCCCCCGCCACTCCCGTGGAAGTTTTGGGACTTCAGGGCGTGCCCGATGCCGGGGATCAATTTCAGGTTACGGACGAAGCGAAGGCGCGCCACATCGTGGAATACCGCCAGGCGAAGCTCCGCGAAGCAGCGCTGGCAAAATCTTCCAGCGGCCGCCTCACCCTCGATCAACTGCACGAGCAGTTGAAAGCAGGAGAGGTGAAGGAACTGATGCTTCTCGTAAAGGCCGACGTGCAAGGCTCGGTGGAAGTGCTGAACGAAATGCTGCCGAAGCTTTCCACCGATCAGGTGAAACTCAAGATCGTGCGCGCGAGCGTCGGCGGAATCACGGAAGCGGATGTGCTGCTGGCTTCCACGGCCAACGCAATCATCGTCGGTTTCAACGTTCGTGCCGATCGCAAGGCCTCGGACATCGCGCAGCAGGAAGGCGTGGACATTCGTTTCCACACGATCATTTACGAGCTTACCGACGAACTTAAGAAGGCGATGACCGGTTTGCTGACGCCGGTGCTCAAGGAAGCGTATCTGGGCCGCGCTGAAGTGCGCGACACTTTCCGGGTTAAGGGCACTGGCATGATTGCCGGATGCTCGGTGCAGGACGGGACGATCAAGCGCGACGCCGAGGTACGCGTGATTCGCGACAGCGTGGTTGTCTACACCGGGAAGATCGTCTCTCTGCGGCGCTTCAAAGACGACGTGAACGAAGTCCGCAGCGGCTTTGAGTGCGGTATCGGCATCTCGAATTTCAACGACGTCAAAGTTGGCGATATCCTCGAATGTTTCATCGTCGAGCGTCTCGCCCCTGTAGCTGCCTCTGCTTGATTGAGTTCGTGAGCGGAGCCCTCGCGCTGCAGGCCGGAGTGGTTTATGTCAATCGGCCTCCTCACCCTGGAGATCCACATTCCCGATGCGCGGTCGCTAAAAGATAAGCGACAGGTTCTTCGAAGCCTGAAGGACCGGTTGCGCGGGCGCTTCAATGTCGCAGTTGCTGAACTCGAACATCAGGATTTGTGGCAACGGTCGGTTGTCGGCATTGTCAGCATTTCGTCTGACGATAAGCATTTAGAGGAATCCATGCGCGCCGTGGCCGAGGAGTCCGAGCGGATGCTCGGCAGGGACTTGATCGGCCAGGAAATCGAATATATTTGAGGTAGAACGATGACGATTGCGGGGCATCGGCCCGAGCGAATCGCCGAAGAAATGAGAAACGAAATTGGCCTGATGCTCGCGGGCGAGCTGAAGGATCCGCGGCTGGCCATTCCGCTCTCCGTCAGCGTGGTTCGATTGTCGCCTGACATGCGCCACGCGCGCGTCTACGTTCGGATCGAAAGCGAACCCGACGAAAAGACGAAGGCGCTCAAAGGGCTTGCCGCGGCTTCCGGATTCATCCGGCACGAACTTGTGGAAAGGCTGCAGTTGCGGCGCGCTCCTGAAATTGCATTCGTTCTGGATGAGGTTGAGGAATACGGGCAGCGAATCGAAGAGCTTCTTCGCCAGAACAAACCCCCGGAGGGAAGCTGAGTAACTCGCTTCCGGTGGTAGATTTCCCGCAACGAATTCAATCACACCACAATGTCACGAACGCCAAGACCGGCGCCAATCGACGGCGCGCTTGTTGTCAACAAGCCGCAGGGGAAAACTTCGCACGACATCGTCGAATCGGTCCGGCGTATTGCCGGCTTTCGCCAGATCGGGCACTTGGGCACTCTCGATCCCCTGGCCACTGGAGTTCTGGTCTTATTGCTGGGCCGCGCGACACGCCTCATGCGCTTTTATGCAAACCGCCGCAAGCGTTACTCGTGCGCCGTGCGTTTCGGATTCGCCACTGACACCTACGATGCCGAGGGCGCCGCGCTCGGTCCCGATTCCGCGCCCCAACTCGATCGAGCGCAGATTGAAGAGCTCGCGTCGCAATTGACAGGCCGGATTCAGCAGATGCCGCCCGCGTTTTCTGCAAAGAAAATTCATGGCCGCTCGGCGCACGAACTCGCGCGAAAGAAAAAGCCTGTTGATTTGAAGCCGGTCGATGTCGACGTCCACGAATTTCGCCTGACCGAAATCGATGGCAGCATCGCGCGGTTCGTCGTCGAATGCGGCTCGGGCACTTACATTCGCTCGTTGGCCCAAGATCTAGGGCAGCGGCATGGCAGCGGGGCGCATCTCGTCGAAATCATTCGGACCGCTGTGGGCGAATTCACGCTCGATCACGCCTCGACGCTCGATGAATTGCAGGAAGCTGCCAGGGAAGCGCGATTCGGAGATCGCGTGATTCGGCTCGAAGGTTTGTTGCCGGAATTGCCCCGCGCGACCGTGCTGCCGATTGTCGAGCGGCGCGTCAGCCATGGCGCGAAATTCAACGTCATGCTCTCTCATATTCAGCCAGGCCAGACAATCGTGCCGCCAGGAGCGCCCGCTTCGCTCGATTCCGGCGAGTGGCAACCCGCGCGGCTGAGGGTCTTTAACCAGCGGCAGCAATTAATCGCGATCGCCGAAGCTGTTGTCCCGCGAACGTACCAGCCGATTCTCGTCCTCGACGCAAAGCTGTAATTTTCGGAATCAATTCCTGGCAGAGGCTTGCTCTCGCGGTCCGTTTGCCCGGCACGCGGCGCGGATCACTGCGGTTTGGCTGGTTCGGGCTCCGGCTCGGGTTCTGGCGGCGTGGGAGGCTGAGGCTGTTCTTCCGGAGGCGCGGCCGCCGGTTGTTGCTCCGGCTGCGGTTGCGGCTGGCGTTCTTCGAATGTTTGGCCGACGGAGCCTCCACCCTGTTGCGGCGGATGGCCCGCATAGAGTTCATGGCTCACGCGCTCAACCGGATTGATACGTCGAGGAGTAACCAGAACCAGAAGTTCATCGCCTGTGTCCTGGCTTGTGCGATCTCCAATGAGCTGCCCGATCGCAGTCATATCGGTGATCCCCGGCGTCCCGTTGATCGCATTCATCTCCTGTTTCTCGAGAATTCCCGCCAGCGCGCTCGTTTCATTTTCTTTTAGCCGCACCGTATGTTCGATTGTGCGGTTTGTGATAATAGGAAGACCGTTCAGCGTTACTCCGCTCAGGCTGCGTATCTCAAGCGACAGCTGGAGCGTGACTTCGTTGTCGGGATGGAGGCGCGGCGTCGCTTTCAATTTCACGCCTAGATCGAGATATTCAACACTAGGGTACGGCGTTCCGACCTCGCCTCCGGTAACGCTGCTCGCCAGGAGCGATTCCACAGCGTTTGAATTGAGAATGATGGTGGCGGAATTCGCCCCTTCGTTTGTGACAGCCAGGTCCGGCAATCCATCTCCGTTGAAATCGGCGGACACAACCGAAGAGGGCGTGCTTCCAACCGGCACGTCGAGCGGAGTGCTAAACGCGCCGCCGCCGAGTCCGAGGAGCACCGACACGGTGTCCGAACCCTGCTCCGCGATGGCCAGATCAGGGCGCCCGTCCTCATTGAAGTCGGCGATTGTGATCGAGTCCGGTGTCGTCGTTGTGGGGTAGGCGATCTGCGTTTGAAACGTACCGTCGCCGTTGCCGAGAAGAATCGATACCGTGTCGTCCTTCTCATTCACAACAGCGAGATCGAGGAATGTATCGCCATTCAGATCCGCTGTTTGCAACGCAACCGGCGAATTGCCCGTTGCGTAGTCCACCCGCGGTTTGAAAGTGCCATCGCCATTGCCGAGGAAGACCGAAACTGTGGCGGAATTTTGATTCGCAACCGCCATGTCGAGTTTTCCATCGCCGTTGAAGTCACCCACCGTGACCGCCGTAGGAGCTGTCCCGGTCGTATAGGTAACTTGCGGCTTGAAAGTGCCGTCTCCGTTGCCGAGCAGAATCGAAACTGCGTTGTCTGCCTGATTCGCGACAGCCATATCGACAAATCCATCTCCGTTGAAGTCTCCCGTCGCCACCGAGAGTGGAGTGGTACCGACTGGAAAATCTTGCTTGCTCGCGAGGGTCCCGTCGCCGTTGCCGAGAAGCACTGAGACCGTATTGTCATTCTTGTTCGCGACGACCACGTCCAGTTTGCCATCGCCGTTGAAGTCAGCCAAAGCAATCGCCGACGGGCCGTTGCCAGTGTTGAAATCCGTCTTGGCGCCGAAGGTCCCATCACCGTTGCCAAGGAAAACCGATACAGTCTCATCGGCAAAATTCGTGACCAGCAAGTCGATTGCCGAGACGGTCGTCGAGCCAGTTGCCGTCTGCAAAACTCCTTCGGCGATGGCAGTGGGAGTAGTTCCCGTGGTGAGATCTGACGTGGTGAATCCACTCGACGAGACGCCGGGAATATTTGTCGAAGACCCCAAGCTATTCGAATACTGCGCCAACGAAACCGGCACGCGGTCGCCGACGAAAAATGTTGCCGGATGGCCGTCCTCGGCGCGCAGTTTGATGTGTTGGCCGTTGCGGACGGTCGAGAGCATCGTAGCAAAATTCGCGGTGGCACTGGGAATCGTCCCAAGAAATGTGGACCCGCCGCCGCCAAACGCGAACAGCGGAGGAATGAGCCCGCCAAGCGCCAACTGGCCGCCGCTCAAGAGCCCGGAAATTTGCGAGCTGGTCAGCCCTGAGAGGGAACTCGGCGTGCCGAAAACCTGCTGGATCACGCTGACGAGCCCCGATAAACCCGACTCGGCTGTTTGCACTTCTTGCTTGCTCAATGTGTACAAGGTGCTGCTCTGCGGCGGCAGGATTCCGAGATTTTGACCGGCCTGCCGGTTGACTTCCAAAATTTCAATGTCAAGAACGAGCTGGCCTCGCGGCTTTTCGAGATCTTGGACGAGCTGGCTCGCTAGAGCGATAGCCGAAGGAGTTGCGCGCAGCGTGAGAGTGCGCGCTCGCGAGTCCAGTACGGTTCTGGTGATGCCAGTGAGGTCGCGGATGGCGCGGAGCATCTCGGTGAGGTCATCCTGCGTGCTGGAAGCGGGCAGAAGAATCGTTCGCGTCACGGAAGGCTCGTAATCTTTGCGCTTCTGAGGCGTGTCTTGCGCGACAAAGAAAAGGTCCGTGGCCATCGGCCTCCAAAACGTCGACGTCATCTCGCCAAGAACCTTCATTGCTGTGTTGAAATCAACCTGTGAAACGGCCAAGTGCACGGGCCGCCTTGCCAGGTCAACGTCGAAAGTCGCGCGCACTCCGAATTGCCGCGCGATTTCCTGATACGCGCCCTGCACGTCGCCCTTGAAGTTGAAATCGTGAGTGCCTTCCGCCGGTTTCAGGTAGGTCAGGCCGGCCAGCTGTTCGTCGTGATTTTCTTTGACGACTGTCTGCGGAATGCTTAGCTCATTCCAGCGTTCTCGCGCGATCGCGTCGCTGGGATCAAGCGCGATGGCGGCGCTCAGATCCGCGCGCGCTTCCGTCATTCGGTTCGACACTGCATCGCGTTCGGCGCGATCCACATACGCCTGCACGAGTTGGCTTCGAGCAACGTCCCGCCGAATTGCGTATTCGCGATTGTCCGGAAGCGCGCGCGCTGCTTCAGAATAGTCCGCAAAGGCCTCGCGCCAATTCTTATCCGCCTCCGCTTTGCGGCCTAGAGTGTAGGAATCCTTAGCCCGCTTGGCGTCGGCCGGAGTTGGCGCCGCTGTCTTTGCGATCGCGTTCTCCGCGTGCGGCGGCGCGGTCGTCTGCGCGGGCGTCGATTGGCAGCACAACGCCACCGCGAACAGCAGCACCGCTGCGCAGGCAGCAATGCGCCATCTAAACCACGGCGAGCACAAGTCCCGCGCGGGATTCAGCATGAAGTTAAGTCTTTCATCCTTGGATTTATGGCAACCACCATGATGTTTCGGGGCGCGCGGCCGCTGCGTTGCCGGGTGCCTGTATTGTACAGGGATTAAGATGCGGTTCGGGCGGGATTTGGGAGCCCGCGTGTGCTGATCATTCGCGCACAATGAATTTCGTGGTGCGGACCGCCTTCAACTGGGCAGGCGCGGCTGCATGAAGTCCAAACGTATTGACGGAAGCCACTCGCACGGCTACACTTGTTGTTCTAGTTGTTAATGATTTTCAACTGGAATTGTGATGCTTTCTGCCTTGCTCGTTGCTCTCCGTGAAGGTGTCGAAGCCGCTCTTGTTGTCGGCATCGTCTTAGTTTACCTGAATCGTACCGGCCGCCGCGCCCTCGCGGGATACGTATGGGCCGGTGTCGCGGCCGCGGTAGCCTGCAGCTTTCTCGCGGCAGTGCTCCTGCAGCGTTGGCAGGTAAGCGAAGACGGGTTCGAGGGCTTGATGATGCTCCTCGCCGCGGTCCTCGTGGTCACCATGATTATATGGATGAACCGCATCGCGCGGGGCCTGAAGAAGGAAATTGAGCGGCGCGTTGAAGGTTACGCTCAAAAAACGACGCGAGCTGCCGGGCTCGGAATCGCGTTTTTCGTGTTCTCGATGGTTCTTCGTGAGGGTGCCGAGCTTGTTTTGATTTTGCGCGCCGTTGAGTTGTCGAGCGCGGGCCTGGATGTATGGATTGGCACCGGCCTGGGAATTTTGCTAGCCGTGGCAGTGGGCCTTTTCTTCTTCCAAGGCACGTTGCGAATTCCACTTGGACGCTTTTTCGCTGTGACGAGCACGATTCTGATGGTTGTGGCTTTTCAGCTCGGCCTGACTGGCGTGCACGAGCTCAGCGAGGCTCAGTGGATTTGGTCCAGCAAGACTGAGATGGCCACGATCGGGCCCATTGTTCGCAATGAGGTCTTCTTCTTCGTCGTGATTCTTGGCGTTGCCGCATTGGCGGTCTTGCGCGAATGGTTTGCGGCTGCAAAGCCCGCGGCCGACGCAGCGCTAAACTCCGCTGAACTCCGTCGCCGCGAGTGGGAGTATCGCAAGCAGCGCCGTTGGAGCTTCGCGGCGGCGTTTCTCTGCCTCGCGGTAATCCTGATGTTCACCGCGGAGTTTGTGTATGCGCGGACTGCGGCTGCGCCAGTTCAAGCGACGCAGCTTGCCGCGCAGGACGGAATGGTCGAGATTCCCACAAGTTCGTTGGTGGATTCCGACCTTCACTTTTATTCCGCCAACGTGAATGACAAGCCGCTGCGATTTTTCGTCATTCGGAAGGGGAATGGAGACTACATCGCGGCGCTTGATGCGTGCCAGATCTGCGGTTGGTCGGGATACCGCCAACAGGGTCAAAACGTGATTTGCCGCAACTGCGGCGCAGCGATTTACGTTCCGTCTATCGGCGATCCAGGCGGCTGCAATCCAGTGCCGGTAAAGTCGCGGGTCGAAGCCGGAAATCTAATCCTCGATTTGTCGGCGCTAGCTAGCTCAGCAGCTTCCGTCCACTAAAGAGGGATCCCAACCGTGCCTGGTGCCGCCAATTAAATGTTTGCCCGCCTCGTTGGAGAGTCTTTCATCCGCAGTCCACGCCGGAAGCTCTTGGCCGTCGCCGCGCTGACTGTCGGAATGGCGGTCGCGACTGCAACGCTGAGCGTGGCGCTCGACGTTGGGGATCGCCTCGCGCGCGAATTTCGAAGCTTCGGCGCGAATCTGTTGGTAACGCCTCAGTCCGACACTTTGCCGCTCCAGATCGGCGGCGTGGACTACCGGCCGGTTGATGAACGCAGCTACTTAAACGAGTCCGATCTCGGAAAGCTCAAGACGATTTTCTGGCGTCACAACGTCATCGGATTCACGCCGTTTCTCGACGTGCCGAGCCGAATTTCAATCGGCAAGACCTCCACGGACGTGACCGTAATCGGCACGTGGTATCAGCATGTTGTTCCTGTGCCTGACGGCACGACGTTCAAGACCGGAGCTGCAATTACGCATCCGTGGTGGAAAATTCAGGGACAGTGGTTTGCAGAAGGTTCGAACGAGTGCGTAATCGGCGAGGCGCTGGCGGCGCGTCTGTTTCCCGCCGAGTCCGCGGTCGGCCGCACGATCGAACTCAATTCATCGCAAGAAATCAGCGATCCCGCGGCTGCCAAAAATTCGACTATAACGCTCCAGGTGACGGGCGTGCTTTCATCCGGAGACGCCGAGGACAACGCAATTCTCGTCCCGATTTCCGTGGCTCAGGCGATGTCCGGCCATCGCGGCCAGTACCGGCGGCTGTTCGTCAGCGCCCTGACGAAACCCGAGGACTCATTTTCGCAGCGCGACCCAGCTAGAATGACGCCGGTCGAATACGACCGTTGGTACTGCTCGCCCTACATTTCATCGATCGGCCACCAGATTCAGCAAGTGCTGCCGGGAACGGAAGGTCGGCCAATCCGGCGTATCGCAGAAACCGAAGGCCGCGTGCTTTCGAGAGTCAGCACGCTTTTATGGCTCGTGACGCTCGCCGCGCTTGGGGCTGCTGCTCTTGCCATCGCCGCTACTTCAGCCGCGACGATTCTTGAACGCCGCGCGGAAGTTGGCCTTATGAAAGCCCTGGGCGCGACGAACCTCGTCGTCGGAGGGATCTTTCTCGCGGAGCAAGTCTTGTTAGCCATCACCGGCGGCGCCGTCGGATTCCTTCTCGGCGCTGTTCTCGCGCGCGGACTGGGAGAAAGCATTTTTGGCATTCCGGCAAGTCTGCGAATGGTTCTGCTGCCGATCATCCTTGCGCTGGCAGTCCTCGTGGCAGTTATTGGCAGCATGATTCCGCTGCGGCGAGCCGCGTTGCTCGAGCCCGCGCCAATTTTGAGGGGTGAGTGATGTTTGGCCGCTTGTTGTGGCAGCTACTTCGCGGGAATCGAGGCCGGCTGGCCATCGCGCTCGTGGCGATTGCTGGCGGCGGCGCTGTGATCTCCGCACTGTTCAACATGGAGATCGACGTTCGGAAAAAACTCACTCAGGAATTTCGCTCTCTTGGCGCAAATGTCGTCGTTTCCGGCCATGGCACAGGAGATCAAGCATTGATGAGCGAATCGGCGGCTGAAGAGGCCGTCGATCGGTTGGAGCCGCAGGGCGCGATCGCCTCGCCCTATCTCTACGTCGTCGCTAGAACGAGCGCGAATCAGCCCGTCGTTCTCGCCGGGACCTGGCTCGACCGCTCATCTGCGATGACTCCGTGGTGGCAGATTCAAGGCCGGGCGATCGCGACGCGAACCGATGTCTCGCATTGCCTCGTCGGAAAAAATGTCGCGCGGCAATTCGCTCTCGCTCCCGGAAGCGATCTCGAACTGCATTATGCGGATAAAGCCGCTCACTTCTCCGTGTCCGGCGTAATCACGGCCGGTGACGACGAAGACGACCAAGTCTTCGCCAACCTCGCCGCAGTCCAGAATCTCGCGGGCCTTGCCGATCGAATCGCGATGATCCAGTTGCGCATTCCCGGCTCGCCGGAGTCGATTCAATCGGTCGCGTCGCAGCTCAAGAGTGCGCTGCCCGATGGGGAAGCGCGTCCCATTCGCCAAATTTCGGAAGCGGAAGGCAGCTTGCTGGCGCGTATTCAGCTGCTGGTGATCACGATGGCGCTGCTGATTTTGACACTCACCGGTCTGTGCGTTCTTGCCACGATGGCCGCGCTCGCGATGGAGCGCCGCGCCGATGTCGGCCTCATGAAAGCGCTGGGCGGTTCAATCGGCCGCGTCGTGGGACTCTTTCTCGCGGAAGTTGGTGTGCTTGGCGCCGTCGGAGGTGTGCTGGGATACACCTTAGGAGCTGTGCTGACGCTGTGGATCGGGAAGCGCGTTTTCGGCACGGCGATTTCGCCGCGGCTTGAAGTTTTGCCCCTCACAATTGCGCTCATGGTCGGCGTCGCGTTGGCGGGAGCATTGCCGCTTCGGCTGCTTGGCAAAGTGAAACCGGCTGTCATACTGCGGGGCGAGTGATGGCGCGTTTGGTCCAAGTCGAGGCGCTCACAAAAGAGTTCGGCAAAGTGCGCGCGCTTGACGGCGTCACCTTTGACGTCGAAGCCGGCGAATGGATTGCGATGATGGGTCCGTCAGGCTCTGGAAAGACAACGCTGATCAACATTCTCGGCGGCCTCGACACGCCGACGTCCGGCCGCGCCGTGGTGGACGGCGTGGACGTTGCGCGCTTCGATGAATCTGGGCTGACGCGCTACCGCGCCGAAAAAGTCGGCTTCGTCTTTCAGCAGTTTCATCTTGTGCCATATCTCACCGCGATAGAAAACGTCATGCTCGCGCAATATTTTCACAGCACCACCGACGAAAACGAAGCCAGGAGGGCGCTCGAGCGCGTGGGCCTGGGCGATCGATTGACGCACGTTCCCGCGCAACTTTCCGGCGGCGAGCAGCAGCGCGTCGCCGTTGCGAGAGCGCTCATCAATCATCCGAAACTTTTGCTCGCGGACGAGCCCACCGGAAATCTCGACGAAACGAACGAGCAGATCGTCATCGACCTGTTGCGTGAACTTCATACCGAAGGTCACACAATCGTGATGGTCACACACGATGCGTCCATCGGCCGCCTCGCAGACCGGCGCATCGAACTCGCGCACGGACGACTCCAGCAGATAGTTAAAATTTCGGCCAAAGACTGACTCCTATGCCGATTCCACTCGAATCCAGAAAAAAACCGATCGATGTCAAAGTCCGCGTCTCCACAGGCGAGGGCGTGGACATTACTTGGGCCGACGGCCACACCAGCCACTTCGATTTTGCATATCTCCGCGACAATTGCCCGTGCGCTCTCTGCAACGACGAGAGAGAAAAAACGAAAAAGGTCGGCGGCTCCGCTAGTTCAGCCTTGCCGATGTTCAAGCCGAAAGTCACCGCGAAGAGCGCGAATGCCGTCGGGAACTACGCCGTGCAGATTCAATTCTCCGATGGCCACGCAACAGGAATTTTCAGCTTCGAGCATCTTCGCGAGCTTTGCCCCTGCGCCCAGTGTGCGCGCGAATTCCGATCTCAACCGTCTTCATGACTTCCGCGGGCTTCGGTAGTGGTTCGGTCTGAATGTGCGCGTGGTGAGTCGGTTTCCGATTAGCGTTTATCAGATGGGATGCGAGGGCCGGTCTCCTGCGGGATGCGATACGCCCCCAATGATCGACGCCCTCGAAGCGCGAGAGAATGGCAGCCGGCCGCGACGAAGATTAGTACTAACCAAGGGTTGTGAGGATCGTGGGCAAAGCCTCGCGCATTTCGTCAATCTGGTAAAATGTTTGCCTCATGAGAATTACGTTCACGGCCAAATTGCAGAAAAGTCCCAAGAAGGGTGGTTGGACTTATGTGGTCTGGCCTGAGTCCGTCAAATTCTTTGCAACTCGCGGACTGGTAGAGGTCAAGGGCAGTGTCGACGGTTGTCCGTTCCGAAGTTCATTCATGGCGATGGGTGATGGGACACATAAGCTGCCGATAAAAGCGGAAATCAGGCGATTCATCGGTAAGGAAGTCGGCGAGACCGTCACTGTTAAGTTGGATGAGCGACTAAAGTAGGAGTTGGTAGGAGAACGCTGCCAAATTGGCGATCTGATTGAAGCTACGCTGACGCCCTGTTGGGCCAAACTGCTACTCCAACAGGTATCAAGATCAGCTTGATTAGCCAGTCACCCGAATATATGGCCGCGAGCTGCCTCGAAGCGCGCCCGGAGAGCCGTTGCACTCTTAACGAAGTTCCTTCATGGAAGTCAGATTGTCGGAACCTGACGCAGCAGGTAGGCCTCGGGTCTTTCTTTCAAATCCGTTTGATAATATAGTCGTTCCCCGCGCTCCTACGGCTCATGGCATCAGACCCTACGCAGCCCAAAATCTTTTCTAGTTCGATTCGTCCAGCCGTTCGGGTGATCGTGGCCACGACGGCCATGCTCACCTTCATTTCGTTTTGGCGCGCCGCAGCCGTCGTCCTAAATGACTTGGCTTCATCGGCTTACTACGCCGGCGGCGAAGCCGAGCAGTTCATCGGGAAGACGGCTCCCTGGTTCATCCTCGCCATTATGGTGTTCTCGTACGCTGTCCGGGCCGTCTACGTCGAGAGTTGCAGCATGTTTGTCCGCGGCGGCGTGTATCGCGTCGTGAAAGAAGCGCTCGGCGGCACGATGGCGAAGATCTCCGTCTCCGCCTTGATGTTCGATTACGTCCTGACGGGGCCGATCAGCGGCGTCTCTGCGGGCCAGTATCTCGCTGGAGTTCTCAACGAGCTCTTTGCCTACGGCCACTTGAACATCGTGCTTCCTCCGAACGCCGCCGCGGCGTTTTTCGCCATTCTTGTCACGGTATATTTCTGGTGGCAGAACATCAAAGGAATTCCCGAATCGAGCGAGAAGGCGTTGCGCATCATGCAGTTGACGACTGTCATGGTCGTCCTCCTTCTGGGTTGGTGCGGTTACACGCTTTGGGTGCGTGGCGGTCATCTCCCGCCGTGGCCGATTCCGAGAAACATGCACCACGACAAGGCCGCGCTCGGCTGGCTTTATGGGACGAGAATTCCCGAAATGTTCACCTTCATAATTATCATCGTCGGGCTCGGGCATTCGGTGCTGGCCATGAGCGGCGAAGAAACACTGGCACAGGTCTACCGGGAAATCGAACATCCCAAACTTCCGAACCTGAAAAAGACCGGGCTAGTAATATTCATCTACAGCCTCTTATTTACCTCGCTCGTGTCCTTTTTCGCGGTGATGATTATTCCTGACGGGCAGCGGCATCAGTGGACCGAGAATCTGATCGGCGGCCTTGCGATGCATTTGGTCGGACCGTTCCCGCTCCTCCTCGCATTTCACGTGTTCGTCGTCGTCGTCGGCACTCTCATTCTTTCCGGAGCGGTAAACACCGCCATCGTCGGTTCAAATGGCGTGCTGAACCGAGTCTCCGAAGACGGTGTCCTCACCGACTGGTTCCGGCATCCTCACCGGAAGTACGGAACGTCTCACAGAATCATCAACATGGTAGTCATTGGCCAGATCCTGACGATCGTGGTCAGCCGTGGCGACGTTTCCTTCCTCGCAAACCTCTACGCATTCGGCGTCATTTGGAGCTTTGCGCTGAAAGGCGTTTCCGTGCTGGTGCTTCGCTATACGCATCCTCAGGATCGCGAATATCGCGTACCGCTCAATTTCACGATCGCTGGAAAGGAAATTCCTGTCGGGCTCGGCTTGATCACGCTCGTGCTTCTGTCGATTGCGGTCGTAAACCTCTTCACCAAACCTGATGCGACGATTGCCGGTGTCGTATTCACGATTTTGCTTTTCACCATATTCGAGATCTCCGAAAAGATCATGCACAAGCGCCTGGTTGGTGCGCACGTTGAGCTCGACCAGTTCAATCTGGCCCAAGAAGGCGACCTAACGCCGGCGACGGTCGGCGCGCACGCCGGCAATATTCTCGTGCCGGTGAGCACGTACTACGCGCTGTATCACCTCGAAGCCGTCTTGCGCCACGTGCGCAATCCTCAGCCTGACATTGTCGTTCTCCACGTCCGCATGCTGCGTCGCGCCGCTTCCGGCGAATACGATCTGACGCCCGACCAGCTTTTCAGCACCATCGAGCAATTGCTTTTCACGAAAGTGCTGGCAATGGCGGAAAAAGAGGGAAGGCCCGTGCGCCTCGCCGTTGCGTCGGCGAATGATCTGTGGGACGCGATTCTCCGCGCTGCCGTAAACCTGAAGTCGTCAGCAATCGCCGTCGGAAACTCCGCGAAATTGCCAATTACGGAGCAAGCTCGCGAAGTCGGCGTGGCTTGGGAGCGCATGCCTGAACCGCGTCCGCATGTGGCGCTCGAAATCTACACGCCCGCGGGCCAGGAGCAGATTTTTTACCTGGGACCTCATGTTCCACGGCTTACGACGAAAGAAATCGACCTGCTGCATAGCGTCTGGCTGCAACTCAGCGAGAAGCTGGGCAATGAAGAGCTACACCATCACGACATCATCCATTTCGCTTTGGACGAACTCGAGCGGGAAATCGATCAGGGACAGATGCCGGATGTGATCGAGCGGCTCCGGCAGCACCTGAACGCGATCAAGGACCGCCGGAATTCTACTTAGCGCCGATTGCCCCGCGTGCGAATGCTGCGGCGCTTAGCAAGCCGCGCAGGGCCATCACTCCGCCGGCAATACCGAGCGCCAGCGGTGCATCGCGGAATGGAATCCAAGCGATGCTCAGAATCGCGATTCCGGCGATCGCAAATGAGCCGGCCCGCATTCGCTCGTGCCACCGCGTTGCAGGAGGTGCCCAGCGCATTCCCGCGCGGGCGCTCCAATAGATCAGAAGCACGCCGAGCAGGATCCACGTGACCGGACTCGTAGACGGCCTAAGCCGATGCGAGGCCGCGAGCAGCATCAAAAGCGCGCCGAGAAGTAAAAGCACGATCTCATTAAAGAGGCGGAAGAGATTGGCCGGCGCGGTCGTGGTGGTCGGGGAAGCGCGTTCCATTCAAGCGCCATTATGCTGCATGGCATTCGCCTAATCAATTTCGCGCGGGCGCGGCGCGGGCATCTGCCTCGCGAGAGGTGTTACAATGCCTACTTCCTCGGTGAATCGCTGCTCTGGTCGCGGGAATCTAATCAGTATTCTTAAAGGAGTATCGCTTGTACAAAGTCATCGTTATCGGCAGCGGTTGCGCTGGACTGACGGCCGCCGTCTACGCGGCTCGCGCCGATCTGAAACCGCTTGTATTGGATGGCCACGAACCGGGCGGCCAGCTCGCCCTGACCACAATGGTCGAAAATTTCCCGGGTTTCCCTGACGGCATCCTCGGCCCGCAATTGATCGAGAATATTCGCAAACAAGCGGAGCGCTTCGGCGCGGAATTTCGCACGGGCGCTGTTTCCAAAGTCGATCTGAGCCAGAGGCCCTTCAAAATTACAGTCGGCAATGACGTTCTGGAGTGCGAGGCGTTGATTGTGGCGTCAGGCGCTTCAGCGCGCACATTGGGCCTGCCCTCGGAGCGCGAGTTGCTGGGCCACGGGCTGTCCACTTGCGCGACGTGCGACGGTTATTTTTTTCGCGACAAGGAAATCGTCGTCGTGGGCGGCGGTGATTCTGCCATGGAAGAGGCCACGTTTCTCACCAAGTTCGCCAAACACGTTACTATCATTCACCGCCGCGACGAGTTCCGCGCATCCAAGATCATGCTCGATCGCGCGCGGGCAAATCCCAAAATCAAATTTCTCACACCCTACGTGGTGGAAGAACTCAGTGACGCAGCCAAAAAGAATCTCGACGCCATTCATCTCCGCAATGCAACCACCGGGGAAGTGTCCGTGCTAAAGACAGATGGTGTTTTCCTCGGCATCGGGCATGATCCGAATACAGCAGTATTTAAGGGTCAACTCGACATGAATCCCGATGGTTACCTCATCGTCAAGGACGGCACCCATACGAACGTCGAAGGCGTCTTCGCGGCCGGTGATGTCCACGATCACATTTATCGCCAGGCGATCACTGCTGCCGGCGCCGGTTGCGCGGCGGCCCTCGATGCGGAGCGCTTCCTTACGGACCACGGACTGTAGTGTTATTTGAATCGACCTGAAATTTGCAACGACACTGGCGCGAAGATGCGCTCGCGTGGATAATCCTTTCCTCATGCTGATCCACAAATCTCTCGCGCGATTCCCGCGAATTTCGCCCTGATGCTTCGAGCCACTCTTCTCCACCTCTCAGAAAGTAAACGCCTCGCGCGCTGGGCCATGAGCAACGGCCTGAGCCGGAGCGTCGCTCACCGATGGGTTGCCGGAGAAACGCTGGAAGACGCCATCGCCGCCGCGCGCACTCTGAATTCCGGCGGATTTCCCGTCAGCCTCGATCTCCTCGGAGAAAACGTCCTTGATAAAGAGGGAGCGGGCCGTGCGGCGGACACATACGTCGCCATGTTCGATCGCATCGCGGCGGAAAAGCTCAATGGAAATATCTCTCTCAAACTGACTCAGCTCGGGCTCGATCTCGATCCCGCGCTCTGCGAGTCGCTGGTATCGCGAATTGCCGACTCCGCAGCGCGGCACTCTAATTTCTTGCGAATTGACATGGAAGGATCGCCGTATACGCAGCGCACGGTGGATCTATGCTCGCGTGTGCGTGCAAAGACAGATGCCGTCGGCACCGTCATTCAATCCTACTTGCGCCGAAGCGAGAAAGACGTTCGCGATCTGATCGCCGTGGGCTGCCGGATCCGCCTGGTGAAAGGCGCGTACAAAGAGCCGCCCGATATCGCGTTCCCGGCGAAGGCGGACGTAGACGCAAATTTTGTGAATCTGATGAAGTTGCTATTGCCGAGCGGCATCTATCACGGAATTGCCACTCACGATCCGAGGATGATCGATGCGACGAAGGTCTTTGCGGCATCGAACGGAATCGGCAAGGAAAAATTCGAATTTCAGATGCTGTATGGAATTCGTACGGACCTGCAACGGCAGTTGATTGGCGAAGGCTACCGTTTGCGCGTATACATCCCGTTCGGCACGGATTGGTATCCCTACTTCATGCGCCGTCTCGCCGAACGCCCCGCAAACCTCACATTTTTCCTGCGCAACTTGTTCCGCTAACCGCGCCGAGCTCGTCCGCTACATCTTCTGGCAGACTGCCACGCCGTCGCGCAGCGGTACGATGATCGGGAACAATTTCTTCGATTCGTAAATCGCGCGATTGAATTCCTGGATGGCGCTTGTAAATTTATCTTGCGCCCGCCGCGTGACTTTGCCGGACCAGAGCACGTTGTCGGTGATTATAAGTCCGCCGCTTCGCACGCGAGGCATCGCCCGGCGAAGCGCTTCCGGATATTGATGCTTGTCCACGTCGATGAAAACGATATCGAACTTGCCCGGCGTCTGCTCGAGTAATTTCAGCGCGTCTCCAACGAGCACTTCCACTCTGCGTTCGACGCCTGCCCGCGCGAGAAATTCCCGCGCGGTGCGGGCATTCGATGCGTCGCCATCGGTGTAGTAAACGCGTCCTTGCGGACCCACCGCGCGCGCCAGCCAAATCGTCGAGTATCCGATCGCCGATCCCATTTCGAACACACGCCGCGCTTTCGTCAATTTCGCCATCATGTAGAGAATCCGCGCGCAGGCGGGCCCGATGATTGGAATATCCCGGCGCTTTGCCAACTTCTCCATTTCGGCGAGCACCGCATCGCGCTTCGGCAGCAAATCGTTCATGTACGTTTCGACTGCCGCGTTGAGAATCAATCCGTTCATAATTTCCCCTTTTGCGTGTCGCGCGCCCGCAGATGCAATCGCAAACGCAATTACTCGAGCGACTCGCCCGCCTTCAGCGCGTGAATCTCGAGCCCCGCGATATCCTGAGTCAATTCGCGCAATGTCTCCGGGCGCCCGGTAAGAACTGGAAAAGTTCCGTAGTGCATCGGAACGACATGCTTGACGCCGAGCAGCCGTATCGCCAGCGCTGCTTCGCGCGGGCTCATCGTGTAATAATCTCCGATCGGCAAAAGAGCGAGTTCCGGCGCATAGAGATCGCCGATGATTTTCATGTCGCCGAAGACCGCCGTGTCCCCCGCGTGATAAACCGTCATCCCGCCCGGCAGCCGGATCACGAACCCGGCCGGCTCGCCGCCGTAAACCATTTTCCCGTCATCGTCAATTCCGCCCGAATGAACCGCCTGGACCATCGTGGCTGCCACATCGCCAACGGTAACGGTCCCGCCTTTGTTCATGCCCTGAGCCTTCTCGACGCCCTTCGACGCCAGCCACGCGGACATTTCCACAATGCCAACGATGTCGGGCTTGAATTGCTTCGCGAGGGAAACAACGTCTCCAATGTGATCCGAGTGGCCATGCGTGATGAACATCAAGTCCACGCGATCCGGCGTCTTCAGCGGCTCGGGACAGGCTGGATTGGTCGATAGCCACGGATCGATCAGGATCACGCGTCCCGAAGTCGTTACGATCCGAAATGTAGCGTGGCCAAGCCACGTAATCCGATTCCCCCGCATCCGAAGCATGGAACCCCCTCAAACGACGCCACATCCGAGCGCGCTAACTTGCGGCAATTCTTCGCGGGCAAGTCACGCCATGCATTCTATCCGCTTCCGCGAACCCGCTTCAACCTTGAGAACGCCATCAGAACTGCGTGTCTTGTGCCCCCCGCCGATTGATGGTATAAAAATTTGTGAGCATTCTTACTGCGATTTGATAGCATTTACCTGGTGACCCTCGAGGAGACGCCCTTATGGCTTATGTAATCGCCGAACCGTGTATCGGTACCAAGGACACAGCTTGTGTCGATGTGTGTCCTGTAGACTGCATCCATCCGCGCAAGGATGAAGCAGATTTTGCGAACGAAAAGATGCTCTACATTCATCCCGACGAGTGCATCGATTGCGGCGCCTGCGTGCCGGTTTGCCCCGTGACCGCAATTTTCGCGTTGGAAGACCTGCCCGAAAAGTGGAACAGCTTTACGCCGATCAACTCCGATTGGTACAAGAACAAGCAGGCTTGAAATTTCAGTTCCGGTAGGCGCTCGAACGGCGCCTGAGCGATGGTCCTCGCGGCGAGTCATCTGACTCGCCGCGTTTTTTCTCTGCTCGCGTTAAACGTCGAGTCCCAGCTGCTGCTTTGCTGCCGTACTGATCATGCTTGGATTCCACGGCGGTTCCCACACGAGATCCACTCGCACTCCGCTGACGCCGCCCAACTTTCCGACCTCCGCCTTCACCTGTTCCGGAATCGAAAGTGCTGCGGGGCATCCTTGCGACGTCAGCGTCATCTTCACGGCGACTTGCCCTGCATCGTCCGTGCTCACGTCGTAGATTAGTCCGAGGTCAACGATGTTCACTGGAATTTCTGGGTCGTAGCACCTGCGGAGAGCTTCCATCACCATTTCTCGATCGGCTGCCACGGGAATACTCCTCTCGGCAGATCGCGTTACAAAGTTGCCGGTGATTCCGGCTCGCGTTTGATTCGCTAGGATTCCACACGGTTCCCGGAGTGTCAAACGTGCTGAAATGGCCACGCAAGCAGCCTGCATGTAGAATTGTTTCGGCACGACCCGCGGCAATTGCGACGGATCAAAAGGACATCGTTCCGAATGCCAATCGAAGTCGGCGTCGAACTCGAAGGCGTAAAGCTTGGCGTTCTCGAGCTGGACGGCGTGACCGTAAGCCCTTCCACCGGCGCGCTCGCTGACGAAATCTTGCGCCTCTGCGAGCAAATCCATCGAAGCGTAACGGTCGATCAAGTTTCTGAACGCGATTCCGTCCGCGCCGTGCGCGCGATGTTTCGCGCTTGGGGTATCGACCCGGCGCGCTACCGCCCATCGTCGGAAGCCCTCCTGCGCCGCATCGCACAAGGCAAGGGCCTGTATCGCATCTCGAATGTTGTGGACGCGGGAAATCTCGGATCGCTCGAGACAGGTTGGCCGTATGGAATCTATAACCGCGCGCTGATTTCGCCGCCGGTCGTTTTTCGCGCCGGCGAAACAAGCGAGACCTACGAAGGCATCGGCAAACAGACTTGGCATCTCGCCGGCCGCCCCGTATTAGCCGATAAGAATGGCGCCTTCGGCAGTCCAATCAGCGATTCCGCGCGAACGATGGTGACCGAAGCGGCGCGCAATCTTCTCGGCGTGATCTACGCGCCCGCTGGAGCGGCGCCGGGCGCAATCGAGAGCGCGCTTCAAAAACTTGCAGACAGAATCACGCAGTCAGGAGGCGGCGCCGTCGTTCGCAGCTGCGTCGTCTCGTGAATTTAGCAGCACCTGCCGGACGAATGTCGCGTCGAAACCGGGCTTCCGCGAATCGCATCGAACCTCAGGACAATTTCGCGCAGTAAAGGTATTCTGAATAAGTCCCTTTGGAGCCAGTGAGTGCGGAAATTTCAGCTCGTCACGCTCGTTCACGGTCATCAACCGGTCGGCAATTTCGACAATGTGATTGAGCACGCCTACGCGCACTCCTATCTTCCCTTCGTTGAATTACTCGAGAAGCATCCGCAAGTCCGCTTTGGATTGCATTTGTCCGGATGTCTGCTCGAATGGCTCGAAAAAGTCCATCCGGAATATTTCGATCTCCTGCGGCGCCTGGAAGAGCGCGACCAGTTGGAAATGGTCGGCGGCGGCCATTACGAGCCGATCCTCATTTCGATTCCGCCGGAAGACCGCCGCGAGCAAATCGATCGAATGGGCGATTTCCTTGAAAAACATTTTCATCGCCGCCCGCGCGGCGCCTGGCTCACGGAGCGCGTGTGGGAACCGCAACTGCCCTCCACTCTGGCGGCCGCCGGCATCGAATACTCGCTCGTGGACGACAATCATTTTCTCGGCGCGGGATTCGAGCCTGCTCAACTTCGCGGTGCTTTCATCGCTGAAGAGCTTGGCAATTGCGTCAGACTAATCCCCGGTCTCAAAATTCTTCGTTATCTCGTTCCGTATCGCGATCCCGAGGAAACCATCACGTTTTTGCGGCAGGCGGCGGCCGAACGCCCGGGCGGTTTCGTGGCCATGGGCGACGACTGCGAGAAATTCGGCGTTTGGCCCAACACCTACGAACATTGCTACACGAATGGCTGGCTCGAGCGTTTTTGCGTGGCACTCGAAGCAAATTCCGATTGGCTCGAGATGTCCACTCCCGGCGATGCTGTTCGCTCTCACGCGCCGCTCGGCCGCGCGGAACTTCCAGCCGCGTCCTACAACGAAATGATGGAATGGGCGCTGCCCACGGACGCGCGCAGGCGCTTTGAAGCCATTGAAAAGGAATTTTCTTCGCGCAGCGACGTCGAGGTTTTTCTTCGCGGCGGAATCTGGCGCAGCTTTATGGCGAAATATCCCGAGGCAAACTTACTCCACGCGAAAATGCTCAACGTCTCCTCGAAGATTCGCAGGCTGGCGCTGAGCCGTCGCCGTGGCAGTTCGTTCCTCGCCGCGAGAGCGGACGCCGAGACGCTCTTGCTTCGGTCGCAATGCAACGACGCATACTGGCACGGCATTTTTGGCGGCCTATATTCTCCGCATTTACGGACGGCACTCTGGCGCGCGCTCGTCGAAGCCGAAGCGATTGCCGATCGCCTGGCGCGCCGGGAAAGTGTGTGGTCGGCCGCCAAGCGCCTCGATTTTGACTCCGACGGCCGCGAGGAAATCTACTTCACTTCCGAGACGTGTGCGGCGCTTTTGGCTCCCGCGGATGGCGCTACTTTTTCGGCAATCGATTTTCGTCCCTCGAATGTTGCGCTCGTCAATTCAATTGCGCGCCGAGTCGAGGTCTACCATGCGCGCCTCCAGGGCGTCTCTTCGCGCGGTACGCAGGCTGCTGCATCGATTCACGATCAGGTGCAAGTGAAAGAGCCGGGACTCGAGCGCCTGCTTCGCTATGACCGCTGGAAGCGGCATTGCTTTCGCGTGCTTCTTTTCGCCGCGGGCAAGAACTTCGAAGATTATGAGCAATTGCGCCTCGACGAGGATGCGGAAATCGCAGGCGGTAATTATAGTGTCGCGCATGTGGACGAGACGACTGCGACCTTGCAATCCGAAAACGAGCACATCCAGCGCGTCACAAAAAAAGTCACGCTGACTTCGTCCGCCGACGCATTTGAAATTGCTTGTGAGCTGGAGATTTCATCGGACGTGGCTGCGACACTCCAGATCGGAATCGAAACAGTGCTGAATTTCCTCGCGCCCGATGCTCACGATCGCTACATCGACGCGCACAACGGAATGCATTCTCTGCGCTGGAGCGCCGCCATTCCAGCGTCGGAAGTCCGAATCGTTGACGAATATCAGAACACCGTGGCGACGCTCGCGGCGCCCGGCGCTCACGAGTATTGGATCGCTCCCATCGAGACAGTTTCCGATTCCGAAAGCGGATTTGAGCGCGTCTATCAGGGCTCTCAAATTCTCGCGGTTTGGCCGGTTGAACTTAAGCCGGGAACGGTATGGCAAGGCAGGCTGGCTCTGCGCGTCTCGAAGCTGCGCTGATTGCGCGCGCCGCTAGTTGCTCCGAGTCGTCCGCGTTTGTTACAGTTCAGCCGGGGGGAGTTTTATGGCGGTCGCTCAAGATTTGCTCGACATTCTCGCTTGCCCCAAAGACCTAACTCCGGTGAAGTTGACGGAGGACGGCAAAGGCCTGCGGTGCCCGAAATGCCGGCGAGTCTATCCCATTCAGAACGACATCCCCGTGATGCTGGTCGACGAAGCGCGCATTGAACCCGAGTGAACCAGCGTCTCTCCTTCCAGACCTTCCGCGCGGCGCGGAGATTCTCATCATCCGTCTGCGGTCTGTCGGCGACGTCGTGCTGCTCACGCCCGCAATCTCAGCGCTCCATTCCTGGCGGCCCGACTTGCGCATTTCCGTGCTCGTAGAACCCGGCTGCGCCGCCGTTCTCGAAGGCAATCCCGCGGTGCAGGAAATTCTGCTCGCTCGATCGTTCCTCGCGACGGCAATGTCACTCTATCGAAGAAATTTTCCCGTCGTCTACAATCAGCACGGCGGGCCTACAAGCGCGTTTCTCACCGCGGCGTCAGGAGCGGAAAAGCGCGTTTGCTGGAAAGGTAAGCAATTCGATTTTCTCTACAACGTGCACGCGCCCGACGCCGTGGAATTCTACGGCACACTCCAAGTCCATTCAGTTGAGCAACGAATGACGCAGTTCTACTGGACCGGACTTCCGCGCGGACCAATTCCGCGCTCGGCGGTATTTCCGCAAGCTGATGCGCGCGCCGCTGTCGCAAAGAAGTTGCAAGAGCACGGCATTTCCGGCGCTGAACCCTATGCCGTCATCCAACCCGGTGCTCGCTATTTTACGAAGCAGTGGTCGCTCGAAAACTTTGCGGCGACCTCGCGGTGGCTATGGAAATCTCGCGGTTTGCGTTCCGTCGTCAATCTCGGTCCCGACGAGCAGCAAATGGCGGCGTCGGCCGCGGCTCAATTCGGAGATTCAGGAGTCATTCCGCCCTCGCTGAATCTCCGCGAACTGATCGCACTCATCGCCGGCGCAAAATTATTCGTCGGCAACGACACGGGCCCAAGCCATCTCGCCGCTGCGGCGGCCGTTCCTGCGGTTGTGATATTCGGTTCGACGAGTTCGGTTCATTGGCGGCCGTGGCAGTCCAATCACCGCGTGGCGCAGAATGAGTTTGCTTGCAATCCTTGCAAAGGCGACCGATGCTACGCGTTCGATGAGCCGCGGTGCATCTTGTCCGTGACGCCCGATCAAGTTCGCGAAGCCTGCGAATCGATTCTGTCCACGAGTCCGGCCGAAATTAACGCGGTTGAACGGACGGCCGCGAAGATCGCTGGAATCGAGAACAACTGACATGCCGAGCCGAAGCCAAATTCAAATTCTTCCAGCGCGCCTCGCGAGCCTCGTCGCGAATTTCCGCGGCCGGCGGATCGCCGTTGTGGGCGACTGGATGCTTGATCGCTACGTCTGGGGCACCGCGACGCGGCTATCGCCAGAAGCAGCCGTCCCCGTCGTCGAATTTACGAAGCAGACGGAATGTCTCGGCGGCGCTGGCAACGTCGCAGCGAATCTCGCTGCTCTCGGCGCTCACGTGGATTCGTTCGGAATCATAGGCACCGACGAAGCGGGCAAAACGCTGCTGAAGTCTATGGCTGCTTTGAAGCTTTCGACAAAAGGAATCGTCACCGACAACGAGCGCCCCACCACATTGAAGACGCGAATTATCGCTCGTCAGCAGCAAGTGGTGCGCGTCGACCGCGAATCACGTTTTCCACTCGACGCGAACGCCGAGAAGAAACTTTCGCAGCGCATCCTCAAAGCGATCCCGCGCCTCGACGCGTTGATCGTATCCGATTATGACAAGGGCGCAATCACCGACGGCTTGATCGATGCAATCCTAACTGCCTGCGCGCGAAGCGAAGTCCCGGTTTTCGTCAAGCCGAAATGGTCGCGGCTCCCGACGTACCGCGGCGCGACGACGATCGTCTGCAATAGCAAGGAAGCGGGATTTCTAGTGACTCGAACCCTCTATGATGACGCGTCCGTCGAAGAAGGAGGCCGCGCGCTTCTCGCTCACTTCGGCTGCTCGACCGTAGTCATCACGCGAGGAGGCGACGGCCTCACCGTGTGCGAAAGCCATCCACCGAGCGCATTCCACATTGCCGCCACCAGCCGCGAGCGCCCGATCGGCCAGCACGGCGAGCGGAGATCAGGCCCCGGCAGCGAAGTCTACGACGTCACGGGCGCTGGCGACACGGTTCTAGCAACGCTCGCGCTGGCGGTCGCGGCAGGCGCCAGCATGCGCGAAGGCGCCACGCTCGGAAATTCCGCCGCTGGCGTTGTCGTTACAAAACTCGGCACCGCAACGCTATCACCCTCGGAGTTGATCTCCGCGATACGCGGCGTCTCGAGTGCCGGAAGAAGCCGCTCGAAGTGAGTTCCGCGCAGTCGATGGCGTCCGCCCGCGGTCGCTCGCGGTGGATTTCATCGGCGCGATATGTCGTCGCGTGGCTCGTTCCGGCAATGCTTTGCATCATCACGAAATTGCTCACGCTCGCGAATGGCCGCGGCTTCCGCGTCGTCGCGCGCTACCTCGGCCGGGTCGAGGGCACTGGCTATACCGGGCTGACCGTCTCCGAGCGCCTGACATTCTTTCGCAGCGAAATTCTCTGGCTGTTTCTCGTCATTCCTTTCGCCTCGCTCATCGCGCTTCGGTATCTCACGCGCACATGGCGATGGATTGCGATGTCCGCCATCTGTTTCACGGCGTCGGTAGTCGTTTTCGTGCAAGCGCGTTCGCTCGAAGAAGTGGGCGATTTCGTCTCGTTTGCGATGTTCCGCGTCGCGCTGTCGTGGGGCATCCACGATCCGGGCGCGAATAAGTCTTACCTGTTTACCCGCGAGTTCTATATTTTCTTGGGCGCGCTCGCCGTATTGATCGCGATTCTCGTGTGGGCCACGTTGAAGGACAGCAGCGCCAGCCCGAATGAACCCAACGTAAAACTCTGGCGCGATGCGGGTCTCAGTTATCTCGCGGGCGCGATTCTTCTCGCCGGATTTGCTTGGCGGCCGCTGATTCCCGCGACTCCATATAACGAAAACATTCTGGCGCGATCGCTGACCGCGCTATGGGCCCCCGGCGCAATCAACACAGACGAGTTTGAGCAGCTCTCGCTGGATCAGCTATCAACGAAATACCGCGAATTGGTAAGCGCTCCGAATTCACGTCCCGGATCGCCGTACTTTGGCTCGATGCGCGGCGCAAACCTGATCGTGCTCGCTCTCGAAACCGAGCCCGAACGTTTTCTCCCGTCCGACGACGCTCTCGCGGATCTGCCGACTCTTCGCCGACTCGAATCAAAATCCTTCGTCGCCACCGAACATTTCACTACATACCCGTACACGAATCAGGCCCTGTTTTCCGCATTTTCATCCTGCTATCCGCTGGACGGAACCCAAACTTTCGCCGAAGAGCATCCGGATGCAATCGCGCCCGGCCTCCCGGCGGCGCTGAACGCGCACGGATATGCAACGGCGCTTTACCTTCCGTCGCCCCAACACGGAGACGCCGCCGTCGAAACATTTCGCGGCTTCGGTTTCAGCCGTGAAGTTTCACCGGATCCGAATGAGATTAAAGCGAAAAGGCCCGCCGGATTATCTCCCGATTGGAAAGCAGAGCGCGTCGCGCGCGATCTCGCTGTGCTCGACGACGGAAAACGCGACATCGAGCGCTGGCTCTCTGGCGGACAGCCATTCTTCGCGGCCTTCGCGTTTCAAATTAGCCATCTACCGTATCCCGACGAGTTTCCCGACGACGGCTCGGTGGATGTCGCCATGCGCAATCGGCGAATTCTCGCGCAGGAAGATTCGTGGCTGGGAGAAATCGTCGCGACCCTCGAACATCATCACCAGCTCGAAAACACCGTAATCGCCATCTTCGGCGACCACGGCATTCGCACTCAGCACGAGGATCCGAAGTTCATCGGCGGCACGCTGGACGATTATTCTTTCCACGTCCCCATGCGAATTTACGCGCCGAAGA
>JBAPOP010000127.1:0-4224 GCA_049279675.1 Candidatus Acidiferrales bacterium
GTTGGAATCGGCGCGGTGCTCACTGACGCGGGCGCGGCAGCAACCGCAGCTGCTGCTGCCATTGCGGCTGGCGGCGGTGCGGAGATCGGCGCCGTTGTTGCTGAGGTCGCGCTAATTTTGTCCGAGACGCTATGCAGTGCGTTGCGGAATGCGTCCGCTGTCTGGAATCGCTTCGCTGGATCTTTGGCGAGCGCCATCACGATGATGTCGTTCAAGCCTTGCGGCAAATCCGGCCGCAACTCGATGGGACGCCGCGGAATCTGATTCAAATGCGCTGCGAGAAGCGAGACGTCGCTATCGGTTTTGAACGGCGGCTCGCCTGTCACCAACTCGTACAAGGTGACGCCGAGCGAATAAATGTCGGAGCGCGCGTCAATCGGGCCGCCCTGAATTTGTTCGGGAGACATGTAACGAACCGAACCGAGCGCCGTGCCGGTTTTGGTGAGGTCTGCGTTGTTTTCCGAGTGCGCGATTCCGAAATCCATCAGCTTCACGGTGCCGTCGGGAGTGATCATGATGTTGCCGGGCTTGATGTCGCGATGAATCACGTTGTGCTGATGGGCGTATCCGAGCGCGGCGAGGACCGAATCCACGTAGTGGAGCGAATCCGCAATCGGGACGGGGCCTCTTGCGCAGCGCGAGGCGAGAGTTTCGCCCTCGACGTATTCCATGATCATGACGAGGCGGTCGTTGTCCATGAAGGCGGTGCGCAATGCCGCGATGTTCGGATGATTCAGGCTGGCGAGAACTTTCACTTCGCGCAGAAATCGCTCGGTGAGATCTTTTTGCCCGGCGAGATTGGGCAGAAGAATTTTCATGGCGTCAACGCGATCGGAAATCACGTTGCGGACTTTGTAGACTTTTCCCATGCCGCCATTGCCGAGGACGCCGAGAACTTCGTAGTCGCCAATTCGCTGAGGTATGGATTCGTCAGTCATGGTCGTGGATCTCCCGTTCGCGCGTGGACGTTACCGGATTGGCGATACGTTGCCACCGTTCATGGCCACTGTCAACGACGGGAAGCAGGCCTGAACGCGCTGAAATAGGGGGGTCGTTTTTGTACCGATTAGAAACGACCTCGGATGTTTGTTTTGTGCGAGTTACGGCGAATTCTAATCGTTTTGGTGTACCGATTAGAAATGGCCGGATGGCGGCTTGGGATGGCTTCTTAATCGCTCCGTACATGTACCGTTTAGTCATAATTCCGGAGAAAGGTATCAGGCGGTTTGCGAGCGCGCAAGTGGGCGTGATGTAAGGGTTCTAGTACGGGGGAGAGGAATGGAAAATTGAAATGGGAAAAGTGCGGAGGCGCGGGCTGGATACTTGAGTGCCAGCCGCGCATTCGCCATCGGCGAGGTTGAGCACTCATTAAGCGTCGCAAGAATTTCAGCGCAGACCAACGCTCCAAATATTCCGTATCGAGCAGCGTCGCGCTGGATAGTGAGTCGGAAGACTTTCTTTGTCGGGACGGCGGCCGAGTGTACGGGCCAAAACCTATCTTCGCTGCGCCTGGACCTGAACGTTTGGCGGCGGTGCTAAAACGTCTACGACATACTCCGCTTGAACTCCGTTTTCGAGCACAATTCTAAAACTCAGATGCCCTGCGCTCGGCACAATCAAGCCGTTAACATTTATCACAGTTCGGTTGCGCAGATTGGCCTCGAAATCGACATTTACCGCCGACGCACTCAATTCTTGGCTACCCACGGCAATTGTGAGCCTTCCAGCCACTCTCTGCGGATCATCAGCGTCGCGCTCCCAAAGAACAAGGAAAGATGCGTTTTGCATGAAAAATGGCAGACCGACAGCAGTTATGGCTTCCAAAATATTAAACGCGCTCATGCTATTTGTTTCCGCATCTCGGACGACGGCAAGCGCTGCAAAACAGGTCTTGACTCTCATCATTGGGGTTAGCTCCGTCGAATAACGTTACCGTGTGAGTCGTATAACATCGGAGTGTTCGCCGAAAGCGAACTGATTGACGAAATACTCGGCGACGGAAGGGGAGCATTAAGGTCAAAACGCTCAGTTCCAGTAGTGGCGAGTTTCATAAAATCCCAGATGGGCTGCCCCATTGAAGTCTGGCCGCATCAACTTGAATATTAGGGGCCTCTCGCGCGAGAAGGATGATGGCGCAGAGCACAGCGTAGGCAAGTCCCGCGACGATCTCACTCCGTCCCGCCCGAGCCGTGACGCCATCGTAGTACGCCGTCAAGTCAGCGGCGGGATACCTACGGAGTTTTTGCATCCCTCCACACTGGACCATTCCCCTGAAAAGCGACAGCGGTGTATTTGCGAGGACCAGGACCTGTGCGAATTCAATTAGGTCAATTCTCGCAAGTTTGATCACAGTCGGCATCGATAAAACCTTTTATTGGGACCATAAAACGGAGGATGGTCGGTCAATAGGTGGATATACTCGCCCGCGTTCCCCCATTTACTGCAGATGGTAGGTATTCCCAGTTCATTACATTCCAAGATTATTCCCGAATGGTTCCGGTCGCCTTCCTCCGAATAGTAAATAACGACATCACCAGGAAGTATCTCCTTGAGGCCTATCTGATCCCAGTTGTCGTCAGTCAGAATGCGCTCGATGCTTCGATGCTCCGTAATTCTCGTTCGGCGAGAGGCAAAAGTTAGACCGTGGCAATTGTATAGCGCACTCATCTCTGTGCGCTGCTTGGCTTTGGGATACTTCTTAGGAATCTCGGCGCTCCAATTCCGCTCAAAGGCAGAAATATCGAACGACTGGGTATTATCGATTCCATTTCGCTTTGAAGTCTCTAATCTGATCATGTGCCGACCATAGTCGCGGTTAAAATGGATTGTTTCGAGCGGCTCCCGTTTTCTTGATCGCCAATCTAGAGGAATCGAAGAACGGCGTCAATTACTTGCGAGCGGGATGCCCCTCGGGCATCAGGGCACGCCCGCGCCACGAAGGGAAACCCGAGACCCACCCTTTGCAAGCAAAGGATGGGGCACCCTGCAAAACAAGAGCGCGGAGGTTATGCGAGGCGCTCCGGGGAGGCGCGGACGACGGTGGCTACGATTTGGTTTACGCGTTGGAGATGAGTGTCCTTGAAGAATGTTGGGTATTTCAGGCCGAAGCCGAGGGCGCGATCGAGTCCGATGTGGGCGAGCCAGATTAGCGCGAAGGACATGAGGCCATTTTTCTGCTCGTAGTAAGACACGCCGACTAGTGCGAAGGGGAAAATGTAGGTGTGGACGAGATTGTAGAGCCGCGAGCCGAGGCGGACGGAGACGAGATATCCCAACATGAAGAGATCGGGCCACAGGAAAGCCAGGAAATAGACCCACCGATGGGACTCGATGGCTTGATAGAAGATCAAGCTGAGTGCGAAGACGCATGCGCCTTCGATGCGCAGTAGGATGCCTGGCTTGGAGAACATGAATTGGCCGTTCCTTTCCGGTGACGGCGGCGAAGCATGGAGATGCGGTTCGCCGCGTGATTAAACAACTGAATAGTATAGGGCGGGGGAAATTCCGGAGATAGGCGCGTTGTGGTGCGGGTGTTTTGTGAGCGAATTTTGATTTCGGTGGTTGCGCGGAAAAACGCCGGCAGGATGCCGGCGCGACGGGGGCAAATGCATGAGGGCGCAGTCCGCCGCGGCGGACGCCCCTACGAACAGCGCGATGATTACGCTTGGCGAGAGACTAGGTGTTGGGGAGGACGCCGAGGGTGGCGGCGGCTACGGCGTCGCGGGTGGTGTTTTTTACGTTGTACATGGCTTCGTCGGCTAGATGCAGGAGATCGGCTTTCGTTTTCGAGTCGCCGGGATATGAGGCGATGCCCACGCTCGAGGTGATGTGGACGTTCAGGCCGACATCTTTCAGCCAGACATTTTCGCGAATGAGTTTGTGCAAGCGGTTGGCGACGCGGCAGGCATTTTCTTTCGACGTCTGCGGCAGCAGGATGACGAATTCATCGCCGCCGTAGCGAAACGCGAGATCGATGATGCGGCAGTGATCCTTGATCAGATCTCCGACTTCGCCGAGCAGCTTCGAGCCCATCAAATGGCCGTGCGTGTCGTTGACGGCCTTGAAGTGGTCGAGGTCGATGAAGATCACGGAGAACTCGAAGGCGTAGCGATTCGAGCGGTAAATCTCCGTGTCGAGCATGAAATTCAGATGCCGCGCGTTGTAGAGCGAAGTGCAATCGTCCTTGATCGTGAGCTCGTGGATGCGATGCACGTGGCGCGCATT
>JBAPOP010000128.1:0-3686 GCA_049279675.1 Candidatus Acidiferrales bacterium
GGCGGTACAGGAGGCGGAGGCAAGGGCGGCACTGGTGGGGGTGGAACTGGCGGCGGAGGCAAGGGAGGTGCTGGCGGCACAGGCGGCGGACGAGGCGGCGGCATCGCGAACTCTGGTTCGCCACTGGTTACCCAAACGCGATCGATAGTTCCGACGTTTCCGGACTTGCCGAGCAACAATCAGCAAGTGCTATGGATGCTCGCGCAAGGCACCGGCGGATTTCCGATTCTGAACACGAACGACCTGCTCTCAGGCCTCGACAAAATTGCGCGCGAACAGAATGCTTACTATCTCCTGGGCTACGCGCCGGAGGAATCGCCCGAGGGAGCCTGCCACACTCTAAAAGTGAAAGTGGATCGCGGCGGCGCAAATGTGCGATCTCGGAGCGGCTACTGCAACGTAAAGACTCCAGACGTGCTCGTGGGACGCCCTGTGGAAAAAACACTCGAAGCGCGCGCCGCAGGATCGGTTCCCGGCAACATCGGCGGAACCCTTGAAGCACCTTTCTTCTACACGGCGCCAAACTCGGCGCGCGTGGATCTCTCCATGAATATAGTGTCTTCAGCCGTTGAGTTCGCAAAAGTGAAAGGGAGATTTCATTCCGACGTCAACATTCTTGGGATCGCGTACAAGCCCGATGGTTCGGTCGGCGCGCGATTCAGCGACTCTCTTACGTTGGATTTCGACAAAGACGAAATGAAACAATTCACCGAGGCGCCTTGGTATTACCAGAATCAGTTCACGATTGCGCCCGGTCAGTACCGCTTGACTGTCGCTCTTTCATCCGGAGGACAGAGCTTCGGCAAATACGAGACGCCGATCACGATCGACCCATACAACGGCAAGAAGTTCACGCTCAGCGGACTGGTGCTGAGTAATTCCATGCAGAAAGTGGCCGACTCGGGCGCCGGCTTGGACGCCATGCTTCTCGAAGATCGAACGCCGCTGATTGTGAAGGACCTCCAAATCATTCCGTCCGGCAGCAATCGCTTCAAGAAGACAGATAAGGCCGTCATCTACGCGCAAATTTACGAGCCACGATTGACGGCTGCCAATGCTCCGGCCGTTCGGATCGGCTACCGAATCGTCGATCCAAAGACCGGGAAACAATTGATGGCGTCGGGCGCAGTAGAAACGGACACGTTTATCGTGAAGGGGAGTCCGGTAATCGCGATGGGTCTCAAAGTTCCATTCGATGATCTGCCGCCGGGCTCTTATCGTCTCGACATGCAAGCGGGCGAAGTCGGAGGCGAGCGAACTCCGGTCCGCTCGGTCAGCTTCGACGTCGAGTGAACCGCTGCCACAAGATTTAACGACGTAATTTTCTCCGAAGAAAATTAAAATTTCGAACTACTGTCCTTCCGTACAGGAAGCTGTGCTTTCGGCCAGTCCATTCGCCTGGCCCGCCCGCCTGCCCTACTGCTGCACTACAGGGTAATAGACCGCCCGGTACTCCTAAACTAGCATTGCGCTCCTACGACGGGCCACCCTTCCAGGTCCGACGCGAATGCAGTTCTTCAGAGTTCGCGCGTTCGGGAGGGAGGACGGCCCGTTTGAAGTGAGCCAGCCCCAGCACTGGGCCCACAGGCAAACCAGCCAGCCATCAGAAGACGTTGACTACCTGCGAGCCGGCAAAAAGCCGTGTTGTCCGCCTTAATAGTTGTCTTTTCGGAGAGAGGGCGGACTTGATCCGAAACGGAACAACCGGAGCGAAGTGCGGCCAGCGCGTTGAAGTGTGTCTCTGAGGTTGCTCGACATTTATCTCCACAGGTGAGGGTTCATGAAAAACTTCGCGTTTTTGTTTGCTGCGTTGGCATTGCTGCTGGCTACGGTCTCTACGTCGTACAGCCAGCAAGAAAAACAAGATGGTAATTCTGGTCAATCGGGACAACAGGGGGCGCAGGATCCCGGTCCGCGCGGCGCACCAATTAGCGCCGGCGCGCCAGTTCAGGGATTATCGGCAGAAGAAGTGGATTATTTTAATAACGGATCGAACCGCTTCCAGGAAGTGGAGACCGTGCCCACCGGCTTGGGTCCGGGCTTCAACATGAATTCCTGTTCAGGTTGCCACGCTCAGCCGGCCGTCGGTGGATCAAGCCCAAGCACAACAGCCTATCCGAATCTTGGCCCGAATCCGCAGATTGCCGTCGCGACTCTCGATAATGCCAGCAATTCAATTCCATCGTTCATCACCGCCGATGGCCCGGTCCGTGAGGTCCGATTCGTTTACACCACCAATCCGAATGGAAGTCTCACCAACACTCCGGACGGAGGCGTTCACGATGTATTCACGATCGCCGGCCGAAGCGACGCTCAGAGCTGCCAATTGGCACAGCCCAATTTCGAGCAAGCGCAGGCACAGGGAAATGTAATCTTCAGGATTCCCACGCCCCTCTTCGGGCTGGGCATGATCGAGGCGATCACGGACGAAGCGATCATGTCCAACGCGCAGACTAACGCTTCCTTGAAACGGCAGCTCGGAATATCGGGCCAGCCAAATCGTAACGGAAACGACGGCACGATCTCCAGATTCGGATGGAAAGCTCAAAACAAATCGCTCAATCTGTTTGCAGGCGAAGCCTACAACGTGGAAATGGGCGTCACCAACGAAATGTTCCCTGATGAGCGAGGCTTTCCGCCAAATCCGCTTCCGGCAAGCTGCTTGCTGAACAATACGCCGGAGGACGGGACAAATTTCCTCGCGCCGGGCAGCGATTCCGCTGCGGTTCCGAGCGACATCGTCATGTTCGCAACTTTCATGCGGCTTCTCGATCAGCCGACGCCCGCTTGCACGGGCACCGGTTGCTCTCATTCCGTCCAGAATGGGGCGAAGGTGTTTGCGGGCATCGGCTGCGCGCTTTGCCATTCGCCTTCAATGCAGACGGGGCCGTCGTACTACGCCCCCGCCGGGATCAGTAATGTGACTGCAAATCTATTCTCTGATCTGCTCGTTCACAATATGGGCTCGGGACTTGCAGATGGGGTCAGTCAGGGCACAGCTGGGCCGTCGCAATTCCGCACGGCGCCGCTCTGGGGAATTGGCCAGCGGGTCTTCTTCCTGCACGACGGACGAACCTCAGACTTGCAACAGGCAATTCTTGCCCACGCAAGTTCGGGCTCCGAAGCAAACGGTGTGATCTCCCAGTTTCGCGGCCTCAACCAAAACCAAAAGCAGGATTTGCTGAACTTCCTGCGGTCGCTGTAACTACGGCAAGGTGCCGCTGCCCCCACAGCGGCACCTTGCTTCCAATCTCTCCGACCTCGCTAACAATACGCCTCAATCGCACTGCGACGTGGGAGCACCAGGGTGGGAGCCCCCTGCTTCAGCAGGGGGAGCTGGACTTCAGTCCAGCGAAACGAATCTTCGTTCTCATCTCGGGCTTCAGCCCTGGCACTCCTGTTAAATTCTCCTCGCACGCACATCTTCGTTGTGCTGAACACCATCACCCATCGTCTACCACCTCGCTTACAATACGCTTGAGAGACTCCGAATTGACCTGAGCCTTAAGAGCCAAGAAAAGAAGGGCCGCACAGATTGGGAATCCGCATCGATTCGCAACATCCGGCGCTGTTGGAACTTTCAAACGTCACAGTGATGCGCGGCGCTCGCACAGCGCTTCACGACGTCACACTTCGCATCGCCGCGGGCGAGCATGTCTGCATCCTGGGCCCGAACGGGTGCGGAA
>JBAPOP010000129.1:0-51560 GCA_049279675.1 Candidatus Acidiferrales bacterium
GGCCGCGCGTTGCCGATAATGACTTCGTCGACGCGCCAAGGAAGAGTGGGCGGCGGATTTTTTTCGGGCTCGCCCGGAGTGCGCTCTGGCGGCAGCGGATTGCCGAAGGCGCGCTCGAGAGCGGCGCGGACGGCGATGACGCCGAGATCGGGCGCGGTGTAGTCGGCGAGCGCGCCGCCGAATTTGCCGATCGGCGTCCTTGCTGCACTCACGATGTAAACGGCTTTGGTCATGTTTTTAAGTGCTGCTGCGGGCTAAGTGCCCCGCGTTCCAGCGGTGCGGCCGCTCGTTATTTAGAGCGCGGGCCGGGTTCCGAGACTCATAAAATCAAATTACAGCCCCCCTTGTTTTGTACCGATTAGAAAGCGCCGCCGTCGTTTGTTTGCAACGAGTTACAGCGATTTTTAATCGTTTTGGTGTACCGATTAGAAATGGGTTGTTTCCGGTTACCGCCCGGTCTGATTGCGTGACCTGACCCCTCGTTATATGGCCGCTTGTCCCCGGGCTGAAGCCGATTATGAGAGCTAAGGCTTTGTCCCGCTGGACCAAAGTCCAGCTCCCCCTGCTGAAGCAGGGCGCTCCCACCTCACTTCCACCCCGCGACTCCGCCTCCCCGAGTACGCCGTGTTTGCTTTCGTGAGCCATAAGCCTCAAATCTAGGCTAGCACGCTGCGTGGAAAAAGGAAGACCGAGGTGCTGTGGACATTTTCCGATTACAGCGCTCATTAGTGAGCCGCTTTTTGATTCGCGCGAATTTGCCGTTTAATCGTGCAGGACGACACTGAGGAGAGAATTGTGAACCTGGAGTCCGCCATTGTAATGAATGAAGCCGAGTTTCCTGAATTTAGTCATGAAGAAGTTCACCCGGGAGCGTGTGGTGCCAATCATCGCGGCCAGAGTCTCTTGTGACACTTTGGCGAGCAACTTTTGAGGCTGGGTTTGCACGCCATAGCGCGCGAGCAATAACAGAGTACGCGCCAGCCGTTTCTCGGTGGAATTGAAGAGCTGGTCTACCAGATCCTCTTCGACGCGGATGTTTCGTACCAGCATGTAGGCGATGAAGCGGTCGGAAAACGCGTGTTCCTCATGGAGCACGCGAACCATCTCTTTTTTCCCAATCGCCAGTGCAGTCGTGGGTGTCATCGCGGTGGCGGTCCCCATGCAAACCGTCTGCCCCGCCAGGCATCCCTCGCCGAAAAAGTCGCCGGGGCCCAGCATCGCCACAACGGCCTCTTTGCCGACCTCATTAAGAACAGAAAGCTTCACACCGCCTTTTTGAATGTAAATGACCTTCGTGGCAGGATCACCTTGAGAAAAGATCTTCTGGGATCTCCGATACTCCACAACTTTTCTCGCAACGCCGGCCGAATCGAGAAAAGCTTGGGCATCGAAAGCTGAATCCCTTACGTTTTGGAGTTTCTTGACCATGGCGGCTGGACCGGCCCTCAGCGCAAATCTAGCCGCGAAAGAGACTTACTGTCTGTCGGGTATCAAACAATACGGGTGGGCTATTTCAGTCCGATCTCGTGATTATACTGTTGGATCACTCCGTAACACTCACAGGAGCAGTCTTCGAGTTTCGCGCGATTTAGAATCCGCACTTCGCCACGCGCGTAGTCGATGATCTTTCTTTTCTGCAACGCAGCAGCTGCCAGGCTTACGGTGGGCCGGTCCGTCCCTAGCATCGTTGCGAGGAAGTCGTGGGTGATGACGAGCGTCGGGGAATCCACTCTGTCCTGAGTGATGAGCAGCCAGCGCGCGAAACGCTGTTCAATATTGTGGAGCCGATTACACGCGGCCGATTGCGCAAATTGCATCGCCTGAACGACCGCATAGCGCGAGAGAATGCGTTGCAGTCCCGGGGCTGATTGCAAGACGCTTTTCAGTGCGCCACTTTTCACCCTGAAGCCGTCTCCGGGGATTTGCACGATCTCGCGCACTTGGTTTCTGCTTATGCCAACTGTCGCCTGCAGCCCTGCAAAGCCTTCTCTGCCAACCTCGCCTACTTCGACGGTCTTTCCATCTTCGGTCGCAATGACGAGAGACACCATTCCAGAATTCGGGAAATGCACAAACTCGATTGGCTGGCCCGGTTCGTAGAGGCTGAGATGGTGGGGCATGATGAGAAATTCCAGGTGAGGACGAATCAGGGCGAACTCCTCGTCTGGAATTGACAGCAAGATTTTGTTGCCTACCGGGTTCCCTGTGACGGATGTCCGTTCGTCCGGTTGCATGATTTGAAAGTCTCTCCTTGCGGCAGCCCAACGGGAGATCGCCGCCTAGAAGACGATCCTGACAGGAGTGCGTGTCGCATAGATGTCTCATATAAGACTTTATGCGCCGGTGTGGCCCCGCTTGACAGTCGTGGAGATCCGATCAACGATCCGGATCGCTCGCTGTTTTTCGCGGGCGCCCCCGAATCGTGTCCAATACAAATGAAAGTCACGCGCGTCGAAACGGAAACCATGCCGCGCCGCTTGTAACGCCCGCGCTGGTCTTCCGCGATTCCAAACATCACGTCAAGATTTACCAGGGCGATTGCATCGAGATGCTTGAGAACTCGCCGCCCGAGTCCGTGGATCTGATATTCGCGGACCCGCCTTACTTTCTTTCGAACAACGGCATCACGTGCCACGCGGGGCGAATGGTGAGCGTGAACAAGGGCGACTGGGACCGTTCGCGCGGCGCGGACGCGAATCATGAATTCAATCGCGCGTGGCTCGCGGCGTGCCAGCGCGTCCTGAAGCCGAACGGCACGATTTGGGTGAGCGGCACGAGCCACGTGATTCATTCTGTCGGCTTCGCGATGCAGCAGCTTGAATTCAAGCTCTTGAATGATATTTCCTGGGTGAAGCCGAATCCGCCGCCGAATCTTTCCTGCCGCTATTTCACACACGCGACCGAGACGATTATCTGGGCGGCGAAGAACAAGAAGAGCCGGCACGCGTTTCAGTACAAGTTAATGAAGGAAATCAACGGCAATAAACAGATGAAGTCGGTGTGGACGATTCGTCCTCCCAGCCGGGATGAGAAGCGCTTCGGCAAGCATCCGACGCAGAAACCCGTCGAACTTCTTGAGCGAATTTTGCTCGCGTCGTCAAATCGCGGAGATGTAGTTCTCGATCCGTTTATGGGGAGCGGAAGCACTGCAATTGCTGCATTTCGATTGTCGCGGCAGATCGTTGCAGTCGAGGCCGACGATGAATCCATTGACTTGGCGTTGATGCGCGTCTGTGCCGAACTGATACAAGTGCTACTGCTCATCACAATCCACCAAATTGATCTTGATCTGTGGCCGGATTCTATGGATCGATCAATTGCTGCACAAAACTTTGCGATGGAGACTGAAGTCAAGGTGCGGTTGGTGCGTAGCGAGCGCAATTTTCATTTCATTGGTGCGTCTCGCCGCGAAATTGTGTTCAGTGTCGCCGCTGTTGACCTGCAAGATGCGTGGCGGAAGTTTAGGAACAGCTCTGCCGCCGCGATTGAAATCATGTTTATTGTGAAGGCCGAGACGGAGATTTATCTAACGAGAGAAGCGTGATCTAATGCGCGGGTGGATACGGCGCTTCCCACCGAGAATCTGGAGCGGTATCACAGCGCTTCGCAGCGGGCGCGCGTCGCGACTGAAGCGTGGGGAGCGGCCAATCTCTATTGCGTCAATTGCGACTCGCCGCGGTTGGAACCCACTGCACCTAATGCCTGGGCGGTCGATTATCAGTGTCCGAGGTGCCGCGATCCGTTTCAGTTGAAGGGGCAATCGAAACCCTTCGGACATCGAATTCTCGACTCAGCGTATTCGAAGATGATGGCCGCGATTGCATCTGACCGGGGGCCTCATTTTCTCCTGCTCCACTACGCGACTGACCTGTGGCGAGTATCGAATGTGCTCTTGATCCCGCGCTTTGCAATTTCGAAATCAGCCATCGAAAAGCGCAAGCCCCTCAGCGCTACGGCGCGCCGCGCAGGATGGGTGGGATGCAACATCGTCCTTACGAATATTCCCGACGTCGCCCGCGTTCCGATCATGGTGAATGGCGTGGCGGAAAGGCCGGCGGATGTCCGGCGGCGGTTCCGTCGCGTTCTCCCATTAGCGGAGTTGAATGTCGAGGAACGCGGGTGGACTTTGGATGTGCTTACCGCCGTGCGTTCGCTGGGCAGAACAAAGTTTGTTCTCGACGATGTTTATGCGAAAGAGCGCGAACTAGCAAGACTGCATCCGGATAATCGGCATGTGCGGGATAAGATTCGGCAGCAGTTGCAGGTGCTGCGTAATAAGGGGCTGCTGGAATTTTTGGGGCGGGGGAATTACCGGCTGCGGTGAACAATTTCCATTGAGAGTGCAATCGTAGCGCCGGCATCTTGCCGGCGATTTTGACTTTGGTTTGCGATGTGGCAATGGAGCGACTCGCACATCTAATTTCTGTCGGATTGAAATTCCTTCGGGGCGCGTTTCGTTGGGAATAACTATGCGAGCGAGAGGGACGAAAGTCAAAGACGCCGGCAAGATGCCGGCGCTACGAATGAATGAGTTGGCGTTTGGGGACGGTTCGGCTATGCGAATTGTTCAGAGATCAATTTTTGAGTGTGAGACGGAAGACTGAGACGAGCTTTGAGCCAATTTGGACGAAAGTCAAAAACGCCGGCAAGATGCCGGCGCTACGATTGAATGTGAGGACGTTGTGGTGACCACGGTTTGGTTCCGACCCAGGGCCAATTAACTAGGCCAGCCTTGGATGGATTTTCGAGGACGTAGCGGATGATCCTCGAGTAATCTTCACCGTTCCGGACCTGATGATCGTAATACTCGCGCTGCCAGAATTCGCCGGTGCGCGCCAGAAGTTGGTTGGCGCGATTTGCGGTGAAGGATTTCCAGGTGTGGATGATTGATGCGAGATTCCATTCGCCGATTGGCTCGATAACGGCGTGAAGGTGGTTGGGCATCAGGCACCACGCGAACAGGCGATAGCGGAGACCGGCGAATATTCCGAGCGCGTTTGAGACAAGCGCGGCAACGTCGGGACGAGCCAGGTAGCAAGCTCCGGCGCCAGAATCCAGGAATTTCTCGACTCGTGCGTGGAGAGGTCTGTTTTGCAATTGTTGGGGAGCGTCCGAAATACGATTCGGTGCCGGGCGGAGATTTGTGCAAAGACGCGCCAGAGCTTCTTTGGGAATCGAGCCGGCGAGGCGGAAGGTAACGAAGTAGATTGCGCGGTCGGTTTCCCAGTGCGGGAGGGTTCGGCGGCGACGAATGCGATCCATAGGGGAGAGCTTAATTGTTTGTTTCGGGCCGCTTCAACCGTACAAATACGTAGCAAGGATGAAAAGAGAAAATCAAAGTCAAAAACGCCGGCAAGATGCCGGCGCTACGATGGACGTGTCGGCACCATGGGCGGGTGGGGATGCGGCGGCGACCGAGCATGAATGACTACGGTGCTTCTCAGGCGGCGGGGGTTTCGGGTATTCTGCTGGGCCTATGATTGATTTGAGTTATTTCAGAGGGCACCTCGACGAGATTGAGCGGATGGCGAAGAATCGCCATACGGTGATTGATATTGCGCGCTTCCAGGAGATTGATGGGGAGCGGCGGCAGATTATTACTTCCACTGAGCGGTTGAAGGCTGAGCGGAACAAGGCTAGCGAGGAAATTGCGCGGCTGAAGAAATCTGGCGGGGACGCGAGCGAGATTCTTGCGCGGATGAAGCAGGTTTCCGACGACATCAAGCTGGCGGACGAGCGCGTGGCGTTGCTCGATGAAAGTTTGCGCGAGTACATGCTGACGGTGCCGAATGTGCCGCACAGTTCGGTGCCCGTTGGCGAGGGCGCGGCCGGTAACATCGAGGTGCGGCGATGGGGCGCGCCGCCGAAATTTGATTTTGCGGCGCGGCCGCATTGGGAAGTGGGAGAAGCGACGGGAATTTTAGATCTGCCGGCGGCGACGAAAATGTCGGGCGCGCGATTTGCGCTGTATCGCGGGCTGGGGGCGCGGCTGGAACGCTCGATTGCCGCGTTCATGCTCGATATGCACACGCGCGAGCATGGCTACACGGAAATTCTGCCGCCGTTTATCGTGAATTCGGCGTCGCTCGTCGCGGACGGCAAGCTGCCAAAATTTGCCGCGGACATGTTTCATCTCGAAGGCACGGACTTGTGGCTGACTTCGACGGCCGAGACGGAACTGACGAACCTGCATCGCGATGAAACGCTCGATGGAGATGCGCTGCCGGAAAGTGTTTGCGCTTGGACGGCGTGCTTCCGTTCTGAGGCGGGCGCGGCGGGAAAAGATACGCGCGGGATCAAGCGGCAGCACCAATTCCAGAAAGTCGAGCTGTTCAAATTCGCGCGGCCGGAGCAGAGCTACGACGAACTGGAATCGCTCGTGCGGAATGCGGAAGCGATTTTGCAGAAGTTGGGGCTGCACTATCGCGTCATGCTGCTGTGCACGGGCGATATGGGATTTGCGTCGTCGAAGACGTACGACATCGAGGTGTGGCTGCCGTCGTCGAATGAGTTTATGGAAATTTCGTCGTGCTCAAATTGCGAGGCGTTTCAGGCGCGGCGCGCGGGGATCCGGCACAAGGTGAAGGGCGGGAAGAGCGAATACGCGCACACGTTGAATGGATCGGGGCTAGCGGTGGGGCGGACTTGGATTGCGATTGTTGAGAATTATCAGCAGGCGGATGGGTCGATTGTGATTCCGGAGGCGCTGCGGACTTATATGGGAGTGGACAGGATAGAGAGTTTGGAGAAGGGGAAAGGGAAGGCGGAAAAAGGCTGAATGCGATTTCAAATTTGAAATTTCAGAGGAATGCGGAAAGGCTACAGAAGTACACGAGGGCCGCTGGCGTGGCGTTGCGAGCGGCCCCCGTCGAAGCTGACTGCTAAGCGATACCCTGAAGCAAAAACTGTTACATCTGGCCAGCAGCTGCGATGCTATCGACGTGAATCGCACCGTCGTCCATCTTGTGGCCAGTCACCTTCACTTCCATGCCCAGATCCGCGCCCTTCACGGCATCCTGATTGTGGATGTTGAAGACGGCCTTTGTCTTGGTATCCACGAAGACGTAAGACGCGCCCTTTTCCTTCACGCACTTCTCGGCGCACGCCTTGTGATCCGCGGACATGCCCTTGGCAGCGCAATGGCTGTCACTGATCCAACCGGTCCACGTCATGGTCTTATCTTCGGCCTTCACGATGGTGACCATCGCACAAACCATGGCGAGTACCGCAAGTACATTTACGATCTTTCTCATCGACATCCTCCTCAGTTGCACTGCAACCGCCCCAGGACTGTATTCTCCCACCGGGCGGACAAACTGCCAACTAAAAGTACGCGGGCCGGCGGGGGTTGGATTTGGAAAATTTAGCGTCGGGCCGTCTTAGGACACTTATTTAGGAGACGGGGCCGACGAGAATGGCCGGGCCAGTCGCCTTCGGAACGCCGCCGGCCGGCTCAAGTGTGACGGCAAAAGCCTTTGCCGCAATGCCTGGCGGCATGGTGGCAACTAATCGCGAACCGACTCCCGGCTGGGGAGCGAGAACGCCCGCGCTGATTGGATCGCCTTTGGGAGGGACGAGCCACAGCTGAAAACTCTTGCCTGGCGGTGCAGCGGAAAGCGTATCGGAATAGAACATTTTGCCCATACGCGCGTTATAGAGGACGTGCGCGGTGGCACCCTTCATTTCTGGCGAAGGCGCGAGCGAGACGGAGATGGTGTCGTGAGCGGAAGCTAGATCGAGAAGCGCATTCACTTGCTCCGTCTGCTGCTTCAATTGCTGGAGATCGGCTTGCTGGCGCGCAATTTCGTTATTGAGGTGATTGTTGCTCACCCAGAGAAGAATAGTGGCGAGCGCGAGAGCGGCAGCCGCGGGAGCGAAGATCGCGGACCACCAATTGGCGCGCAAGCCGGTGCGTTCGGGCGCGGGACGCGAACTTTTTCGATCGGGCGCCGCTTCGGGGGCGCGGCCGGGGATGCGCTCACCGGCAGAAGCCGAAACCTGGCGCAGGAGCTTTTCCCTCACGCCGGGGGATGGCTGGGCGAGCGGCGCGGCAAACGCGAGCAGCGAAATGCGTCCGCGAGCTTCAGCGAGCTTCTGCGCGCAATCGTCGCACGTAGCGACGTGCGATTCGATCGCCGCTAGCTCGTCGCCTTCGAGAACGCCGAGGGCGTAGAGGTCGAAGAGTTCTTCGCGATTTGGGTGACCGTTCATGGCTGCAATTTCTTCTTCAATGTCTCGACGGCGGAGCGAAGCCGCGTCTTTACGGTGCCGAGCGGATCGCCGGTGCGCGCCGCGATTTCGCTGTGCGTCAAGCCTTCGAAATAAGCGAACTCGATCGCTTCCCGCTGTTCTTTGGGCAGATTACCGAGCGCGCCTTTTACTTTACCCATCATTTGTTTTTGCGCGGCTTCCGTTTCGATATTAAAGGGAAGCACGATCGCATTCTCGACCAACTCTTCGCCCTGGCCGGGATTTCTTCGCCGCAGGCGGGAGATGGCGCGATTGCGCGCGGCCACCGCGAGCCATCCCGGAACCGAGCCGCGCGCCGGATCGAATTGCGCGGCGGTGCGCCAGACTTGGAAAAAAATATCCTGCAGGATTTCCTCGGCCGCGGCGGAATCCCGGAGGATGCGATTTAGCACGGAGCACACCAATCCCGAGTAGCGATCGTAGAGCGAGGCGAGCGCCGTCTCGTCGCGGGCGACGATTCGCTCGATCAGGGTCCAATCGGAGGACCGCTGGTCTATGCTCGATGCTGGATTCACAACTCCTCGAGCGCTTCACTTCACTTATAGGTACGCCGCCGATGGACTACGCGGATTGCGTGGCGGAGCGTGCTTGAGTCCAATTCGGCACGGAACGATTCGGAAGCGATGGGACGAATCGCGGACGAAGAGTAGCGTTTTCATGTACGTCGGTCAATTGGGGAGTAAGAATCGAGATTTGAGCAGGACTGGCGGAATCAGACTTAAGCGCTGAATCGGGGCCCGTCTAGTCTGTAAGATACTGTAAAACAAGTGGTTACATGGATGATGGGAGCTTTTTTAGGGCTGTGAGGGGTGGGGAGGCTGTCTGGCACCTGTAACTCTGTCAGTGGTTTCCGTTGACTAATGTTTTGCGGGTTGTCTAAACTCCCACACGACCGGGAGTTACACCCATTCCACGTCACAATTTGAAAGTCCCGGCTCGCGTCAGGCGCGGGTAGCGTCGCGCGAGGAGGAAATCAGAAAATGGCGATTGCCACAAAACCGGCCCCGCAGGCAATCCCGCGCATAGCGCCGCGGGAGGATCTCAATCCGTATCGCATCGCCCAAATTCAGTTCGATATCGCGGCGGAGCACCTGAAGCTCGACCAGGGCTTGCGGCAGATTTTGCGCTCTCCGAAGCGCGTGATGGAAGTTTCCATTCCGACGAAGATGGACAACGGCCAGGTGAAAGTATTCACCGGGTTTCGCGTCCAGCACAATATCGCGCGGGGCCCAGCGAAGGGCGGACTGAGATACCACCCGAACGTCACGCTCGATGAAGTGCGCGCGCTGGCGATGTGGATGACGTGGAAGACGGCGACGGTGAATTTGCCGTACGGCGGCGCGAAGGGCGGAGTGATTTGCGATCCGAAACGGATGAGCAAAGGCGAACTGGAGCGCATGACGCGCCGGTTCACTTCGGAAATTTTGCCGATCATCGGGCCGGAGCGCGACGTGCCTGCGCCGGATGTCTATACGGATTCGCAGACGATGGCCTGGATCATGGATACGTATTCCGTGATGGTGGGAGAGGCGACGCTCGGCATTGTTACGGGCAAACCGATTTCGCTCGGAGGTTCGCTTGGACGGAGTGACGCTACGGCGCGCGGATGTCTTTTCGCGGTCGAGGAAGCGTGCAAGCTGAAGAGAATCAATTTGCGCGGCGCGACGGTAGCGATTCAGGGATTCGGCAATGCAGGGTCGGCGGCGGCGCGGCTCTTTGCGGAGAAAAAGTCGCGAATTCTGGCCATCAGCGATTCGCGCGGCGGCGTCTTCAATTCGCGCGGAATCGATCCGCTGAAGGCGATGCGATACAAAGAGCGTTCGGGAACCGTTGTAGGCATGCCGGGGACATCGCGGATTTCGAATGACGACTTGCTGACGCTCAAGTGCGACATTCTGATTCCAGCGGCGCTTGAAAACGTGATCACGCTCAACAACGCGGAATTGATCAAGGCGCGTATCGTTGCCGAGGCTGCGAACGGCCCGACGACGCCGCATGCGGATGAAGTGCTCGCGCGCAAGGGCGTGCTGCTCGTGCCGGATATTCTCGCGAATGCGGGCGGCGTGACGGTGAGCTACTTCGAATGGGCGCAGGATCTACAGGGTTATTTCTGGTCCGAGGGCGAAGTGAACGCGCGGCTCGAAACGGTGATCAAGAAGGCGTTCCACGAAGTGCACGAAACCACGCGGAAGCACCACACGCACATGCGCACGGGCGCTTACATTCTTTCGGTCGGGCGCGTCGCCGACGCAACTCTCGTGCGCGGCTTGTACCCATAGCGCGTCCGGAACTCATCGGGCCGCGATTCGCGGAAATCTTTCCGGTTCACTCGAATTGTCTCCACACAAATTTGCACTTGCGTGCGAGTGAGTAAGGCGCGTACATTTTGTTTTGCCGGCTCACTCGGCGAGTTGGGTGACGCCGGCATTTGTGCCTCGCGTCGAGGCACGGGGAAACGTGAACAATCAAACGCATCACACGCCGCCAATACTTCTGACGATTGCAGGATTCGATCCCTCGTGCGGGGCGGGAACGGCAGCGGACCTGAAAACTTTCGCGGCGCACAATTGCTACGGCGTTGCGGCCATCACGGCGCTTACGGTGCAATCCACGCAGGGCGTGCGGTCCGTTCATCCCACACCCGCGCCGACGCTGCGCGCGCAGCTCGAGGCGCTCGCGGACGATTGCACGATCGCGGCCGTGAAGATCGGCATGCTGGGGACGAAGGCGAATGCCGTTGTGGTGGCGGAGTTTCTCGACAAATACAAATTCGCGCATGTGGTCCTCGACCCCATCACGAAGCCGACGGCCGGGACTGCGGAGCTGATTGACGAGTCCGGACTGAAGTTTTTGCGCGATGAATTCATTCGCCGCGCGACGCTGATCACGCCGAACATTCCCGAAGCTGAATTTCTCGCAGGCATTCCCGTGAAAGATGTGAACGATATGAAGGCGGCCGCGCTGAAGCTGGGCGAGCAGGGCGCGAAGGCCGTGATCGTCACGGGGGGGCATCTCGAGAAGCCGACGGACGTACTTTGGGAGGGCGGCGAGGTGGTGCAACTCGCGGGCGATGCGGTGAAGAGCGAGAACACGCACGGCTCCGGCTGCACGTTTTCGTCAGCGATTGCCGCGCAGCTCGCGCTTGGGCAGCAACTTCACGAGGCCGCGATTCTGGCGAAGGCTTACGTCACGAAGGCGATCGAGAAGAGTTTCTCGATTGGCAAGGGGCATGGGCCGCTCAATCATTTCTACCGCTTCTATCAGGAGCCGCCTTTGCGCGGCGTACACGAAGTTCCGCAGCATGGTTTGCATCCTGCCTCAGAACCCGCCACGCATTAATCTGTCTGCGTCACGCACTCGTACCAACGCTATTTCACCAACTGCTCGATTATCAGTGCGCATCGGTTTTGTTGCGGGCATCGCGCGCTGCGATTGAGTCATGTACGTCAATGTACGAAAGACGTGGAAAAACTGCCGAATTTCGATTGAAACCATTCTGTGGTTAGAGGAGTATTCTCGCCAGTCAATATCCCACGACGGAGGCAGGACGATGAAACGGAACATGAAACGGAACATGAAACTGACGCTCACGCTGATCGGGCTGTTGTGCGGGGCAGGACTGCTCTTCACGATTCGCGCTCAAACGAATATTTCTGTGAGACATATATTCACGCCCGATGCCATTCCATACGGTCCGGCGCCGGCATTCATTCCCGCGGGAGCGCAACTCGCCGTGCTCGAGGGAAACCCTGGTGGCACAAGTGGCGATTACACCGTGCGCTTGAAAATGCCTGACGGATATCGCTTCCCGCCTCATTGGCATCCTCTGCGGGAAAACGTCACTATCATCTCTGGTACGTTCAAGGTCGGAATGGGAGACCACTTCGACGAAACCAAGATGGCTACTTTCCCGGCGGGCAGTTTCGCTTATCTCGATCCCGATATGCATCACTACGCGATGGCAAGCGGAGAAGTCGTGGTGCAGATTCACGGCGCAGCTCCGCTACAAATCAACTACATCAATCCTAACGACGATCCAAGCCGTAAGAAATAATTGAATGGCGGTATTGCGGCTAGCGACCGAGCGGCTCTCGGTGGGTAGCCGCCCAGCCGAAAACTTCTCGTGGATGGCCGGCCGGGTATTGTTGAGTTGATTTTGCGTTCAGGCGGTGGCGGCGGCTGCGGGCCTGCGATAGACGATGCGGCCGGCTACGATTGTTGCCATCGGTGCGCCGCGGAATTCGCGGCCGTCGAATGGGGTGTTGCGCGAGCGGCTGGCAGAGTCGGCGGCACTGAATGTCCATTTGTGTTCGGGAGAAAAGATTGTGATGTCGGCGGGCGAGCCGGCGGCGAGTTTTCTATCCATTCCGTTTTTTCCGATACCGAGGACGCGCGCGGGGCCTGTGGTGAAGAGTTCCACGAGGCGCATGAGAGAGATGCGTTTCGTGTGGACGAGTTCGCATAACGCTAGCGCGATGGCTGTCTCGAAGCCGGTGATGCCGAAGGGCGCGCGATCGAACTCGACATCTTTGCTCGCGGGGTGATGCGGGGCGTGGTCGGTGGCGATAGCGTCGACGGTTCCGTCGGCGAGGCCGTCGAGAAGAGCGGCGCGATCATCGCGCGAAGCTAGCGGCGGATTCATTTTGTAAGCCGTGTCGTAGACGACGTCTTCGTCGATGAGAGTGAAATGATGCGGCGTGACTTCGCAGGTGACGGCGAGGCCTTTTGCTTTTGCGGCGCGGACGTAATCGAGCGAAGCGCGAGTTGAAAGATGCGCGATGTGAAGGCGCGCGCCAGTGATCGCGGCGACTTCGACGTCGCGGCCAACGCAAATGGATTCCGACGCGGCGGGAATTCCCTTTAGTCCGAGGCGGATGGACCGCGGCCCTTCGCGCATCACGCCTCCCGCGGCGAGCGAATGATCTTCGCAGTGGTCAATCACGGGCAAGCCGAGTGAGTTGCAATATTCCATGACTTGCCGCATCAATTTCGCTGTGGCGATGGGACGGCCATCGTCGCTGACGGCGACAATTCCCGCATCCTGCATTCCAGCAATTTCCGCAAGCGCTTCGCCTTTGCTCCCGACGGAAGCTGCGCCGATGGGCCAGACGCGAGCGTGGGCAGCGGTGGCAGCGCGATCAACGATAGAGCGAGTGACGGCTGCGTTGTCGTTTACCGGCTGCGTATTCGGCATGCAACAGACGGCTGTAAATCCGCCAGCGACGGCCGCGCGCGTTCCCGTCTCGATTGTTTCGGAAATTTCCTGGCCCGGCTCGCGCAAGTGGCAGTGTAGATCGATGAAGCCGGGAGCGACGATCGAGCCGGCGGCGTTGATAATTTCGGCGTCTGGTGCGTTGATTCCGGCCGCTACGCGCACGACGCGGTCGCCGTCGATTAGCACGTCAGATATGGCGTCGGTGCGGCTTGCGGGATCGAGAATGCGACCACCTGTGATGAGAATCATGCCGAAGATTCCTTTGCTGGGTGGGGCGCGTCAGGCGGCGCACCGCTCACAAGATGGAAGAGGAGAGCCATGCGCACGGCGAGGCCGTTGGTGACCTGCTCGAGAATGCACGATTGCGGACCGTCGGCGACGGCCGGATCGATTTCGAGGCCGCGGATGATGGGGCCGGGATGGAGGACAATCGCATCAGGCTTGGCGCCGCGCAGACGCTCGGAATTGAGCTGGTAGCGAAGGATGTAGTCGTCCATCGAAATGGGCGGCTCGTTGATTCGCTCGGATTGAACGCGAAGGACCATCACCACATCGGCGTCTTCCAATGCTTCTTCGATCCGCGAGACGCGCCGGATGTTTGGCGCGAGGCATTCGAGCTCTTTGGGAATCCACATCGCCGGGCCGCAGAGAGTGAGGCGCGCGCCAAATCGCGAGAGCAGATGAATATTCGATCGCGCGACGCGGCTGTGCAGAATGTCTCCGAGAATCGTGACGTTCAGTCCTTCAAGGCGGCCTTTGCGGTCGCGAATCGTGAGCGCGTCGAGAAGAGCCTGTGTCGGGTGCTCGTGCGTGCCGTCGCCCGCATTCAGTACCGGAATTTCGAGGCGCCGGGCAATGAACTCGGGAGCTCCCGAAGCGGCGTGGCGGATAACGATTCCGTCCGGCCGCATGGCTTCGAGTGTCCAGACCGTGTCAATTAGCGATTCACCTTTTTTCAGGCTCGAGGATTCGGCCTGGAGATTCATCGTGTCCGCGCCGAGGCGCGCCGCGGCGGTAGCAAAGCTAATGCGCGTTCGCGTGGACGGCTCGAAGAAAGCGAGTGCGACGGTCTTTCCGCGAAGCGTGGCGAGTTTCTTGAGAGGATGACGCTGGAATTCCTGAAATGGCTTCGCCTGATCGAGTATGAAGGTGATTTGCTCGGCGGTTAGCGGTTCGATGCCGAGCAGATGGCGCGGACGTTGCAGCACAGGCGTTGTTGAGAGCCGGACCTCATTCAAGCGACGCGGTCCACGAGCATCACACGCTCCTCTTTGTCAATTTCCTGCAAACGAACTTCGATAATTTCCGTGTCGCTCGTCGTGACGGTGCGGCCAATGAAAGTGGCTTCGATCGGCAATTCGCGATGGCCGCGATCGATCAGGACGAGCATGCGAATGCTTTTCGGGCGCCCGAGATCGAACAGGCCGTTCATGGCGGCGCGGGCAGTTCGTCCTGTGTAGAGAACGTCGTCGACAAGCACGACATCGCGATCATCCACTACGAATGGTATCTCGGTGGACTGTACGACGGGCTGCGGCGCGACGGTGGAGAGATCGTCGCGATAGAGCGTGATATCGAGCGTGCCGACGGGCACATCCACGTTCGAGAATCCTTTGATAGTTTTCGCGAGGCGATTCGCCAGCGGAACGCCGCGGCGCCGCACGCCGATCAGCACAATGTTTGACGTGCCGCCGCTCTTTTCAACGATTTCGTGCGCGAGCCGCTGCAGCGTGCGGTCAATCTCCTCCGGAGCCATCAGTTGTCTTTTTTCTTCGACGCGCATTGGCCGGACATCCTAACACACAGAACGAGACTTGAGGAACCGAGGCTTCAACGCGGTCGTTTCATTTTGATACAAATCGCCAACTTGGCCGCGACGGCTGGAAACGGTCCAAATCTTGACCTGCATGGTAGACTCTTGCCGGTGAATTCACCGCAGCCGGCCCCAGCGCCGATTCGGCCCGCGGAAGTTGACCTCTGCGTTGATGTAGGAGTTCTTTCCTTCAAAAACCCCGTAATCGCTGCCAGCGGTACGTTTGGATATGGCGTCGAGTTCGCAGACCTCGTTGACTTAGAGTCTCTTGGTGGAATTGTGGTCAAGGGTCTGTCTGCGGAACCCATGTTAGGCGCCCCCTCCCCACGGATTTGCGACACGGCGTCCGGGATGGTCAACGCGATCGGTCTTCAGAACATCGGGGTGAGAGCCTTCGTAACTGAGAAGCTGCCACTGTTGCGCCGTTACAACACTCATGTGATTGCGAACGTATTCGGGAAATCGATCGAGGGCTACCTTGAAGTCATTCGGGTACTAGAGCAATCGGAGGGGGTGGCCGCCTACGAGTTAAACGTCTCCTGCCCAAACGTCGAGAAGGGCGGCCTTGAATTTGGCACCGATCCCGGGAGCCTCAGCGCGTTGGTTGAGGCGGCTCGAAGGGTTACCGTGCGACCTCTTTGGGTGAAGCTGGCGCCGACCGTTGGATTTATTGGAGTTATGGCGAAGGCTGCTGAAGGAGCGGGAGCCGACGCCTTGACGATAGCAAATACCTACCCTGCATTGTGTATAAACGCACACAACCGAAAGTCCCGTTTGGGAAGTACCACCGGTGGATTGTCGGGACCGGCGATAAAGCCGATAACTGTCCGGTTGGTATACGAGGCTTGCAAGGCAGTCAGAATCCCGGTGGTTGGCCTCGGCGGGATCGAAACTCCGGAGGATGCAGTCGAATATATCCTCTCGGGGGCTTCGGCGGTGGAAGTTGGCACGGCCCATTTTATAGACCCGAGAGCGTCAGAGCAGCTGGTAGAGGGGCTAGAAAAGTGGTGCAAGTCCAATAACATCAGTCGAATGAGCGATTTAAAGGGCGGCCTTACAGGGATTAGTGGATTGCCTGAAGGTGCCCGGAACTAGTATAATTCGCTCATTAGACAAAGGTTAGGTGAATATGCGAATCAAGAACTTTATGACGAGCGGCGCGGTATTTTTAGGCTTTCTACTGTTCTTCCTTACGCCAGTGTTGAATGCACCTTTGACATCTCCGGTCGCAGGCACGTCGCTTTCAGCGACGAATTTACAAGCGGCGTCTTCTCCGCTTGCCACTCCGAACCCCAACCTGAAAGGAAAGCCCCTTAAGGTCTGGGAGTGTGTCTCAAGTTGGTACGGAGAGGATTTTGACGGTCGCCAGACCGCGAACGGCGAGACATATGATATGTTCGCCGTAACAGCAGCCCACCCATCTCTACCCCTCGGCTCCATCGTTCGGGTATCGAACACGAAGAATCACCGGAGCCTAATCGTCCGGATCAACGATCGCGGCCCCTATGTGGACGGCCGCGGCCTGGACGTCTCTTACGAAGTAGCACGCCGGCTCGGCTTCGACCAGAGCGGACTCGCCAACGTCCGCCTGGAACTTCTCGAGGTGCCGACACGACCCGCTTCCACCCATCCCGAATAATCGTCGCACTGGATGTTGACCGCGCCAGGGACGCGTGTGCCTTGGCGCGGCGGCTCCGTGGCACTGTGGGTATGGTGAAAGTCGGGAGCCGCCTGTTTACGGCGGAAGGGCCTGCGGTGGTCCGGCAGCTTGCTCGGATCGGCTTCGGCATCTTTCTCGATCTCAAGTTTCACGATATACCGAGCACGGTTTCCGGCGCCGTTGCAGCGGCTGTGAAGCTTCCAGGCGTGCGCCTTGTGACGCTGCATACGTTGGGAGGCGCTGAAGTGCTGGACGCCGCGGTGAAGGCCGCGCGTGGCGCCAAGCACCCTCCAGAGCTGCTGGGCGTCACGGTGCTGACGAGCCACGACGCCAAGTCTCTTCGACGCGTGGGGATCGCGGGGACACCTTCGGCTGCGGCGCTGAGGCTTGCGCGAATTGCAAAGGATTCGGGTTGCGATGGCGTAGTTTGCTCAGCGTACGAGGTCCACGCGATCCGGCGCGCGCTCGGGCCCAAATTCCTGATCGTCGTTCCGGGAATACGTCCTGCGAATGCGAAGTCGAACGATCAGAGCCGCGTGTCCACTCCTTCCGAAGCCATTCGCTCGGGCGCGGATTATTTAGTGATTGGCCGGCCAATCACGGGCGCGGCAGATCCGAAGAAAGCAGCGATTCAAATCAACGGCGAAATCTCCGCGGCGCTCGCGTTCGTCGGTGCGCGGAAGTAGGCTGAGCTGAGCCTTAGATATCGAAGCCACATACTTCGAATTTCAAATTTGAGATTTCAAATATGAAATCTGAGCCCCGTCCTACGTACCCCGAACGGCGAACCCCGAACCCTGAATAGAACTCGAAATCGCGATTTTCAAATACCCATATCGATTTACGACGGCCAAGTGCGATGTAGAGCCGAGCTTTAATCGCCGGGTATTGACAAAGGGCTGAATAGGGTTCATTTTTGCCGATCGTCGGTCCTGCCGGTGGAGGTTCTGTCGCAATTGACTCGGATTTTTTGGCTCAAGATTTTGGTTCTGCCGTTTCTTGCCGTGCTGATCGTCTCTCCCGTCTTCCGGGCACAGGCGCCTCCAGAGGATTATATTGTCTACGTTGTATGCGAATCCGCGGACAAGCTCGTGCGGCTGCGGTTCACGCCGGGTCCTTCTGGAATCGCCACCGCGAAGATTGACCACGAAGCAAAGGTCGGCCTGATGCCGACGGACATCAATGGCCCGCACGGGATTGCGATATCGCCGGACCGGCAGTTCGTCTACGTGTCCGTCGGACACGGGCTGCCGTACGGCTCGGTGTGGAAATACAAGGCGGGCTCGGACGAGTTGGTGCGCTTTACTTCTCTCGGACTTTTTCCGGCCACAACGGATATCTCGCGCGATGGCAAATTTATTTACGTCGCGAACGCCAATTTCCACGGCGACATGGTGCCGTCGTCGATTTCAGTGGTTGCGACGGACCCGATGATCGAAGTGAAGCGGATCACGACATGCACGATGCCGCATGGCTCGCGGTTGAATCCGCAGGGGACGAAGCACTATTCGGTCTGCATGATGGACGACATGCTGGCGGAAATTGATACGGCGACGCTCGACGTATCGCGCCATTTTGTACTCACGGCCGGCAAGGAAATGGGCATGACCGGTCCCGCCGAAATCCACGCCGGGCACATGATGGCAGCGACGTGCGTTCCCACTTGGGCGCAACCTTCGAATGACGGCGGGACAATCTTTGTGGCGTGCAACAAGTCGAACGAGATTATCGTGATTGACGCGAAGAGCTGGACAATCGCGCGGCGATTTCCGGCGGGAACCGGCGTTTATAACCTGGCGATGACCAAAGACGGCCGCGTTGTGGCGACGAATAAACGCGGACAATCGGTCTCAATATTCGAGCCGGAAACGGGCAAGGAACTCGCGCGAATTCCGACGAAACGGAAAGTGGTGCATGGAGTGGTGGTTACACCCGACAACCGATACGCATTTATTTCGGAAGAAGGCATTGGAGCGGAGCCGGGAACGGTGGAAATGATCGACCTCGACGCGATGAAGAGCGTCGCGGCGATTGATGTGGGCGAGCAAGCGGGCGGAATCGATTTTTGGAAGACGGAACCGGGGCGCCCGTAAATCATTGCGCGATCTCGCGCGAATACTCGAACAGGAGACTGATTGATGAGCATCTGCTACAGCGGAATTGTGAAATGGGCGCGGAATTTCGGCGCGTCCGCTCTGATCGTCGCGTTGGCCGCGAGTCTTTTTGTGCCGGTTTCACCGGCGCAGGAAGATAAAGACAAGGACAAAGAGGCCCAGAAGGGACCGAAGGTAGCGACGGTTGAGGTTAGCCCGAAGGAAGCAAAGGCGGAAGTTGGCTCGAGCCTTCAGTTCAAGGCCGTTGCGAAGGACGCTTCGGGAAACGTCGTGGACGCGAAAGTGACGGTGTGGTTCGCGGCGCCGTTCGACGCAGCCGGTGCCGATGAAAGCGGCAAAGTGTACTTCTCGGCGCCGGGAGCGATCACGGTAGGAGCGTTAGTCGGCGACAAGTATGGACTCGCACAGGTGACGGTCGCGAAACGCGCGGTTACGCACGTCGAAGTCGAAAAACTTGCGGAACCTTTGCCGGTTGGCGCGTCGGCTGCGCTCACGGCGAAGCCGCATGCAGCGGACGGCTCGAGCCGCCCTGATGTTGCGGTTACGTGGAAGTCGCTTACGCCGGCGATCGCGAAAGTGGATGCCGCAGGATTTGTGATGGCGGTTGCGCCCGGCGATGCACGGATTCAGGCCACGGCGGAAGGAGTTGACGGCGAAGTTGGAATTCACGTAGTTGCGGACACGATTCGGCGGCTCTTGGTGGATCCGGCAACGACGACGGCGCGCACGGGAGACGTAGTGCACTTTCACGCCGCTGCAAAGGATGCGGCTGGCAAAGCGGTGAAGGACGTCACGATCAATTGGGCGGTGAGCGGCAATGGGGCGACGTCCTATTCCGACGGCGCGTTCGTCGCGTATAACGCCGGGACTTACGAGGTAACAGCTTCCGTGGGGCAGCATAGCGGCAGCGCTTCGATCACGGTGACGCCGCGGAATGTTGAGCGCGAGATTGACGTAGTCGCGCACGTTCAACCGAAAGACGAGAAGGGCGAGCCCATCCAGACTGCGGAAGAGTGGATCATCGGCACTCACGCGTACCTTTCAACGATTGCCGATCGCGTGTTTCTCTACGACATAGCTGATCCGTCAAAGCCGAAGCTGCTCGACACGATGAAGGTGGATGCGCGGCTGGTGAACGACGTCAGCACGACGCCTGATGAAAAAATCGGCGTGATCACACGCGAAGGAGCGTCGAACCGTAAGAATGGAATCGTGCTCCTCGATCTCTCCGACCCGAACAAATTGCAAACGAATGCCGAGTACACCGAAACCGTGACCGGCGGCGTCCACAGCGCGTTCATCAATACACACTACGTTTATCTCACTGACGATGCGACGGGTTCGCTGCGCGTGATCGACTTCCAGGATCCGAAACACCCGAAAGAAGTCGCGCGCTGGCAGGTGGAGAACAACACGACGCAAACGATCGTCGGGCCGGAAGGGCCGGTGACGACGGGGCGTTATTTGCACGATCTCTATGTGAAGGACGGCCTGGCGTATCTCGCATACTGGCGCGACGGCTTGGTGATTCTCGACGTCGGCAACGGTATGAAGGGCGGAAGCCCGGAACATCCGAAGCTTGTGAGCCAGTATCTCTATAACCACTACGAACTCTATGGCGATGACTGGCTGGCCGGCACGCACAGCACGTTTCGTTACAAGAATTATCTGTTCGTCGGCGACGAAGTGCTTCTGGGCTTCTTTAACATCATGAGCAAGGAGCGAGTGCCGACGCGCGCGATCTGCCACGTGATGGACATATCTGATATCGAGCATCCGCGCGAAGTCGCGTTCTACGAAGTGCCGGAAGGCGGCTCGCACAATTTCTGGGCGGACAACGATATGCTGTTCCTTGGCGATTACGGCGGCGGCGGGCGTGTGATCGATATTTCGGGCGAATTGCGCGGCGATCTCTACCGTCAGGGCCGGGAAATCGCGCGGCTTTGGACGGGCGACTCGCAGGCGTTTCGCGCGAATCTGCCGCTGACGTGGGGCGCGCAGCCGTGGAACGGATTGATCTACATTAACGATATCGATTCGGGATTGTGGATTGCAAAGCTCGGCAAACCTGTGTTCAAGGGTTCGACGACCGCGCCGCCCTTGCAGCGCAAGGCCGAAAAGCCGTAGCGAAGTTGGACTAGCGAATATTACGGGGCGCGGTGGCACGCGGAAGCCGCGTGGCTTTGCGCATCGCGGCGCCCCTGAGCTTTAAGCGGCCGGGTGTATTCTTCTTCGCGTGCCTGCATCCCATCTTTCCATGAAGTCCAAGAAGCACGTCATCGTCGGGACGGCCGGCCACATTGACCACGGCAAATCGTCTCTCGTGGCCGCGCTTACCGGCACGCACCCCGATCGCCTCGAAGAAGAGAAGCGCCGCGGGATCACGATCGATCTCGGGTTTGCGTTTCTCGAACTGGGCGACGTGCGCATCGGATTCGTGGATGTCCCTGGGCACGAGCGGTTCGTGCGCAACATGCTTGCGGGCGCCGGCGGAATCGATCTCGTGCTCCTCGTGGTTGCGGCAGATGAATCGGTGAAGCCGCAAACACGGGAGCATTTCGATATCTGCCGGCTGCTCGGAATTACGACCGGAATCATCGCGTTGACGAAGTCGGATCTCGTGGACGCCGATACGGCGGGACTTGCGAAGCTCGAAGTCGAAGATCTCGTGCGCGGCTCGTTTCTCGAAGGTGCGCCTATAGTCGAGGTGAGCGCAAAAACGAGCGCGGGTCTTGATTCGCTGCGAGATGCACTGCGAGAGGCTGCAGAGCGTTCACCGGGCAAGGACGCGCGCGGCTATTTCCGCCTGCCTGTGGATCGCGCGTTCGTGATGAAGGGATTTGGACCGGTGGTCACCGGAACGCTTGTTTCTGGTTCGATCCGGCGCGAAGACGAGGTCGAGCTGTTTCCGGTGCGGCAAAGGCTCCGGGTGCGCGGCCTGCATTCCGGGGGCGCTGCCGTCGATCATGCTGTGGCGGGCCAGCGTACGGCCGTGAATCTCGCAGGCGTCGAGCTCGAGGAATTGCATCGGGGCATGGAGTTGACGGCGCCGGGAATTTTTCAGCCGTCGAAGCGGCTCGATGCGCGGATTGATTTACTTCGTTCGGCGCCTGCGCTCAAAACTCGCTCGCGCGTTCACTTTCATCACGGCACGGCAGAGATGATTGCCGAGGTGATTCTCCTGGATCGGGAAAAGCTCGAGCCTGGCGGGTCCGCGTTTGCGCAATTGCGATTGACGGCGCCAGTGCTCGCGCTGCCGGGCGACCGGTTCATTCTGCGCCGATTCTCGCCGGTGACTACAATTGGCGGCGGCACGGTGCTTGATCCGCTAGCGCCGGCGCATCGCCGCAAAGACACGCGCGTGATTCCATTGCTTGGAATGTTCGAGCGGGACGAACGGGAAGCAATCGTCGAGTCGCTTGCGGCGGATGAACTGCACGGCCTTGCGCTCCCGCGCTTAATTGCGCGGACGGGCTGGCTCGAGCAGGAGGCGCGCGACGCGATCGCCAATCTCACGAAGGCGCGAAAGCTCGTTGTCGCACAGGAAGAGCCGCTTACCGCGGTTCCCGCGGCGGTTGTCACGGAGTGCGCGAATCGCATCCGCGCGGCGGTGGAACAATTTCACCGCGCAAATCCGCTTGCTTCCGGAATTGCCAAGGAAGATTTGCGCGGCCTGACGAATTCGCGCCCGGAGATTTTTCGTGCCGCGCTGGGGGAACTTGCAGCTTCCCGCACAGTCGCAGTCACCGGCGATCTGGTGCAAAGCGCCGGGCGTGAAATCGCGCTGCTCCCCGAAGAGGCTCGCGCCAAAGAAATGATCGAACAGGAATTTGAACGTGCCGGGCTTGCGGTCCCTCGTTTCGATGAGGTGTTGGCAAAATTGCCCGTGGAAGCCAAGCGGGCGAAAAAGATTTTACAGATCCTCCTTAACGAAAAGACGCTTGTCAAAGTGGCGCAAGATCTGGTCTTTCACAAGAATGCGGTCGCGAAGCTGCGCCAGCTTGTGGCGAACTATAAGAAAGCGAATGGCGAGCGGCTTCCCATCGGCGCGTTTAAGGACATAACCGGCGTAACCCGGAAATACGCGATCCCGTTGCTTGAGTTCCTGGACCGGGAGCGTGTGACGCGCCGGGTGGGGGACGAGCGTGTTATACTTTAGCTACGCCAGTGGGCGGGCCCGGTCTGGCGTGGTGTCCGCGATTCGGACTCGAAAGGCAGGTGCAGTATGGGTGAATTCAGCCCATTTCATTGGATGATCGTGGCGCTTGTGATCCTCGTGCTGTTCGGGGGACGCAAGATTCCTGAAGTGATGAAGGGCTTGGGACAGGGCATCCGCGAGTTCAAAGAAGGCATGCGCGGCGGCGATAGTCCGACGAACCCGCCCGCTTCCACGACAACGACGACTCCGCCTGCCGCGGCGAACCCGCCGAGCACGCCGGAACAGAAGTCCTGACCTCCGCGGGATTGCCGCGATCGTCGCAAATCTGAGGTAGCTCCTCATTTAGCCGGTGTTTTGTTGAAGTGTGTTTGAGTTGGCGCTGTTTCCTCCTGAAATTTCCGAAGTTCCTCATAGATGCGCGCGAGAGGCAATCCCATCACGTTGAAGTAGCACCCTTCGATTCGCTTTACGAATCTGCCGGCGAGACCTTGGATCGCGTAACCGCCGGCCTTGCCAAAGGTTTCGCCACTCGCTACGTAATCAGCAATTTCCGCCGCATTCAACTCTGCAATATCGACGCGAGTGACGTCGACGAATATGCGCGCGAACCGGTCGGGCAAATGTAGAAGAGCGACGCCCGTGTAAATTTCGTGGGAGCGTCCGCTCAATTGCTCGAGCATTCTTTGCGCGTCCGTGGACGATTCCGGCTTTCCGAGAATTGTGCCGTTCACGACTACGGTCGTGTCGGCCGCTAGGATGATTGCTTCGGCGTTCGGCTGGGTCGCTGAGAATTTGCGCGCGGACATGCGTGCTTTTTCTTCGGCCAAGCGTTGGACGTATTTTGGTGCGGATTCACCTGGGCGCAGCGTCTCGTCTATATCGGCGGGTAGGACGTCGAACGAGTACCCGGCGGCGCGCAGAATTTCGGCGCGGCGGGGAGAGCTGGAGGCGAGGATTAATTTCATCGGCGCGGAAAACATATCATAGCGGGGGCAGTGTGGTGCAGGGGCGTACAGTCTGAAAATTGTGCTGTCGAAGAGGCCGGCCTTCCGGCCAGCCCTACGAATGCTGAGGCGGAGCCGGAATTTTGCCTGCGATTTTGTTCAACACAACGGCGCGGAAAATCGCCGGCAAGATGCCGGCGCCACGATTGCGTCGTTGCCAGATGTTTAGATGACTACGGATTCTTGGTATTCGCCGAAGGCGCGGCGGAGGGCGTCGGATATTTCTCCTACCGTGGCGAAGGATTCGACGGCGGTGAGGATGGCGGGCATGAGATTTTCGGTGCCTTTCGCGCGGCGTTCGATTTCGGCTAGCGCGGCCGCAGTCTTTGCGGCGTCGCGGCGTTCGCGCAACGATTTCAGCCGAGCGATCTGCATGCGCTCGATTTCGGGGTCCATGCGCAGAGTGGGAATGGGGCGTTCTTCCGCGGCGACGTAGCGATTCACGCCGACGACAACTTGCTCGCCGGTTTCGACCGAGCGCTGATATTCGTATGCGGCCTTCTGAATTTCACCTTGGACGAAGCCCGTTTCGATGGCGCGGAGCATACCGCCGAGCGCGTCAATCTTTTCGATATATGCGCGCGCGCCTGCTTCGATTTCGTCCGTGAGTTTTTCGATGGCGTACGAGCCGGCGAAGGGGTCGATCGTATTTGCGACGCCGCTTTCCTGCGCGATGATTTGCTGGGTGCGAAGGGCGATCGTCGCGGCGTTTTCGGTGGGGAGAGCGAGCGCTTCATCGAGGCCGTTGGCGTGCAGCGATTGGCAGCCGCCGAGAACGGCGCCCAGCGCCTGGAGTGCGACGCGCACGATATTGTTTTCTGGTTGCTGCGCCGTCAGCGACGAGCCAGCGGTCTGCGCGTGGAATCGCAGCATCAGCGAGCGCGGATCTTTTGCGCCGAAGCGCTCGCGCATAATGCGCGCCCAAAGGCGGCGCGCCGCGCGGAACTTCGCCACTTGCACGAGGAATTCATTGTGTGCGTTGAAGAAGAATGACAGTTGCGGCGCGAAATCGTCCACGGCTAGCCCCGCGGCGACGGCGGCTTCCACGTACGCGATTCCGTCGCCGAGCGTGAACGCCACTTCCTGCACGTCCGTCGAGCCCGCTTCGCGGATGTGATACCCGGAAATTGAAATTGGATTCCAGTTGGGAATTTCGTTGCGGGCCCACGCGAAGACGTCCGTGACGATGCGCATCGCGGGGCGCACGGGATAGATGTACGTCCCGCGCGAGCTGTATTCCTTCAAGATGTCGTTCTGCACCGTGCCGGATAGCCGCCGCAGATCCGCGCCCTGCTGTTTTGCAACGGCGACGTAGAGCGCGAGCAGAATCGCGGCCGTCGAATTGATGGTCATCGAGGTCGAGACGCGATCGAGAGGGATGCCGTTGAAGAGCGTCTGCATGTCCTCGAGCGAATCGATGGCGACGCCGACTTTTCCGACTTCGCCAAGCGCGAGCGGGTGGTCGGAGTCCATACCGATCTGCGTCGGGAGATCGAACGCGACGCTCAGACCTGTTTGTCCGCGCGCGAGAAGATAGCGATAGCGCTCGTTTGATTCGGCGGCGGCGCCGAAGCCTGCGTACTGGCGCATCGTCCAGAGACGGCCGCGATACATCGTCGGATAGACGCCTCGCGTGAACGGAAATTCGCCGGGATAGCCGAGCTCGCGCTCGGGGTCCCATGAAGTGTGATCAGAGGGCGCCAGATCGCCGCCCGTGACGACGATCGGCAAAGGCAGACCGCTCGTGGCCGCCAGTTTTTTTTCTTCGAGGAGTGTGGGCTTCTTGGGTTTTGCGGGCATCAGCGGACGCGGTGCGCGCTGCGGAACGAAGTTACCGAGAAATAGATCATCATGATCGTGTAGGCGGATGTCGCCGCGAGCAGCCAGGGGATTCGCGCGTGGCTCCAGAGCCGCCAGATGGCCGTCACGCCTGAGAGAGCGAAGAGCGCGAAGAGCGTTCCGGCCATTTCATGGAAGAGCTGCCGCGTCACTTTCCAGAATACGCGCAGGACGGTAAGCGCAGAGCGCCACGCCGCCGCAATCCAGTCAATTCCCATGCCGGTATTCTAGTACATTCTGCGGCGACCGAGCGACAGCCGCAAGCCCGTGCGCAGGGGAGGTAACTCGACGGAGCGGCGAGCGAGAGAGGACTTGTGCGGGGCGCGGTGCCGCAATAGAATCGGGCTAGGATGTCCCTGCAGTGGAGGTGAGGCCCTTGCAACTTGACGACCGGCTGAAACAGCTGCTGAAAGAACTCGGCCACGCCATCAATGATTCGGTTTCCGAATCCGAGCGGATTGCGGAAGCCATCGCGGGCGTGAGAGCTGCGGGGTACGACATCGTGCTGAAGCTCGACGCGACCATCGGCCTCGCGCGGCGCGAATCCGATGCGCCGAGAATGACTTGGCAGGACCGCCGCTTCCTCGAATCTCTCCGCATCCGCGTGGATGAGGAAGTCCTCCGCGACGACGACGATGATGATGAGTTGCCGAAATTCGAGATTACGCCGCAGGACATCAAGTTCTTACGCTCGCTGAAAATTTCACTCGATGACAAAGATTAAATTCCGCCCGATGCGATTCGCGGCACTGGGGCTTGCGCTGACTGCGCTTGCGGCCGCGGCGCCATCGGCACGCGCGCAGATGGATTCCTCGCCGGCAGTCGTCGTGAAGCATGGAAAAGTGAAGCAGCTTTGGTTGAAAGCAGAAGTGATTCACGCCGACCGAAATACTTTGGTGGTGCGCGAGGCCGGAAACGAAATGGCAGTGCATACGTTCACGTATGGCCCGAAAGCCGCGGGGCAGATGCACAAAGTGCTCGACGCCGGCGGCTATCAGCGCGGCGATGCGATCAAGGTTCGGTTTTTGCCAGGCCAGACCGTCGCGCTTGCGATTAAAGGCAAGCCGTCGCGGCCGATCTGAACTTTTGAAGGCAGAAGTTCTCCTGGAATTATTGTCAACTCGCGGCTGAAGGCGCGGCAAAATCACGTCCCCTAGATGACCATGCTTCGTCCCGCTGCTGTCGCCGGCCAATTTTATCCCGGCGATCCAGACGAACTCCGTTCCGCGATAGACAAATTCGCAAGCACGCCCAGCGAAAAACGCAAAGCAATCGCCTGCATCGTTCCGCACGCTGGCTATGTGTATTCGGGAACGGTTGCGGGACAGGTTTACGGCTCGCTCGAAATTCCGCGCAAGCTGCTGCTTATCGGCCCGCGGCATTTTCCGCGCGGCGAGGCGCTCGCGATTCTTTCCGAAGGCGCATGGAATACACCGCTTGGCAACGCGAAGATTGACGAAGCGCTCGCTGCTGATCTGAAACGTGAGTTTCCACCGTTGCGCGAAGATGAAATGGCTCATAGCACCGAGCATTCGCTCGAAGTTCAGCTGCCGTTCTTGCAGAGACTCGCGGGGGATTTTCAATTCGTTCCTGTTGTGTTGGGAACGGATCGCCTCGCGACGCTCGAATCGCTGGGACGAGCGATTGCGAAGGTCATCGCGGCGCAGAGCGAGCCGGTTCTGATCGTGACGAGTTCGGACATGAATCATTACGAGAGCGATGAAATCACGCGCGTGAAGGACCGGCTGGCGATTGAGAAGATTCTTGCGCTCGACGCGCGTGGACTTCATGAGGTCGTGAAGTCGAAAGCGATTTCAATGTGCGGCTGTGCGCCTGCGGTGGCGATGTTGACGGCAGCGCGCGAGTTGGGAGCTACTCGCGCGGAATTGGTCGCGTATGCGACATCAGGTGACGTGACCGGCGATCGCGACTGGGTGGTCGGTTATGCGGGCGTGATCGTTACGTGACGGGTGTGCGCGCAAATGCAGATTCTTCGTCGAGTCCTCCATGGATTGACAGTGCAACATTCGCCGGGAGGCAATTTCAGGCTCCGGGTTCACGCGTAATCAGCGGCAGATTGATTAATGAGAGTGAGCGGCGGGTGCGGACGAAGACGACGAACTTCCGCCGCTGCTGTGTGAGCCGCCAGAGTCGGATGAGCTGCGCGACGATTCGCTGCCGTGGGAGAATTCGGCGCCATGCGACGGCGCGCCGGAGAATCCCGGATGGCCAGACGTGGAGGTTCCCGCTGCCATTTCTCTTTCGAACGAGAATGACGAAGGCGCGGGCTGGTGCGGGACACCATGAGGTTCGCGGACTCCGTTCGCGAGCACGGGCAATTTCTCGGACGTTCCGGACGTCGCCTCGGCATTTACGAAGCGATTTTCCTTTGCGTCAAAAGCGACGCCGTCGCGAAGCGCTGCGAGGCTACGCGCGGTAGGAACAGCGAATGGCAGCTTGGAATTCGAGCGCGAACCGCTTTCGTTGACGATGATCCTTCCGTTTTTGCCGGGCGGTTCGTCCATCACGCCCACGACTTCGTCGCCCTTGTCAGGCGCCAGAATGCCGGTTGCGAAGCCATTGCCGATTCCGCCTTTGGCGCCAACAACAATCGGAACGTCACCAAATTTTCCATGTATCGAGCCATTCGAAGCGGTCGAAAGCGGATGCATAGGGTGGCGTGGATTCGGGAAAGAGCGCGGACGCCAGCCAATTTTCCCACCGCCGGTGCGAATCCAAGTTACCGGCGCGCCGCTCCAGAAGCCGTAGGCGCCCGGCATCCACATCCATCCGCCGCAGGCTGGCGCGTAAGACCAACTTCCGAAATGATACGGCGCCCAACCCCACGGCTCGAAGCTCACCCACGTCCAGCCGAGGCCGTTGTAATAATCGAAGTAGCCGTTATAGAACGGCGCCCATCCGACGCTCGCGCCCCACGGTTGCCAGCCATAGCCGTAGCCCGCGCAATCCGACCAACTGCCGTAAGCAGAAAGGTCATTTAGCCCGTAGCTGAACGGAGCGTTTGTATATGGCTGGGTTTGATCCGCGCCGCTCAAAACGATTCCCGCGCGGTCGTTCACCCAAGTGTCCCAGGAATCTCTTCTGGGATTCGACGAGAGCTGCGTGTCGCCGGGATCGGAACCGCGAATCGCGAATGTCTTCCCGCTTCCGACGATCTCGGTGTCGGAGCCATCCTTCACGCTCGCGGTGCCTTCGTAGACGCTGAGCGAGGCGCCGTCGCGGAATGCGTCCACGCGGAATTTGGAGTGATTCGGGATCGTGGCCTGGAAACTTGGCGCATTCACTTCGAAGACATCGCCGGCACCGAGCTTCACCTGAAACGATGCGGTGCCCTGCGTGATCGTGAGCCGGGTGATGCGCCCGCCATCGGAGAGCGCCATCTCGGTGAACTGCACAACACTATTTTCTGCCACCCACATAGCAGCGCCGCTCTCGAATTCGATTTCAGCGCGGCCGTTATTCGTGCCGATCGCAAACCCCTGCTGAATCGGCATGTTTGGGATCCCAGCCTCCCAATCCGAGGAGCCGGATCGCGCGATCTGAACGTCGCCTCGAACCATGCTGAGGCGCACGATGCGCGCGTAGCTGTAGCTTTTCTCATCCGCACGGAGAGGAGCGGAGAAAATCAGGGCAGCGAGACCAAGGAGTATGGCGAGCGAGCGGCTGAGTTTCATGGCAGTCCCCCTCTTGCGGGACAGCGTTTTCTACTTGTTTCGACGCGCCGGAACTCGGGCAGGTTGCGAGATACGCAAGCCTATCGTGGCCCTCCGTGGAACAGAGGTCAAGCCTCGCGGGCCTATTTCTAGGTGTGCGAACTGCGGATGCGTCCGGCGAGAGTACGGGCGCGCTGGCGGGCCATGTCGAGATATTTTTCGTCGGAGGCGAGCTTATCGAGCGTGGGAAGGAGGCGTTCGGGCGCTGGGAAAAGCTTGTTGTTGTAATCGCCTTCGAGCCGCAGGAGCGCATCGTTCACGCCGAGACGATCGTAGCGCATGGCGCGCTGAAGATTGTCGAGATCCACCTGCTGGCGGCCCAGTCCTTCGAAAATATCAAGCAGCTGATTGGCGGTGGCGTCGAGGGTGTAATTGAAAATGACTTCGTGCGACTCGCTGCCTTTTTCGTAACGAAATGTTTTCTCGCCGAGATTGGCGATGCGGCGGTGGACGTCGAGATTGACGCCGTTGAAATCGTGAAGCTGCGCGGCGAGTTGAAAAATTCTGTCAACCAGCGCGCGGCTGATTTCGAATGGCTGAGGGCTCGGCTGCTCGTCGAGCTGGCGAATGTCGTAAGTCGCGCTGCCGAGTTCGCTGATCTTGATCTCGACAAACTCGGGATAGCTTTGCTTGAAGAGCTTGCGAAATGTAACCGTGGCCGGATCTCCGGCGCTGTGGGCCGGTGCAGCGAAGAGAATAGACAGCGCAATCGCTGCAAGCATGGAAGCTGCGTTAAAAGAGCGCAGAGTGAAGCGGAGCGGCGAATGCGATGTATTCATCGAATGGATTCGACGCGTACGTTCCGGGATTGAATGCGCGGCACAGGCGATATCCGCGGAGAGGTTGCGCGCGGCGCCATTGCCGCGTCCATGCGCGCTTGCGCGAATGCCGCGTGCGCGTGGCAGAGCGCGATCGCTAGCGCGTCGGCTGCATCGGGCGGCTCGGGCCACTCAAGCAAACCGAGTTGGACGCTGACCATTTGCTGCATTTGCTGTTTCGTTGCGGCGCCATAGCCCGCGATGCTGGCCTTTACTTCACGCGGCGAGTAGCTGTGCGCGGGAATGCTCGCTTGCGCCGCGGCGAGGAGAACAACGCCGCGAACTTCCGCAAGTTTCAGGGCGGTACGCATATTCAGCGCGGTGAAAACCGACTCGACGGCAACAGCATCAGGCGAATATTCCTCCAGCAGGCCGGCAATCAGCTTGTGAATATCTCGCAGCCGCACTGCGAATGTAGCGCGCGCCGGCAGCTTCAGTGCGCCAAAATGAAGCGAGCGCGCCGCCGAGGAAGCATTCACTTCGACAATGGCGAAGCCCGTCGCGCCTGCGACCGCAGGGTCCACGCCGAGGACGCGCAATTTTCCGCTGGTGTGCGATACGGCCATGCCGTCCGTAAGTGTACGTGCGGGGCTTCGAGCGGGGGTAGTGGTTTTTCGCGACAGCACGCCGCGAACGGCACTACCGGCGAGCATTACGCGATGGCGGCTTGAATCTCAGATTCGTCCACGTCGAAGTTGGCGTAAACGTGCTGGACGTCGTCGTACTCTTCGAGAGTTTCCACGAGACGTATCATCTGCTGCGCCTGCTGGCCGGCAAGCTTGACATAATTCTGCGGCACCCAGGAAACTTCCGCGGTATCGGGCTTGATTCCCGCGGCGGTGAGCGCGTCGCGAACTTTTTCGAAGGCTTCGGGCGGTGTGGTGACTTCCCACGCGGAGCCATCGTCGCGCAAGTCTTCCGCGCCTGCGTCCAGGACGATGCCCATCATCTTGTCTTCGTCGGCCGCGTCTTTCGGGACAATGATGTCGCCCTTGCGCTGAAACATCCAGCCGACAGCACCGGTCTCGGCCATATTGCCGCCATTTTTCGAGAGCATGTGGCGGAGTTCGCCAACGGTGCGATTACGATTGCTGGTGACGACGGCCACGAGCAGCCCGACGCCGCCGGGACCATAACCTTCGAACATTACTTCTTCGAGCTGTTCGCCTTCGAGCTGCCCCGTGCCGCGCAGGATCGCGCGCTCGATATTGTCGTTAGGCATGTTTTCGTTCTTAGCCGCCTGGATGGCGGTGCGCAGGCGTGGATTCGAGTCAGGATCAGCGCCGCCGGAGCGTGCCGCGATGGAAAGCTCGCGGATGATTTTGGTGAAGGCTTTGCCGCGCTTGGCGTCGGTGGCGGCCTTCTTGTGCTTGATTGTTGCCCACTTCGAGTGTCCTGACATTTGGGATAGCCCCGTACAGGTAAGATGGCAGGAGCAGGACGGTCGCTCTTGCCGCGCTAGTCTAGCATACCCGCTGTGAATGCCGGAAGAGTGACTGGTCTTGCCACGACGCCTTGCTACAAATGGAGATGTCTACGCTACGAAGGGCGGCCCGCCTCCCGGCGAGCTCTACGATTGCTCTTTCGGCGCGCGCGAGGCCTGGAGAGGGCGGCTTGGGTTTTCTTCGGCAGATTTGCGAAGACGAGAGCGTGCGCGTGAGTTAGCAGTTGCTTTAGCTCGGCTCGCGGCAGAGTGTCTTCGCTTTCGATTGCGACCCAATGCGCGCGGGCGAGATAGGGCGCGGGGATAATCCCTGGGCTTTCGATTAATTCAGCGTAATTCTCATCGGAACATTTCAGCGAGAGCCAGTGGGCGCCGGGCTCGAGCGCCGCGACGGCGTACATTTTTCCGCCCACTTTGAAAACGAGATTGTCCTTCCATTGGATTTGTTCGGTTGTGTGCGCGAGAGAGAGGCAGAAATCGCGTAACCAATCGATGTTCATTGGGGACTCTTATCAGGAGAGTAGCGCGGGCGGGAGGAAAGAGAAAATGGAAAGTGGAAAAGGGAAAAGGGAAAAGAAAGTGCCCCACCCTCCATGCTCGAGAGTGGGGCATTTTTTGAGTCTAAGACGGCTTTGCGATTAGAACTGGGGGACGCCGAATGTGGCTGCGAGAGAGCTGAGTTCGAGCGGCTGTTCCGAGCCCACAAATTCGAGGCCCATTCCATACTGGCCGTTGCCGATAGGATCGGAATAAGTAATGCGAGCGGCAGTGGTGAAATGAGCGTCAGGAAGGGCAACAAGAATGGTGTCGCCGGAAAGCCACTGAGTCGGCGCGATGACGCGCGCGCCGCGAGGGCTGATATTTTCGGTGAACGCTCGCTCCACACCCAGTTCACCGCGCGAACCGACGAGCAATGCGGTGACTTTCATGTCCACACGCTTTTCGGCACGCTGCACCACAAATGGTTGCCTCATACGTTTTTTCCCTCCAAGAGTTGAGTCTTCAGCGCCGACGCGGGAACCCCTCCCCGTACGTCTGACGCTGCGCGCATTGGGCTGATAATAACGGGACGCGGCTGAGACATGCTCTCCGGGCTCGGGACGTACGCCGAAAACGATAACTGGCCCGGAGGACAGGGCTCGACGAGTCCGTGAAATGGTGAAGATTTCCCGCTGCGCTGGTACGCTATGGCGCGGTTCCGCGAAACTGAGGGGCGAGCCGTGACGCTCGAGGAATTCAAATCCTGGATGGACGCGTACGGCCGCGCGTGGGAGAAGCGCGATCCGCAGGGCGCGGCGGAACTTTATGCCGAGGACGGTTCTTACCAGGTATCGCCGTTTGTCGAGCCAATGCGCGGGCGCCAAGCGATTCACGAGTATTGGTCTGAAATCGCGCGCGCCGAGCAGGACATCAAATTTGGTTATGAAGTTTTGGCAGTGACACCTGATTATGGAATTGCACGCTGGTGGGCTTCATTCATCCGAATTCCGCCGTGGTTGGATACCAAACTCGATGGGATTTTCCTGATTTCTCTCGACGCCAACGGCAAATGCCGATCTCTAAGAGAGTGGTGGCACAAGCAGCAGAATTGACAGAAGGTTTTCTGGCGGAGCGCGGAAATGCAATCGAGCATTCGTGAAAGCTTCGAATTCGCGCTGCTGACGTTTACCTCCGTCTTTTTTCTCGTCGATCCATTTGCCGTAATACCGCAATTCCTGGTGATTACGGCGGATTCGGAGCTAGCGGAGCGGCGGCACATCGCCAAGCGGGCCGGCTGGACGTGCGCATTCATTTTGGCGGGATTCGCGGTGGCCGGGAGCCTCGTCTTCCGGATGTTCGGGATCACGCTGCCTGCGTTCAAAATCGCCGGCGGAATTATTCTGATGCAGATCGGCATGGATAATCTGCGGGCAAAAAGGTCAACGACGAAAGAGACGCCGGAAGAAGCCGCGGAAGGCGCGTCAAAAGCCGATGCCGGAATCATTCCTCTGGGAATTCCGATGCTGGCGGGACCCGCCGCAATTTCCACGGTGATGGTTCTAATCGGCGAGTCGACAGCCTGGTGGCAGCATTTAGTGGTTTACGCCGCCATTGTGGTCAGCTCTCTCGTGTCTTATTGGATTCTTTCAGGCGCCGATCGCGTGAGGAAGTACCTTGGCGAGACGGGAATTCGGATTCTGATGCGGCTGATGGGGTTGATTCTCGTCGCGATTGCCGTGCAGTTCATCGTGAACGGCGCGAGCGATCTGGGAGTGATTCACCTACCCACGAAATAGCCTGCGGCAGATTCTATTTGCCTTCCCGACGGTAACCTATTGAGTTCATGGCGGCTCGTGAAACTGGATTTCATTCCAGCGTGATGCTACTAATCGAAGAGTTCGTCCCGACGGCCGATATGGCGAAAGAATGCAGCTCAAAAGGGTGCAAGGCCCCAATGCCCCCGGGCCTAGTTGACGAAGGGCTTTGCCTGCTCCACTTCACATTGCACATTGAAGAAGAATGCGCGGCAATCCGGCGCGCCACGGCTCTCGGCATCACGGCGCATGAACGGCAAATGGATTATTTTCGACAGATCGCCGATCGCGGAGACGTGCTCGTGAGTGTGGCGACGAGCGGATTCACGATGTCCGACGAAATGAAAGCGCGCGTCTTGAGCACGCTCCTCACCTTGATGAATACCCGCGAAAATATGGATCGCTCGGCCATGCGGCAATCGGCGATGAAGCGATTCGCGTAAATCGCTCTCAATAAGATTCTAAATTGTGGGTCAGGGTATGGTGGAAGCAGGCGTGTCTATGCACCGATGAAGCGCGCATAGAGAGAACGAGCGATGGCAGGGTCGCGCGTACCTTTGAAAATCGCGCGGCCGTCCGGAAAGACAGTGACCTCGTAGGAATTTACCCGAAAGCGGAGCAGGAAATCATTTCCGCGCACTTCGCTGGCCGTGGCCGCAAGGCGCCGGTTCAATTCCACGAGATCGAGTTCGCGGCCGCGCTCGTGAATCTGCACGGAATCCCGGCCACACATGGTGATGTGAGGCTGGGCTTCGCCATCGAGATAGCGAAAATCGCGGCGAACGCAGGCGCGGCAACCCGGATTGCGCGCGACGCGAATCGCGCGATAGCTGTTCCGCCAAACATCGAACGACATCAGCCGGCCGTGAAGCTCATCGCGCTTGCCAATGAGAATCTTCGTCGCTTCGATCGCTTCGATTGAGGCGATGACGTTAACGGCCGCGTTCAATATGCCCGAAGTATCGCAGGTTTCATCCGCGCCGGCGGCTGGTGAATCGCCCGATTCCAGCAGGCACGCCAGGCAAGGCGTTTCGCCGGGGAGAACCGTCATCGTGACGCCCGCGCTGCCGACTGCTGCGGCGTAAATCCACGGTATGCCGAGAGCGATCGCAGCGTCATTGACGAGAAGCCGGGTTTCGAAATTGTCGGTGCCGTCCAGAATGAGCGGAAAGCCGGAGAGAAGCTCGCGCGCATTATCGGGAGTAAGATCCGCGACGATGCCCTCGATTCGCGCGGAAGAATTAATAGCGTGCAGCCTGCGTTCCGCGGCGACGGCTTTCGGCAGATTTTCCCTCGCGTCGGATTCTTCGTAGAGTGTTTGGCGCTGAAGATTGGATGGCTCGACAAAATCGCGATCAATCAAGCGCAACGCGCCGATGCCCGCGCGAACCAGAAGGTTCGCGACGGCAGTGCCCATCGCACCACAGCCGACGAGAACCGCGGATGATCCGAGCAAACGTTCCTGTCCGGACGCGCCGATTCCGGCGAATAGAATCTGGCGCGAATAACGCTCTTTTTCTTCTGGATTCATTGCATAGTGGCTCAACGAATCTTCATCATAGCGCCAATTCAAATCCCGCAGGCAACGCGGCTATACTAACCAATCGTCCCAGGAGCATCGGCTGAGGCCCGGGGCCGATGCGTGGGGTCACACGATTTTTTCACACCGCCAAATATCGGCGCTAGTTCGCAGCGCCATCATTGTCTGCATCGTTCTCGTCGCGGGCACTTCAGCGCGAGGCCAGGCGGCGAACACCGCCGTCGAAGGCCGCCGCGTGGACGAAATTCGGATTCTGGATGAGCACGGCGTAGTTCTCCCCGACAAACTCCCGGCGATCTCGCTCGAACTCGGCAAGCCATTCGACATGGAGACTGAACGGGCGAGCTTGCGAACTCTTTATGCCACGGGGCGCTATTCACAAATCCAGGTCAAAGCCGAGCCCGCCGGGGACGGGATGCGCGTCGATTTTGTCGTAGTCCGCAATCTCTACAACAATGTCATTCGAGTAGAAGGTTTGAAGGAACCGCCTACCGAGGCCAGTGCCTTGGCCGCGGTGCGAATGCCTCTTGGCGAGCCATTCCGCGAGAACGAGCTGAATGATGGAATCTCAAGACTCGACGATACGCTGGAACAAGAAGGGCTGTATCGCGCACGCGTCGAACACACACTCGAGCCGCACGAAGACACGCAGCAAATGGACGTGTCCGTGAATATTTTCTCGGGCCCGCGCGCGCGAATCGGCGCCATCAAGATCGTCAACAAGAGCCCGTACAAGGATCAGGATCTTCTGAAGCGATTGAGGCTGAAGGCCAACTCGAAACAGGACGTTACGTCCGCAAGGCTTTTGCGTGGGTCGGACCGCTTGCGGAAAAAATTGGTGGCCGACGGGTATCTCGGCGCGACGGTAGAGATAAACCGCGGCGATTATGACGCGAGCACGAATCATCTGCCGCTGACAATTGAAGTGGTAGCCGGGCCGCGCGTGCGCGTGCAAGTGGCGGGCGCGCATTACAGGCCCGGCAAGCTGCGCAATCTGCTCCCGATATATGCGGAAGGCGCGGTGGACGAAGACCTGCTGCAAGAGGGGCTTCGCAATATTCGTGACGACCTGCAACGCGCGGGCTTTTTTGACTCTGACGTGACGTTCACGAACACCGAAGATACGGCGCGGAACGAGCGCCTGATCACTTATACCGTCACTCGCGGAACGCGGCACCGCCTCGTCGGCGTTACGTTCAGCGGCAATCATTATTTCAGCAGTTCGCTATTGACCAGCCGGTTGCAGCTCCAACCGACAACGTTCACGGCGCGCGGAAGATTCAGCCAGCGAATGGTGCGGGACGACGCGGATTCGATTCGCGGTCTCTATTACGAGAACGGTTTCACTCAGGCGGACGCGAAACCTAAAGTTTCGGATGTCGACAAAGGGAAAATCGGAGAACTCAAAATTCACTATGACATCACGGAAGGTCCGCAAACACGCGTCGCCGATCTGAAGATCGAGGGCAACGTCACACTGAGCGAGAAACAATTGAGCGACGTCATCGGCTCATCGGTGGGGCAGCCGTATTCGGAAGTGAACGTCGCAGGCGATCGCAACAACATGCTGGCGCTTTACTACAACGACGGTTTTCCCGACGTGCGGATCGAAGCGCAGGCGACGCCCGCCGCCGAGCCGAACCGCATGAATCTCGTGTATCACGTTACGGAAGGAGCGCGAGTGGATGTGCTCCGAGTGCTGCTCACCGGCTACGAACACACTCGCTACGGCATCATCGAGCGCGAAGTTCAGGTGAAAGCGGACGGGCCATTGCGCGAAGGAGACGTCGTCGATACGCAACGGAGGCTTTACAACCTCGCGATCTTCAACCGCGTTCAGATCGCGCCGCAGAATCCCGCGGGCACTGATCCGGACAAGACAGTTGTCGTCGCCGTCGAGGAAGGCAAGCGATATACGTTCGGCTACGGATTCGGATTCGAGGTTCAAGAGTTGCCGGGCAGCGGCTCAAATCCAACTGGGACGACGCTGAACGCCAGCCCGCGCGTGATTCTCGAGTTGGGTAAGGCGAATCTATTCGGCCGCGCGCAGTCGCTCTCCTTCAAAGTCCGCGCGAGCACGCTGGAGTATCGCGGCGTACTGACCTATACCGCGCCGCATTTCCTGACGAACCCGCATTTCAATTTTCAAATCACGGGCTACGCGGACAAAACGCAGGACGTAAACACTTTCAACTCGGAGCGCTACGAAGGCGCGATTCAGTTCGACCAAACCGTGTCGCCCAGCACGACGATGATCTACCGCTATTTCTTTCGCCACGTTCTCGTGGACGCGGCCTCGCTCAAAATTTCGCCCGAGGAGATTCCGCTGTTCAGCCAGCCGACACGCATATCGGGTTTCGGCGCAAGCTGGATACGCGACCGCAGAAACAATGCGGCGGACGCGACGAAGGGCACGTTCAATACCGTGGATGTCAGCATCGCGGAAAAGGGGCTTGGCTCGAGCGCCAGCTTTTTCCGCGGTTTTATTCAGAACTCGACGTTCACTCCGTTCTGGCGCTCGTTCGTGTTTGCGCGCGCGATTCGATTCGGCGTCGAGCAGACGCTTCCGGGCACCACGCCCGACGAAATTCCTTTGCCGGAGCGCTACTTTGCGGGAGGCGGACAATCCCTAAGAGGATTTGGCCTGAATCAGGCGGGGCCGCGCGATCCTGTGACGGGCTTTCCGGTCGGCGGACTGGCGCTGCTCGAATTCAACCAGGAGTTGCGCTTCCCCATGAAGTTGCCGTTCGTTGGCAGCCGCCTTGGTGGAACGATTCTGTACGATGCAGGCAACGTTTACACGGACGTTCAACACATCACGTTTCGCGCCACGCCGCCGTCGCTCACGGACCTGGACTATTTCTCGCACACCGTTGGCGCCGGGTTGAGATATGCGACTCCGATCGGTCCAGTCCGGATTGATTTTGGCTACCAGCTCAATCCGGCGCAATTTCAGTTCATCAATTCAACGACGAGCTTGCCTGAAGTAGAACGACTGCCGCATTTTCAATTCTTTTTCAATATTGGGCCGGTGTTTTGATAAGGCGCGCGACAATACCGACGGCTTCGTGTGTGGCGTGGTTCTTGCTCGCGGCGTGCGGTGCAAGCGTATTTGCATGCGGCTCGATTCGCGCACAGGAGTCGCAACCAACGCAAGGTCGTCCGGCTATCGTGGACGGCATCGCCGTGCGAATCGAAGGCGACATTCTGACCGAGAGCGAGATTGACGAGCTTGCAGCCTTTCAAAAACTCGTGGACGGCAAATCCAATAGCCGCGCGGACGTCGTTCACGAGTTGACGGACCAGTGGATTGTGAAGAACGAGGCCCAGACATCGCACTTTGCGCGGCCGAGTGCGGAGGATGTCAACGAAGCTTTCGAAAGTCTCGCTACACAAGTCGGATCGAAAGACGCGCTCCTAAAAAAAATGGCGGAAGTTGGGCTGACGGAATCAGCCGTCCGACGCCAACTCGAGTTGCAGATTTACTTGAATCGGTTCCTCGACTATAAATTCCGCGCGGCCGCTCAAGTGGATGAGCAGCAGATAAAAGACTATTACAGCGGCGAATTCACGCAGCAGGCGAAAGCGAACGGGCAGGTAGTCCCGCCGCTTGATGATGTCCATGCCGAGATTCACCGTCTGCTAACCGAGCGGATCATTACCGACCGAGCGACGAAGTGGCTCGATGACGCCCGCGCACGGCTCCGAATCGAGATATTGCCCAAGGCGGGGGCTTCGTGAAAATCCGCTGGCATCACTGGTTCGGGATCGCGATCGTCATCGCGGTGCTTGTCGGGCTCGGCGCGCTTTTTTTCCTGTGGAATGGCGGCGTTCTGAACATCTGGACGAAGCACTATATTGCCGAGAGGATTGAAGACTCCACGGGAGCGAAGGTCGAAATTGGCCGGGTGCGAATGCGGCCATTGAGGCTCTATTTCGAAATCGACAATTTGACGCTGCACGGCCTTGAAGATAGCGGCATGCCGCCGCTCTTTCACGCGGACAAAGTGCAAGTGAAAGCACGAATCGTATCGTTCTTCGGCCGCAAGGTCGCGCTGGACGAGTTGGTTATCGAGCGTCCGGAAGTTGGCGTGCACATCGGTCCAGACGGAAAGAGCAGCATCCCGGTTCCAAAAGTTCCACCCAATCAGAATCGACCGTGGCGCGAGCGATTGTTCGATTTGCGGGTCGGCAAGCTTCAACTTATCGACGGCAGCATTTTTTACAACGATGCGAAAGTGCCGCTGGCAGTCGAGGGAGATAATTTTGATTTTTCGCTGGCGTACGAAGCGGCTGCGGAAGGGAACGAGACGTACGCGGGCAAACTCGATTGGCAGAACGTCAACATTGCCTCGCACAATTGGGTGCCTTTCCATTCAGCACTCTCCATGAAGTTCACGCTCGGGCGCGGCGCGTTTGCGATCGACGAATTGAAGTGGAAATTCCCGCACTCGGAATTGGACATGCGCGCCGAACTTCCGTCTTTCGCGCTGAACAATTGGAATTTCCGCTACCATTCGCGCTTCACGCTTGCAGATATGCGCACGATTTTCCGCATCCCTCCGATGCCGGACGCGGATGTGGAAACTTCCGGGTCGGGCCAATTGATAGGAGGCGAGTGGAAGGCGAGCGGACATTTCGACGCGCGCGAGGTGGATTTGCCGTACGAATGGTTTCACGCCGGCGGCATCGAGACGTGGGGTGATTTTGATCTCGGCAAGAACCAACTCGTCGTTCCGCAATTGAATGCGCGCGCTCTTGGCGGCACGATGCAGGGCCACTTGACGATGGGCCTTCCGCATCTCGACTTTCGCGTCGAATCACGTCTACGCGGCGCAAGCCTCGCCCAGGTATTTGCAGCGCTCGAGAATCCGGACTTTCCCGTGGAGGCGCTGCATTGGGATTCGTCGATGGACGTGGATTCGGTGAACACATGGACTGGCGGATTCCTGCACTTCCGCTCTCAGGGCGAAACGCGCTGGGCGCCGCCTGCCTCGCTCGCGTCCGGCCGAATCCCGGTCACAGCGAAGATCGATTACGATTACGCGCAAGATCGCCTCGGCGTAATGCTGACGAAGAGCGAGATTTCAACTCCAACCAGCCTGTTAACGATGGATGGCCCTCTCGGCGGAATTGACTCCGGCGTGGAAGTCACATTTCATGCGGACGATTTGACGCAATGGGATGACTTCATCAACACGATTCGGGGCACCGATGAAGAGCCGAAGCGCATCGCAGCGCGGGCGGATTGGAAGGGACGCGTGCTCGGGCCGATCGTAGGACCGGCATTCGTGGGCCATGTGAGCGGAACGGCCGTGCAGTACGACACTCTCTCTTGGGACTCAATTGACGGCGACATGGATTACTCGCCTGACGAATTGCGCCTTACGAATTTCGTCGCGCGGCGCGGGCACTCTTCCGCCACGTTCGATTTGCGCCTCCAATTTGACAACGACTGGAATTTCCGCCGCATCGATCCGTGGAGTTTTCACGCGCAACTATCGCGCGATCCAATCGAAGACCTGCAAGGACTTTTCGGCACGACGTATCCCGTCAACGGATTGTTGAGCGGCCAATTTACGGGAGGCGGAACGCGGAGCGCCCCCTTATTTGATGGGGATCTGACGCTCGAGCAGATCGATTCCTACGGCTTACAATTCGATCGCCTGACCGGACAACTTCACGTCAGCAACGATGAATTTCAGTTCGCCAACGGCGATCTGCGCATGGGCGCGGCAAAAATCGCGGGGCATCTCACATACCGTATCGACGAAAAACAGATCGAGTTTGCATTGGCGGGCTCGGGCATCGATCTCGGCAACATTCCGCGCATTCAAGCCAAGATGTTGCCGATTGCCGGAACGCTCGGATTCGATCTTCACGGCGCGGGCCCTCTTCTCGCTCCAAAGGGAGAAGGCACGCTGCAATTGCGGAATCTGAAACTCGGTCCGGCAGTCGAAGGCGGCTTCGACGGCAAGATCACTTCGAACGGCAACCAGCTTCACCTTGATCTCGTCTCCGAAATGAGCAATGGGACGCTTCAGGGGGGCCTGAATGTCCTCCTGAGCGGCGAGTACCCTGTAACGGGGCAGATCGTAACTTCAGGCTTCGATCTCGATCCGTTTGTTATTGCGGGCCTCCACTTGCAGACGCTCAGCGCCCACAGCAGCGTGGATGGCGAGCTGATCATCGGCGGAAATCTGCGCGATATGCAATCGATGCGCGTGATCGCGAATTTCTCCCGAGTGATGCTCGACTACGGGTTCGTAAAATTGCAGAACGAAGGGCCGTTCCGCTTCGAGTATCGCCGGAACGAGGTGACGATCCAGCAGGCCTATCTTCGCGGCGCGGACACCGATTTCCAATTTTCGGGCCGCATGCGTTTCGATGGCAACCGTCCGCTGAACCTGACGCTTGCCGGCCGAGTCAACCTCGGGCTGGCAAAGGGCCTAGCGCCGCTGCTCGACGCGCACGGCGCCGCGGATGTACGCGTAAGCGTCGAAGGAACAATTTCAAGCCCGACGATCATCGGGCGCGTCGGATTCCAGGATGCATCGGCGGTGTACGACGATTTTCCAACGGGACTCAGCCACGTGACCGGCGAAGTGGTCTTCGACCGATCGCGCGCGCTATTCGACAACGTGTCCGCGCAATCCGGCGGCGGAAATTTGACGCTGCGAGGTTCCGTCAGCTATGGCGACGGCCCGTTCCGATTCGACGTAGATGCGATCGCGCCGCACATGCGCATCCGATATCCCGAGGGAATGAGCTGGCTAGCCGGCGGCACGATGCATCTTTCCGGAACTTCGGATGGAGCCGTGCTTTCGGGAAACATTCAGGTGGAGCGAGTATTGTTTGCGCCGAACGTCGATTTGGCGACGCTGCTGACGGCATCGCAAGGAAGCGTGCAAGGGCCGACGACGACCTCGGCGTTCCTTCGTAATCTTCAATTTGATATCGGCGCGGGCACGACTCCGAATGCGCGTATGGAATGGACTGGCGCGCACGTTGAAGTGGAAGGAACGATGCGCCTGCGCGGAACGTGGGAGCGGCCGATTTTGCTCGGCAACATTCATTTGCTGAACGGCGATATGACCTTTCGCGACAATAAGTACACGCTCTCTCGCGGCGACATTATTTTTTCGAATCCGTTCCGGCTGGACCCAACCCTGAACGTCGAAGCAACAACGGTGATCGACCAATACGAAGTCACGCTCGATTTTACGGGACCCGGCAGCAATCTTTCGCTCGCGTATCGCTCTGATCCGCCTTTGCCCGACTCGGACATCATCGCGCTATTGGCTCTCGGCAGCCCAGGGACCGAAAGTGCGCTGCGATCTTCTAGCGCGCAAACGACACAGGGCTACGGCGCAACCGCGTTGCTTTCGGAAGCTATTTCAAGTCAACTGGGCGGGCGGATTGAGCGTCTATTCGGAATCACCAAATTCCGTGTGGATCCGTTCTTGGCGGGGACGGCATCCGAGCAAAACGCAGCGGCGCGGATCACGATCGAAGAGCAACTCGGGAAAGCCGTGACAGTGACATACAGCACTAACGCCGCGTCGCAGCAGGAGCAGGTGATTCAGGTGGTCTATGCCGTGCGGCGCGACATTTCGATCATTGCGCTGCGCGACATCAACGGCACGTTCAGCCTCAGCATCGAATTCACAAAACATTTCAAGTAAAGCTTAGTCAGGCAGGACGAACAGCGAATCCGGGTCAAGCCGAACGTGCCATGGGAATGGACGGTCCTTGAATCGCTGCCATTTTTCTTTGAAGACTTCGGCTTGCAATTGAGGCTGGTCGCCGGGTTGAGGCGCGGAATGCAGCTTCAGATAGAGCGTGATGCGAAACGGCGTCTCGCTCGCTTCCATCACCCAGCACGGAAAAATATTTTCGCCAATCACGTCGGCATTGCTGCTTTCGAGAAAGTCAATCTGATGGGCGCGGATGCCAACGTGAGCAATAGGTCCCGCGATGGGCTGAGAAACGCGCACGCGGCAGCCCCAGTCTCTAGCTTCAATCATGCCGCCTGAGACGGCGATCGCGCGCGCGAAATTCTTGCATCCCGTCAGGCGAGCTACTTCGAGAGTCGGCGGCCTGTGAAAGACTTCTTCCTTCCGTCCGAATGCGGCCACTTCGCCCTTTGTCAGGACTAGCATTTCTGAGCCGAGGCGATAGGCTTCTTCGATGTTGTGCGTCACGACAAGCGACGAGCCGCGGTACGCCGCGAGCGTGCTGAGAAGTTGATGTTCCACCTGCGAACGCAAATGCGTATCGAGCGCCGATAGCGGCTCGTCGAGTAGGAGAGCATCGGGTTCGATGGCGAGTGCGCGCGCGAGCGCAACGCGTTGCTGCTCGCCGCCCGATAATTCGCGCGGCAAGCGGCTTTCCAGGCCGGTCAGGTGCAACGTGTCAATTTGCGTGCGGACTTTGCTGGCTCGCTCGTCCGGCGCGACGCGATCGAGGCCGAACGCAATATTTTCAGCGACAGTCATGTGCGAAAAGAGCGCGTAGTTCTGAAACAGAAGGCCGATCCGCCGTTGACGGCTTGGCACGTTGATTTTTTTTGCGGAATCGAAAAGGACTCGATCGTTCAGGACAATTCGGCCGCGATCCGGTTCGATGAGACCCGCGATACATCGGAGTGTCATCGTCTTGCCAGCTCCCGAAGGCCCGAGGATCGCCAGCGGCCGGGCGCCCGAGGTGAATTCGACCGCCAGGGAGTAACTCTCCAGCTGTTTTTCGATGTGAACTTCTAGGCTCATCGTGCTTGCCCGACGCGCGCGGCCGATTGCACGTGCGCCCAGTAGTAGAGGCCGAACAGGAGCGCGAGTGAGATTCCCACGTCGATCAGCGACCAGGAAATTGCGCGAGACATCTCGTTCGATTCGACGGCGAAATAAATTGCCAGCGGAATTGTTTCTGTGCGGCCCGGAATGTTGCCTGCAAGCATCAGCGTCGCGCCAAATTCTCCGAGAGCGCGCGCAAAGGAAAGAATCGTGCCTGCCAAAATTCCCGGCGCCGCGAGCGGCATTGCCACGCGGCGGAAGGCGCGCCATTCGGAAGCGCCGAGCGTTCGAGCAGCATTCATGAGTTCGGGGTCCACTTGCGCCAACGCGGCGCGTGCCGTGACGTACATGAGAGGAAATGAAACGACCGCTGCGGCGATCACGGTCGCGGGCCACGAGAACACGATGGTCGTTCCCAGTCGAAGAAGAATTTGGCCTATTGGACCGTTCCTGCCGAAGAGTAGAAGAAGCAGAAATCCAACGACCGTTGGCGGCAAAACGAGCGGAAGCAAAAAGATGCCATCGAGCACAGCGAAGATCGGTCCGCTGCGACGCTCACGCCACGCGGCCGCAGCGATCCCCACGACGAATGTGATGGCCGTGGCGGTGAGGCTCGTCGCGAGGGATATCCAGATCGGCGAGAGATCGGATGGCATGGAAAGGCGTCAGTCGCGAATCGGAGGCGGGCCGAAACCGTACTTGATGAAAATCGGCCGGGCGTCCGGGCCTCCGATAAATCCTGCGAAATCGCGAGCCGCCGCTTCGTTTTTTGTCGCTTTCAAGACGGCCAGCGGATAGACGATAAGGTCGTGCGAGTCCTCGGGCGCGATGGCGGCGATGCGAACTTTCTTCGAACCAAGCGCATCGGTGCGATACACGAGGCCCGCATCGGCATTCCCCGTTTCGACGTACGTTAGAACCTGCCGGACATCCTTTGCGTATACGACCTTGCTCTTGATCGTGTCGAACAGCCCGAGATGCTGAAGCGTCTGCTGCGCATACTCTCCGGCAGGGACGGTTGCAGCCTCGCCAAGCGCGATCGTTTTCACCGCAGGCTTGGCTAGGTCCGAAAAATCTTTTACCGCGTTGCTGTCCGCCGGCGTGACGAGCACCAAAGCATTTCTTACGACGTCGTGACGAGTAGCAGTCAGGATCAAGTGTCCGGCCTGAAGCGCATCCATTTGCTTCTCAGCGGCTGAAAAGAAAACGTCGACCGGCGCACCCTGCTCGATTTGATGCTGGAGCGTGCCAGACCCGCCATAATTGTATGAAATCGTCACATTTAGATGCTTCTCTTCGTATAGTTTCGCGATTTCATCGAGCGCGTCTTTCAGGCTGATCGCGGCGGAAACGGTCACGGTCACCGGTTCCGATTTCTGAGCGAGCGTCGCGACTGGCACGAACGGGGTGACGACGAGCACGGCGACAAGGAGCGCGAGAATCGGTCGCGCGAAGAATCGGGGATTTCCAGAGATTTTCATAAAGATTACCTCCGCCAATGGCCGTTCATCTTAGCCGATGCGAGGGAAGCGCGTCATGAACTGATTTTGGCCGGCGCGTAGCTGCGGGCGTAACTTCTGATACGATGGCGCGCCGAATTTTCGGCGTTGCAATATGGCTGCTCCTTCGACACCTCCACAATCCATCGCCGACCGCGAAGCCGGACTACACCGCCAACTGGGTTCGCGGCAGCTTTCGATGATCGCGCTCGGTGGCGCGATCGGCACCGGCCTATTTCTAGGCAGCGCCGTTTCGGTTCGTGTTGCTGGACCGGGAGTGATTCTGAGTTACGGCGTGGGCGGGTTGATTGCGCTCGCGCTGATGTGGGCTCTTGCCGAGATGACCGTTGTTCATCCGGTGGCCGGGTCGTTTGGAGTTTTTGCGGAGATTTATCTCCATCCGTGGGCGGGATTCGCGCTGCGTTATTCGTACTGGTTTGCGCAGTCCGTAGCAATCGGCAGCGAACTCGTGGCTGTCTCCATTTACTGCCGCTACTGGGCGCCGGGAGTTCCGGCGTGGATCTGGATCATACTGTTTTCCGCGGCGATGATTTACATCAACGCGCGCAACGTCGGAAGCTTCGGATCAATCGAATATTGGTTCGCGTTATTGAAAGTGACGACGATTTTTGTGTTTCTCATCCTGGGCACGGCGCTCATTTTCGGAATCGGCTATCACCCGATCGGCACGCACAACTATACGGCGTTCGGCGGATTTCTCCCGCACGGATGGACCGGAGTAATCCTTGGCGTGGCGATCGCGATATTCAGCTACCTGGGATTGGAGGTAGTTTCCGTCGCGGCCGGCGAAGCAAGCCATCCGGAAGTTGCGGTGCCTCGTGCGATGCGCTGGACGCTCGCACGTCTCGCGCTTTTCTATATCGGCGGGATGGCCATTCTGGTTGGCGTGATGCCGTGGACGCAAGCCGGGCTCGCGGAAAGCCCGTTCGTACGCGTATTTCAGGCGACTGGGATTCCGTTCGCCGGCGCAATTATGAATTTCGTCGTGCTCACCGCAGCGCTTTCGAGTGTGAATGCAGATTTATATCTCACTACGCGGATGCTCTTCTCGCTTTCACGCGGAGGCTACGCGCCGGAATTCCTCGGCAGGCTGAACGCAAAAGGCGTGCCGCTGGCCGCGCTGATGATTTCAAGCGTCGGCATGATCATCGCGCTAATCCTCGATCTGCGATTTCAAGAGAGTGCATTTCTCTACACGCTCGGGGCTTCGTTCTTCGGCGGACTTTTCGGCTGGGGGATGATTTTCGTCACGCATCTTGCATTCCGGCGCCGCTACGAGAAGAACGGCGGCTCGGTTCCGATGCGCTTCGCGCCGCGTGGGCCGTGGTCGTCGCTCGCTGGGATGCTGGCACTCCTGGGAGTGTTGATATCGACGTGGTGGATTCCCGGCATGAAGATCACAATCCTGGCGGGATTGCCTTGGCTCGCATTCATCACTCTGTGCTATTTTCTTTGGAAACGCACAAACCGAGATCGCATAGCTCCCCGGCGCAATGGCGGCCAACCGTCCGACGGAGCTTGAGGAAATCGAAATGGATGAACTGCTGAAGTGGCGCGAAGAATTTCCGATTCTCGAGACCTCGACCTATCTAATCAGCAATTCACTCGGCGCCATGCCACGCGATGTTTACCAGCGCATGCACGATTATGGTGACGCGTGGGGGATCCGCGGCGTGCGCGCCTGGGAAGAAGGCTGGTGGGACATGGCGGTGAACGTCGGCGACAAGATCGGAGCGCTCATCGGCGCAGGCCCCGGCGAGATTTCGCTACATCAGAACGTGACGTTGACGCAGGCCATCATTTCCTCGTGCTTCGATTTTTCGGGTCCGAGAAACAAAGTGGTTCTCGTGGACCTCGAGTTTCCATCGATCGTTTATTTCTACATGGAGCAGCAGAGGCGCGGCGCGCGCATCGAAATGCTGAAGAGCGAAGACGGAATACATGCGCCGCTCGAGAAAGTTCTCGCCGCGATTGATGAGACGACGCTTCTCGTGCCGATATCGCTCGTGCTGTTCCGTAGCGCAGCGATTGTAGATGCGCGCGCGATTGTCGAAAAGGCACACCGCGTCGGCGCACTCGTGATTCTCGATTGCTTTCAGGCGGCCGGTACGCTGCCCATTGACGTGCACGCGCTCAATGTAGATTTCGCCGTCGGAGGCTGCTTGAAATGGCTCTGCGGCGGACCGGGCGTTGCCTACCTCTACGCGCGTTCCGATCTGCGCAAGACTCTTTCACCGATGATTACGGGCTGGAGCGCGCACCGGCGGCCTTTCAATTTCGAAGTCGGTCCAGTCGATTTGCGCGACGATAGTTTTCGTTTTCTCAACGGCACGCCCCACATTCCGGCGTTGTACGCGTGCCAACCGGGGCTCGAAATTTTGGCGAATATCGGAATCGAGCGAATTCGCGAGAAATCGAAGCGGCAGACGCAGCGGTTGATGGACGGCGCGCTCGCGCGAGGATGGCGGGTCAACTCGCCGCGCGATGCAGCCGAGCGAGGCGGAACGATCTCCGTGGATTGCCCGCACGCGATGGCCGTGAAGAGCGAGTTGATCGCGCGCAACATTCTCGTGGATTACCGCCCAGCCGCAGGAGTGCGCCTCTCGCCGCATTTCTATAATCGCGACGAAGAAATTGATTTTGCGCTGGCGCAGATGGAAGAAATTCTCGCGACGCGCGGATGGGAGAGGCACTTGCAGCACGCCTGAGAGGTGGCCGCGCCTCGATGAACCCCGTCGCCCCCGAACTCTCGATCGTCATTCCCTCGTACAACGAGGAAGCACGCCTTCCACGAAGCTTCGAGAGGATTCGCGCCTATGTCGCGAAACATCACCCCGATGCTGAGGTGATTGTGGTGGACGACGGGTCGAAGGATGGAACGGCGCAGGTGGTGGAGCAATGGCGGCGCGAATGGCCCGCGCTGCGTCTTGTGCCGAACGGCGAAAATCGCGGGAAGGGCTACAGTGTGCGGCACGGAATGCTGGAAGCGCGCGGCCGAATGGCGTTATTTACGGATGCAGACCTTTCCGCGCCGATCGACGAAGCGGATAAGCTGCTCGACGCGCTGCGCGATGCCGACGTAGCTTTCGGCTCTCGAGCGATGGACCGCGAATTGATTTCTGTGCATCAATCGCGGTTTCGCGAAATCGCTGGAATTATTTTCAATCGCTGCGTCCGCATCTTCACTGGGCTTTCCTTCGAAGACACGCAATGCGGCTTTAAGGCGTTCCGATTAGACCGCTCGCGAATCATTTTTGAGCAACAGCGCGTGGAACGATTCGGATTCGATCCGGAAATCCTGTTCCTTGCCAAACGTCACGGTTTACGCGCCGTCGAAGTGCCCGTGCGATGGGCGCACGATCCGGCGACGAAGGTTCACGTCTTCCGCGACAGCCTTCACATGTTCTGGGATCTGGTGGTGATCCGTTGGAATGCGATCATCGGCCGGTATCCGAAGCGCCGCTCATGAACCGCCCCGAGATTATTTCTCTTTTTTCGCGGTCGGCGGCAGCAATCCATTCATGCGCAGATACATCGCCGCGATCGAATAGTGGTCCGCGAATTCGGCGGATACGGTCACCATCAAGCCTCCGCGCGAGATCGTGCGGCCGCCGAAGAACGGAAGAGTCTCGCCGAGATTCGAATCATCCAGATTCGCGAGGTTGGCCGTGCAGAAGTCATAGGAGGCTTTGAGTGCGGCGAGGAGCTTGTCCTTGCCGTCCGTGTCCGTGAGTTTCATATCAGGCCGAGCGGCGCCCGAGAGTCTCGAACAAAAGAAATAGTTGCCCGACGTCGCGTGGACGACGAGATGTGCGAACGTCATTTGTTGCGGCGTCGGCTGATATGAATATTTGTCGGCGGGCATTTCGTCGGCAGCGGCGACCATGTTCTTGGCGCTATCGGCGAGATCGCTCCTCAGGTGATTCGAGATGGGATTCGTTTCGATCTTGGGTGCGGGCGCCGGTGCAGGAGCTTGTTGGGCGAAGACGGGCATCGCGAAGCACAGGATCGCGCCGGCAATTGTGATTCGGTAGCTCATGTCAATTTCCTCCTGTCCAAATGGCGCGCTGAGAATATGCCTGCTTGGGCAGGACGACAAGAGAATTGAGGTGAATGAAACTGCTGATAGCGCAAGCGTTTGCGGCAGGGCGCTGTACTTTACGTCACAAAGTACTTGACAGACCCCAAACTTGCGCTATTCTTATCTCGATGTTGAACACAAATCCACGCGACCCGCGTTTCTCCAAACCTGTCGCTCTCGATGATCACGCGCGAGATAACTTGCGATTTATCCGCGAGACGATGGAGCGTGCGTCCTCGTTCACAGCCGTTCCGGGCTGGGGTGGTGTGGCCATCGGCATTACGGCTGCCGGCGCGGCTGTGGTTGCATCGCGTCAGCAAGCCGCGTACGCCTGGCTGATTACGTGGCTCGCCGAAGCATCTGTTGCGTTCGCGATCGCTGCCTGGAGCATGGCTTCGAAAGCCCGACAAGCTAATGTTCCTCTGCTCGCGGGGCCGGGCCGCAAGTTCGCGCTGAGTTTTGCGCCGCCGATGTTCGCTGGCGCGCTGTTGACCGTCGTTCTATTTCACGCTGGCCAAATCGGTGTGATCCCTGGCGTCTGGCTTTTGCTTTATGGCACTGCCGTCGTCGTGGGCGGAGCGTTTTCGATTCGAATCGTGCCACTTCTGGGGCTTTGCTTCATGGTTCTCGGCACGGTCGCGCTCTTCTCTCCTGCAGCGTGGGGAAATGCGCTGCTGGCGGCGGGATTCGGCGGGTTACACATTATTTTCGGAGCGATTATCGCGAGGAATTATGGCGGATAAGACGAGTGCTGCGCGAGCGGAGCGAGACGATCGAGCGACGGGTGGACGGCGAGGCAGCGCAGCCTCAAAACCTCGCGCGGGTGCCTCATCCTCCGAAATCTCCGCAACGCAACTCGACCGCTTGATTCACGAGCGCACGAGGCTTGCCATCGTCAGCGCACTTGCGGTGAATCCATCGCTTTCGTTTACTGAACTGAAGCAGTTGCTCGGCGCGAGCGATGGGAATTTGAGCGTGCACGCGCGGAAGCTCGAAGACGCCGGCCACATCGCCTGCACGAAATCATTTTCCGATCGAGTTCCAAAAACCGAGTACCGCCTGACGGCAGGCGGCCGGCGTGCTCTCGAACGCTACCTCGACCATATGGAAGCGCTGATTCGCGCGACTCGTGAGGCCTGAGAAAGGAAAATTTTTTGACTATTCACTTTGCACCTGAAAGTACTTTAGCCCAAACTGCTCCGCCAGGCCTTCACGTGGCGATCGTGATGGACGGCAACGGGCGCTGGGCCGCGGCTCGCGGACTCTTGCGCTCGGAGGGACAT
>JBAPOP010000130.1:0-74578 GCA_049279675.1 Candidatus Acidiferrales bacterium
GTGTCGAGGTGAGCGACGTGTTCCACGCCGCGACGCCCGGCGCTCAATTCCTGCGTGATGGCACGAGCGGTCGCGTCGGCGGGCCGGCGCCCAAGCAGGCCACCTACGGCTCGTTCGCCACTTTTAGCGATCCGGACGGCAACGGCTGGCTGCTGCAGGAGGTTACGAACCGGCTTCCCGGGCGCATCGATCCCGCGACGACGACTTTCGCATCGGCGAAAGACTTGGCGAGCGCTCTTCGGCGTGCGGAAGCGGCTCATGGCCAGCACGAAAAGCGCACGGGGCAGCGCGACGCGAACTGGCCAGATTGGTACGCCGCATACATGGTGGCGGAGAACGCTGGCGCGAAGCTGCCGACGTGAGCGACTGCGCGGTGTCGAATTGCTCCGACGCCGGCCAACGGCGCGGATCGTTAGCCAACTATCGAGGACTTTCAAATGCGATCTGACATTGTTCCAGGAGCTAAGTTCCCCGACTACGAGCTTTCCGATCACACCGCGAAACGGCGGAAGCTCTCCGAATTGCAAGGACAACATCCGATGGTCGTCGTTCTCAGCCGCGGAGGATTCTGCCCCAAGGACCGCCGCCAGGCGGAAGGGCTTGTTCAACTCCACCGCGAACTCGAGGTTGCGTATTGCCGGCTGGTCACGATCAGCACCGACAACATTACCGAGACCGACGAAAATCGAACGGGGGTCGGCGCCCACTGGCCGTTCCTTTCTGACGTGGGGCGCGTCGTTCAAAAAGATCTCGACATCGCCGAGTACACCGATCCCGCGCACAATCCCATGATTCCCCACGTGATCGTGCTCGAGCCTGATCTTGTGATTTACAAGATTTACAACGGCTACTGGTTCTTGGGCCGGCCCACGGTTGAAGATCTCCGCCAGGACTTGCGTGTTGTCACCAAGAAATGCCGGCCGGACTGGGATATCACGACGCCAGAACTCAAAGCTGCGTGGCAACAAGGCCGTAAGGAACTTTTCTATCCGTACGGCAAGACGTACGTTCAAACCCTCGGCGAACAGGATTAGGAGCGGCGCGGCAGAAGATTGAGTCGCGGGAAGGATGCCCGCGCCACGAAGCTCGGTGTTATAGCGCTCTGAATACCCCCTTTTCGTGTCCCGGTTAGAAACGGGTCGTGGTGATTGTTTTCTATCGGTTACGCCGATTTCTAATTGTTTTGGTGTACCGATTAGAAATGGCACTCTGGCGGCTTTCGCTGCCATCGCTTCTTCCGCGCAAATGAGTTTTCCGGTCATAACTCCGCGACCACCCTAGCAGACGGTTACCGATAACGCTAATGACAGGTGATGTAAGGGTTTTAGTACCAGCGAAGAATCGGCGGGTTCGATCTCGCTAAATGGCAGCCGCCAGTGTTCTGCGTCGGCTGGAAATGGAGAAAGCGTTCGTCCGTTTAGATAACGGAGCGAACACATGAAGAAACGACGGAAGCACTACACACCGGAAGAGAAGGTCGCCATTCTGAGGAGGCATTTGGTGGAAGGAGTGCCGATCTTGGAGCTGTGTGACGAGTCGGGAGCGCCCTCGCGGTTGAGTGACCCAAAACCTCTAGTATCCGGTGCGACAGAGAATGGGAGCGGTTCAAAGGGATTAAACGTCGTACAATCTCGTGCGTGGAACTGGGGAGCAAAACATATGAACGCACAAGAACAAATCAAGAAGTATATTGCCAGCCAACCGGAGCCAAAACGCAGTGACATGCTCGAGTTGCATCGGCTCACTCTTCAAGTGTCGCCAGAATGCAAATTATGGTTCTTCGATGGTAAAGACAGCAAAAATCATACTGTTTCGAACCCTACGATTGGATATGGATTTCACACAATAAAATATGCCGATGGAAAAAGCAGGGAGTTTTTTCAAATTGGCGTGAGCGGAAACAAAACCGGAATCTCTGTCTATATTCTTGGCCTCAAAGATAAGAAGTACCTAGCTAAAACGTATGGAAAAAAGCTAGGCAAGGCGAGCGTGACCGGTTATTGCATTCGGTTTAAGGCTCTCAAGGACTTAAACATCGACACGCTTGAAGCGGCAATACGACATGGGCTTGCAGCGCAGAATGAAAAAGGCAAGCTGACGAAATGATTCCACTGTGAAAGGCGAGCAGTTATCGATGTAAAGGCGCTCCAGTATGCGACCCCTACAGCCCTGACCCGCGCCACAAAGCCATTCTGAATGATACGGGCCTCCCGCAATAGTCGTGCGGTTCTCCGACAGCGGTCCTTGCCTTTCTCTGTTTGCCGTTGCCCACTGCGGAAGTATCATGGGCAATCCAGGAGTTGAGACCAATAGACATGTGCGGCTGCAATGACCCTGCCCCAAAGGGCGAATTACTCACTAACAAAGAGCGCCCTCTCTCCATTTCCGGCTGGACCAGCACACCAGCTCGCGAGCCAGTTTCCGATTCATGCGTTACACATCCATGTCGTTTCAGCTTGGACCGCCCTGTGCGATTAGAATGGAGCGATGAACTCGATCCGAATGGTTATATGCTGCGTGGGGCTATTAGCATGCGGCTGTGGCTCTCTGTGCAGCGATACAGTTAAGGCAGAAGCCAAGTCTCCGGCAGGAACCTACGTTGCGACCTTTTACGAACGCGATTGCGGAGCAGCGACGGATTGGGTTCAACGGATCAATATTCGACGGAGCAAGAAACGCTTTGACGGGGATGACGGTGTCATATTTGTTGGAACACGATTCCCCATGCTAACGATGAGATGGAAAGACGAACGTAATTTAGAGATCGTATGCGATCAGTGTGGCTCTGTTCAGAGTGAGGATCGCAGTTCGAGCTTGTATAAACATGAGCAGACATTGGGTGCCGTTCACATCAGCTATCAATTCTCAAACCGCAGGGAAATTCCGTCCGAATAGCTGACGTTTCCGCGCGGGTTGACGGCGAACGACGTCTCGGTCAACTGGCGATTATTGGCGTAATCGGAGATTTGAAGCAGCGTTTCACTTCTCCGATAATGCGTTAATCGGCGCTTAGCCGTCACGGAAGACGGCGGATGAATAGGGAACTCAAGATTTGGGCTGATTCCATGTATCTCTGCGTCGACTAGTCGCACGTTCTGCTGCCTAAATCAGACCGTATAGTAATTGACAAGCAATTCTGGTGGAACGAGCCAGCCGCCCTGCGCCGCTCCGCAGTATCCTTAATTTCAGGAAGCTCTTCCCTTTATGGACAACAAGAGAGCAGTTCTTCTCTTCGTCGTATTGATCGGACTTGCCGTCCGCAGTCTCTCTGCCGACGACACCAAAACTTCGGGCAAGAGAATCCTGATCAAAGACTCCGGCACGCTTTTCGTGACGGATCCGGACGGAATGAATCGGCGCAAGATCGCGGAGAAAGCCGGGGCTGCGGCGTTCTCACCCGATGGAAATTTAGTCGCCTACGCGGACGCGAAAAGCGTCTCCGTGTTCTCGTTGCTCGACGGGCAGTCCGTCACTCTTGCCCACCTCACCGAGGCAAACGTCCCTAGCATTACGTGGTCGCCGGATCAGAAGCGCCTAGCTTACGAGATCGACGTTCGAATGAAGAGCTGGGATTTGTTCCTGGCATCTTATCCGCCGAACGGAAACGCGCCGCGTAATCTCGGCCCTTGGTACGAGTCCGTCAGTTTTTCAGCCGACGGAAAATTCATTGTTCATCCATCGTACGGTCCGCAGGGCCCGAACCTTCTGGAAACGGTCAATGTGGAATCCGGCAAACGCGAAACGATTTACAAGGCGGTTACCACAATCTGGAGCGCTCAATACTCGCCGGACGGATCGAGCATTGCGTTCATGATGACCGACCCGGAAGACGACGAAAGTCAAAACGACTCTGGTGGTGTCGTGACGGACTTATGGATTCTTCCGCTCGATTCGAAGAAGCCGGTGAGGATCATGCGCGGCGTTTTCAATTTTGACTGGTCACCCGATGGACGGTTCCTTGCCATTGAGACGGGCTCGGAGGTGGGCGACTACCCTCCGGGCGACAGCGCCATTTTCATCAGCTCGGTCGATGAGAAAATCCAATTTAAGCTTTCCAAAAACGCCAATTCCATCGGCCCGGTCTTCTCGCCCGATTCAAAGAAGGTAATGTTCGTGGAGTTCAATGATGCGCGCTTGGTGATCGGCGATCTGGCAACGCGGAAGCTGACTCCTCAGGCCGTCTCCGGCCCCGGGACTGACGAATACAAGGTGTGCGATTGGAAATAGCTGCGATGTACGGGAAGCCATCGGCTTCTGGCCATTTCCTGCGATTCCGCCGAGCGCTCCACGCACAAAGATAGCGGCCGGTCCCTGTCGATTTGGGTCACCTGACGTCGCGGTTTAGTTTCCGATTACTGCGTTAATCAGGCACATGGGATGTTTAACGCCAACGCCAAACGGCCCCTGTGCCCTCCTCGTTTAATCTTTTTTCTAAGGCTAGAACATCCTCTAAATGTTCCCCAGTAATTTCCCAATATTGTGGGCCCCACATCCAGAACAGTTGATAGTGCTTAACTCCCCATGGGGCCTTCCTGTCCGCTATTTCGGGGAAAAGTCCAAGGACTCTTTCGCCCATGGGTTCGCCTTTGCTGTTCGACTCCGAGTCGCGGCGAAGTATTTTTTCCGCTTTCTTGATGGATAACTCGAAATGTTTTTTGGATTGCTCAACCGAGGGGAAAGGAATGCTCGTGAGGTACAGTGTGTATCCGTCAGAAGCGAACAGAGTGAAGCTCTTCCACCATATGTCCTTGTCTCTACAGTTCAGGTCCTTTTTAGGGCACAGCAGAATGCCGTCGCTAATCAGCCGCAACTGAAATGTTGTGTTTTCTGTCGTACTCGGAGTCGCTTGAGACCCCGAAGGGACAGGCGTTTCCTGATTGGATTGAAGCCCGGGTCCGATCGAAGTGAAAATGGGTTGCTTTATAGAAGCCGAAGACGCCGCCGCTCCAAGGATGGACAGACCAAGGGTTAGATACACTCCCAGGGCCTTCCTCGGAAACCTACGATCCTGATTCGCTAGTTTCATCGGGCCATTTCGGAGTTTATCCCAAGTTCCGAGCTAAGTCCCGGTAAGTCGAGTAACCGGACATTGAGGCCTGGCTTCCGGCTGATGGTTTATCGGGAGTTTTTAGTGCAGGCCGTCGAGATTCACGTTACAGTTCCGTCATGAACTGCCGAGTAAGCTGTCTCTTTCTTGTCGTTATAACCTGTCTTTGTGCCGCATCGACGCTCGCGCAGGACAAAATTGCCAGCGACCGGCTATTTACCGCGCGCGCGCAGTATTACACCCCGACCGCCAACGGTCTGAAGTCGTTCCATTGCGAGGCCACAATCGACTGGAAGGATCTGTTGACGCGGTTTCGCGGAGGCCAGACTCCTGAGGGCGATCCTATGCTGAAATATCTACAGACGGTCCATCTGTCTGTAGTGGACCAACTCGCGGGCAAAGGGTCGATGGAATGGAGCGACACCGGCGTTCCACCCGAGGGAATCGAAGAACGTGTGAAGGACATGCGTGATGGACTGCAAACCATGATGGATGGCTTCTTCCAGTCATGGAATGCGTATATGAATGGGAACATGGTGCCGTATCCCGACAAGAGCGTCGAAGTTACGACAACGGGAGATGGAATCCATCTGCATGGAACGCCAAACAATGCGGCATTCGACGAGGATTTCGACAAGAACATGTTGCTCACTCGCGCGGTGGTGGTGACTCCCGAAATGAAAGTTGTGGCACTGCCAACCTACGTCAGAACCGACGACGGTCTCGTCGTCTCTATCGTCGTGTCTCAAGTGAATCAACCTCCCTCAGCTCCGCCCGCAGAGGTCACTTTCCGTGTGGAGTACGCGGCAGTGGGCTCGTTTCGAGTCCCATCGCACGTCGTCTACGACGTCAAGAACATAGGCGTGATTGAGGTCGGTTTCAACGCTTGTCAGGTATCGGTTGCTGATTCGCCGCAAAAGCCGGCTGCCGAGAAGTCGAACCATCCGAGCAACTGACTTCGGCCGTTGACTCGGGGCTCGCGCCATCGTAGCGGCCACTTGTTCTGCGCCGAAGAGACGATTGCTCGATTGACGAGAATTGATTCACTCTTTGGAGGTGGTTGAAGCGGATGATGACAAGTTACTGGTCAACGCCTGGATGAGACTGCCGCTAGTGGTATCGCCGCTCAACTCCCAGATCATGATGCCACGGAGATCCTGCCTGGCGACGAACTGTGCCTTGAATCCGAGCGATGTGGGATCGTCGTAAGTTATAAACGTCGAGTTTCCGTCCCATAGCCACGGCTCCCCCGTGACGGCATCACGATACGGCGAGTAGCCAGTAAGAGTGGTGAGCTGGTTGTATTCATACGTGTTATTTGGGCATTCGCCCGTGCTGGGATCCGCGGTGCACGGCTCGAACAAGCCGTCATTCTGATCGGTCACCGCACCCCATTCGTAAGCGTAGAAGGGCATGCCGAAGACAATCTTGTTTTTCGGCACACCCATATCGAGGTACGACTGCACGACGTAGCCGGCATTGTTTGTGTTGCTCGGATCGGATGAGGACTGATAGAGCGGAGCGACGAAGCCGGTCGTCGTGCTCCACGGACCGTCGAAATCGTAGTTCATCACGTTGAGGAAGTTGACCGAGTTCTGCACTGCACCGAAATTCATATACTGCCAGGCCCAACTGCCGGCCGGCGCCGTCGTCGTCAGCAGATAGTTGGGATTGATCGCATCCAGCTGACTTCGAAACTCCTGCATCATTGCCGTGTAGTTGACCTGATCAGTCGAAGGTGTGTTGACTGTTCCTTGCCCGGGAAATTCCCAGTCAATGTCGATGCCGGTGAAAATGCCAGGCTCGGTGATTCCGCTGGCAAACCGTCCGTCGATAAACAGATTAATGCAACTGGTCACGAAGGCGTTGACGTTAGCTGGTTCGGCGGCCACGCTGAACACGTCGGGCGACATCGCGCCTCCACCGATCGAGACCATGATTTGCAAGTTTGGATAAAGCGCCTTGAGCTCCTGAAGTTGGTGCAGATTCCCGGCAAAGGGGCCAGTATCGGCGACTCCGCTGATGGCCTCGCTGGCTGGCAGAAGGTCTTGATAGTCGGCATAGGTGTCGGCCAGTGCGCATTGGTTGTTGTTGATGGTAGCGAATGCGTAGATCAGGTGCGTCAGGAGCGGAGCTGTGCCGTTGCTAACTAAATTCTTGGGAACAAATGGGGTGGAATCGTACAGGCCCCACTCGGGGTAATAGCCGGCGACGGTATAGCTGGGTGTGGGGGGATTCGGACCCGTCGTAGTCGTAACCGTCGGGGAAGATGCACCGCAGCCGAACAGCGGAAAGGCGGCGAGCACGAGCAGCGTTCGAAGGCGGAAAATGCGGCGCATAAGCCTGACACTTGCTCTTGAACTGGAAGCCGGCACCATCGGATGCGTCCCTTCGTTTGTCCGTGGCAATTGGGAAACGTTTCTTCACCATTTCCCTATAACGGCGCGGCGTAATTGTACCAAGTTGTGAGGTTTTCATAGCACAACGTCTGCTGGTGCACTGTGGATCTGCGGAACCGAAGGCGCAATTGCGGCGCTGCCCGCGCTTCGTTTCATTCGGTCGCGTTCCGGCCCCTAGAAAAGCGGACATTTCTACTTTGCACAAACCGGACATTCTCACTTTGCAGCTACATGATGCCGCGGTGCGTTGACTTGGCCGAACGGCCAGCATAAGATTCGCTTCCATGCCCGATTCATCTCCACTCTCCGGACGAACGATTTCCCACTTCCGCATCATCGACAAGTTGGGCGGTGGCGGCATGGGTGTCGTCTATAAAGCCGAAGACACGAAACTTAGCAGGTTTGTGGCGCTCAAGTTCCTACCGGATGAGGTGGCCAAAGACCCACAAGCTCTGAGCCGTTTTCAGCGCGAAGCCAAGGCGGCCTCCGCGCTGAATCATCCGAACATCTGCACGATTTATGAGATTGATGAGCATAACGGGCAGGCGTTTATCGCGATGGAGTTTCTGGATGGCGAAACGCTGAAACAGCGCATCGGCGGAAAACCTGTGGAGACGGAGGCGCTGCTCGGTTTGGCGATTGAGATTGCCGACGCTCTGGATGCCGCTCACGCAAAAGGAATAGTTCACCGCGACATCAAGCCTGCGAATATCTTCGTCACCGATCGCGGACACGCGAAGATTCTCGATTTCGGGCTGGCAAAAACGTTGCAGTCGGGACCGGCGCTGTCGATGTCGGCGACGCAGGATACTGCCGACGCGGTAACTCCCGAGCAACTGACGAGTCCTGGGAGCACGCTCGGGACCATTGCCTATATGTCGCCAGAACAGATACGCGCGAAGGAATTGGACGCGCGAAGCGACCTTTTTTCCTTCGGCGCGGTGCTCTATGAAATGGCGACAGGCGCGTTACCGTTCCGCGGCGAAAGCTCAGGCGTAATCACGGAAGCGATTCTGAACCGTACGCCGCCTCCGCCTATGCGATTGAATGCCGATGTCCCGGCGGAACTCGAGCGCATCATCGCGAAGGCGCTAGAGAAAGACCGCGACACGCGGTATCAGCATGCCTCGGATATGCGCGCCGATTTGAAGCGGCTCAATCGCGACATGAATTCGAGCCGGCAGTCTGCGGCCGAAAAGAGCGACTCCTCGCACTTGCATCCTGCGCCCGCTGCGCCAACGTCCAAGTCCGTTGCCGTGCTCTATTTCGAAAATCAGGGCGGTTCGAAAGAAGATGAGTATTTGCGCGACGGCATCACCGAGGACATCATTACAGAGCTCTCCAAAATTAGCGGTCTGAACACTTTCTCCCGCCCGACGGTTTTGGCCTTCCGCGACAAGCCCGTGACTCCGGCGCAGATCGGCCAGCAGCTTGGCGCGGCCTACGTTCTCACCGGTACCTTGCGCCGCGCCGGAGCGCGCCTTCGCATCAGCGCCCAACTCATCGACACGCGCACCGATTTTCCGCTCTGGTCGGAGCGGTTCGATCGCGAGATGAAGGACGTCTTCGAAGTACAGGACGAAATGGCACGCAAGATCGCCGAGGCCCTGCGCGTGAAACTTTCCCCGCAGGAGCTCGAGGCGCTGGCGGACAAGCCCACCGAAAACCCGCAAGCCTACGACCTGTACCTTCGCGGAAAGCGCTACGCCCGGCGTCTTACGCGTCAGGATGTCGAGTTCGCTCTGCAGATGTTCGAAAACGCAGTGTCCCTTGATCCGAGTTTCGCCCTGGCTTATGCGGCCAGCGCCAACGCCTGCGCGATGTACTACTCATTTTTCACACGGGATCAAGTTTGGGTCGAACGGGCAAGGGAAGCGTCCGGAAAGGCCGTCGCGCTGCGCTGGGATCTTCCGGAAACGCACGTCAGCCAAGCCTGGGTCCTCTATGCCGCTGGACTTTATGACGAAGCCGTTCGGATGGTGAAGAAGGCCATCGAACGCAAGCGGGACTGCGACGGCGCGTATTACCTGCTTTGCCGCGCGCTCTTTGCCGCGGGCCGCGCACAGGAGGTTGTGGACGTTTCGGAATCCACGATTGAGGCGAGCGGTGAGGACTACAACGTTTATGTGCCGATCCTGAATGCTCTCGGTGACATGAACAAGCAGGAAGCCCAGCTCAATATGACGCAGAGATTTTGCGTCGCGCTGGAAAACCACTTGAAACACGTGCCTGAGGATGCGCGAGCGCGCATTCTGCTCGGCGCCAACTACGCTAGATTGGGACGCGAGCAAGACGCGATGCGTGAACTTAACTTGGCCGTTACTTTGCGTGCCAATGAAGCCTCGATTCTCTACAACGCGGCTTGCGTGTATTGCGGCCTCAAGAGAAAGGCCGAAGCCTTGGAAACCTTGCGCAAAGCGTGGGAAGCAGGTTCCAAGGACGCCGTCTGGGCCCGCCGCGACCCTGACCTCGCCATGCTTCACGGCGAACCTGAGTTTGAACGCATGTACCCAGAAAAGCCCACCGCACCCGCCGCCTAGGATTCACACTAGTTCAATTCGATCTGCAGGGGATTACCGGAAACAAACCCACTTTGTTCACTCAGGATTCGTAGACCCATTTGCCACCGACCATGGTGCGTTCGATGGGGATGTTGCGGAGATTTGATGGGTCAGTTTTGAAGGGATTCTCGCCTAGGACTATCAGGTCGGCCAGCTTGCCGATTTCGATCGTGCCTTTGATATTTTCTTCGAATGCGGCGTAGGCGCCGTTGATGGTTCCGCAGCGAATGGCTTCCTCGAGAGTGATGCGCTGATTTGGGCCCCAGACGTTTCCTTTCATGTCGGTTCGAGTGACTTGCGATTGGAGCCACATCATCGGGTCGGATGGACTGGCGGTGTAATCGGAAGAGTCGGTGGGACGCAAGCCGGCATTGAGAAAATCGCGCATGGGGAACATGTGGCGCGTGCGCTCTTCGCCGTAGAAGTGCATGACGTCGCCGTGGAAATAGACGTAGCAGGAGAATGGCGCGGGGATGACGTTGAGGGCGCGCATGCGCTCGATGAGCGAAGGATTGAGCAGAGTGCAGTGCTCGATGCGGAAGCGCGGATCGCGGCGCGGAATTTCGCGCTGCACCTGCTCGTAGACGCCGAGGATTTCATCGATGGCGAGGTCACCGTTGGCGTGAGTGCCGAGCTGCCAGCCGGCAGCGTGAGCTTTTCGCGAAGTTTCGAGGAGCGTCTCGCGCGGCGTGACTTGCAAGCCGGAATAGTTGGGAATTCCGATGTAGGGCTGCGAGAGCCACGCGGTGCGCTCGGAAATTGAGCCATCGGCATATTGTTTGACGCCGCCGATGCGCAGCGATTCGTCACCGAAGCCGGAGTGAATTCCTGAATCCATGAAATGGTTGAGCGACTTGGCGGAGATGAGGCAGTAGACGCGGAAAAGCAATTCGCCGGCGTCGCGGGAATCCTGATAGCCCTGGACGTCTTCGGGGCGCGCGTCCGCGTCGCAAGTGGATGTGACGCCTTTTTTTGTGAACATTTTTGCGACGAGTGTGGCGGCGCGGCGGTAGTCGTCGCGGGTGGGACGGTCCTCGATCAATTTGTCGAAGACTTGCGTCGCTGCGTCGCCGACGAACCCGGTGAGATGGCCCGCGGCATCGTGTTCGAAGCGGCCGCCGGGAGGATCGGGCGTTTTGTCGTCGACGTTTGCGAGTTTGAAGGCGAGCGAATTGACGAAGACGGTGTGGCCGCCGCGATGATGGACGAGAACGGGGAGATCGGGGACCGCGGCATCGAGGTCGTGGCGATTGATGGGGCGAGGAGTTTTTCCGTCGTCGTAGAGGAAACCCAAGACCCATTGGCCAGGGGCAGTTTTCTGGGATCGCTCGCGGAGAGCGGATTGAATTGCGTCGATTGAATCTTTGTCGCAGGCGACCATGCGGATGAAGTCCACGCCACTTTCGCAGGGATGCGCGTGGGCGTCGTTGAAGCCGGGGAGGACCGTTCTTCCGCCGAGATCGATTTTGCGTGTGAGCGCGCTTGCGAGATTGAGGACTTCGTCATTCGAGCCGACCGCAAGGAAACGGCCGCCGCTGATTGCGACTGCTTGCGCGCGAGGCTGGTTTTCATCGACGGTCCAGATGTTGCTGTTGTGGAGAATTAGATCGGGCTGGACGCGGCTCAACGGCGAGAGAGCGAAGGCGCCGACGGACGCGACGAAATCGCGGCGAGAGATTTGCATGGAGGCTCCTGATTCGACGGGCGAAAGGATACTTCACAGAAGAGATTCGTTGCGAGATTTTTTCGGAACACTACGGCCAAAGGCACCGGGCGTGCGAGTCCAATTTAGGGCGAGATGCGGCGATTAGGCACATTGTAGTGAGCGTCGGCGCCGGGAGAAAAATTCGAGGCTATAATCAGCGCAGCTGGACGACGTGAAAGGATATCGATGAAGAACGGAATTATCGGACTAATGGCGATTGGCGCGCTTTTGTCCACGAGCTGCGTGGGCGCGCAGGATTTGCCGATGAAGGTGAAGGGCGGGCATGAGCTCGGAGAAACGGCCGAGCAGTTTTTCGCGGAGGGGCATGAAACGGAAGTGCTAGGCGCATGCGCGTCGGGGGATTTCAAGAGTTTGAAAAAGTCGACCAAGCGTTTGGCGAAGCAATACTGCGACCAACTGGCGGACTGGCGACAGCGAGCCAAGAGCGGGAAGCGGCTCGAGTACAAAGGCATCGGCGACGCGGCCGAATTTCGCACGGACACGTTTACGTTCGATGGGGGCCACCTTGTTAAGGTGGAACTGATCTACGCCGCGCCGAGCCCGGAGGCCAATTACAAGGGCAAATCGTTCACGGAAATCTTCGCGGGAGTAAAAGAGGCGTACGGTGCGCCGACGAGAGAGAGCAGCGAGACGACGCAGAGTGTTTACGGGCAGCAGTTCGTTGCGCACCGCGAAATTTGGGTGGCGCCGCACGCCGCGATCGTCATCGCGGAGAAGCCCGGGGCGGATGGATCGACGACGCTGCTTGCGTTCACGCGCGAGGAGTACGACCGCACGATGGCTTCGGGGAAACCGAAGGCTTCAAATCCGCTACAATGACGCTTCCTGTATGAGAGGAGCGATAAAGACATGTTGGTGATGTTTGTTCTTCCGGCGGTGGTGCTATTGGTGCTGGTGTTTAGTCTCCCGATTTGGAAGCATCCGAAGAAGTGGAGCTTTTATTCCATCGGCGGCATAAGTCTGATCATACTGATCGTTCTGATTCTATTTTGGACCGGACATCTGTAGTTGGTGATTCGCGGTGAGAGTCTGGTGTCTTTACTTCAGTTTCGTTTCAAACTCTCGAGTGGATGATCGCTCGTAACGCTTTGCGATCGACGCGACGAACTCGCAGGCAGGGGCCTCCGGGCTCTGACGCGAATTGGGGGCACCCGAGCTCAATCCACGATCGGAGTATGCAAATGCGGTTTTCTTTAGCCGGAATTGTTTTGCTTCTGGTTGTGCTGGCGATCGCGCGATTTGCCGCGGGACAACAGGCGAAAACTGCGCCTCCTGCCGCGATGCCGCCCGCGCCGGTGGTTTCTCCTGAAGTACACGCTGACCGAAGTGCGACTTTTCGTTTTCAGGCGCCGAATGCGAAGGAAGTGAAGTTGGCGCTGGAAGGCGCGGAGCCGGTGGAGATGCAGAAAGACGCGCAAGGCGTGTGGAGCGTGACGACGGCTGCTCTGGCTCCCGACTACTACGAATATTCAATCGTCGCTGACGGTGTGCGATTGCTTGATCCGTTGAACGCCCAGATGACCGTGAATTTGCTGACGCCGGCGAGCGTTCTTCATGTTCCGGGACCGGCATCGCTGCCGTGGGAATTGAGCGATGTGCCGCACGGCGAAATCCATCATCATTTTTATAAATCGGCGGTGGCGCAGGTGCTGGGCGATTACTACGTCTATACGCCGCCGGGATACGAGAGCTCGGACAGGCAGGAATATCCCGTTCTCTATCTTCTGCATGGGTACAGCGACGACGCGAGCGCTTGGACGGGCGTTGGTCGCGTGAATGTGATTCTCGATAATCTGATCGCGCGGGGCAAGGCGAAGCCGATGATCGTGGTGATGCCGCTCGGTTACGGCACGATCGACATGGTGCGGCTCGGCTGGGGCGCATGGGAACACGCGGATTTGCGCGATCGCAATTTCGCGAAGTTTACGGAGGCTTTGCTTACCGAGGTGATGCCGCGGGTTGAAAGCGAATATCGCGTCAAGAAAGATCGCGAGGCGCGGGCGATTGCGGGACTGTCTATGGGCGGGTCGGAATCGCTGCTTACTGGATTGAACCACCTCGATAAATTTTCGTGGATCGGCGCTTTTAGTTCGGGCGGAATTCCTGAAGATTTTCAGAAGGATTTTCCGTCTCTCGACGCGCAGGCGAACGGGCAGATTCATTTGCTGTGGATTGCTTGCGGCACTGAGGATCGATTGATCGGGCTCAATCGCAAACTGAGCGAATGGTTGAAAAGCAAGGGCGTACAGCATGCGGATATTGAAACGCCGGGGGCGCACACGTGGATGGTGTGGCGGCGGAATTTGGCGGAGTTTGCGGGGTTGTTGTTTCGATAGGGGCGAGAGAGCAATTGTGACTCCGGCGTTTGGTGTGCATTTTTCGCGCGCGATCCCGGCCGGCCTTCCGGCCAGCCCTACGAACAGCGAGACCGCGTTATCGCATGAATTGTAGAACTGCTATTTTTGTTTTGACGCGATTGACGATTCGAAGCGATTGAATTCGAGTTCTTCCTGCCATTCTAGGCGGGCCTTTTCGTTTGCAGCTAGAAAATTCCTGCAGGCTGATGTCGACGGCTCGGACTTTGCGGACTCACCTGCACATGCCGGGACGAATGATTTGTAGTCCCGCGTAGACCATAGGCTTGACCCTCTGACGAAAGCGTATTCGAGGCTGTTGCGCGCGAACGTCTTCAAGTCCGGATAGCCGATGTGAAAATCCACGACGGCGGTGCGGAAATATTCGGTGAGGTCGGAGCGAACGATGGCTTCGTCGTCGGTGGCGAGGGAGATTGGAACTCCGGCGTGGAAATATGTGGCGCAAGGATTTTCGTTGTTCGGCACTTCGCGGACGATCTGATAGCCGTGAATGGCGCATTCGACGAGGATGTGCTTGCGCGCCATCTCGGCGAGGAGAGCGGGCGCATCGTCTTCGTAGATGATGTCAATGCCGTGGCCGATGCGTTCGGCGTGGCCGATTTCGATCGACTTGCGAATGTGCGACGCGAGCAATTCTTCGGGGTTCACTTCGCCGGGTGTGAGTTCGCCGGCGTGTAGCGTGATGTGGACCTTTGGATAGACGCCGTGGAGATAGTCGAGCATGCGCATGTGGAGATCGAAATCGTCGAGCGCGCGATATTCATCCTGCGATTGAACGAGATTGATGCCGACGACGCGTGAATCCTTTCCGGCGAGTTCGAACCCAGCGAGCATCTGCGCGAAAACTTGCTCTTTCGGAAACGCGCGCAGGACCTGATTGAGGAAGCGAAGCGTGACGCCGCATCCGGCCTTTGGTTGCGGAGTATCGCAGCCGAGCATCTGGCGCATGACTTTTTCGCCGGTGTCGAGATTGCGCTGGCCCGCGGCGACGACTTTGTCCATGCCGGCGGCGAGCATCTTCTGGCGTAGGGCGGCGAGATCGTCGTCCCAGCCGACTTCGCGGCCGAGCTTGAGTGATTCACCCTGGTCGGGCGTGAGCATCGTCTCCAGATAGATTTCGTGCTGAAGTCCGGCGCGCTCGGCGACTTCGGCGAACATTTCGCCCCAGTGCCGGTTTACGACAGGATCGAATTTTCCGAAGGCCGCAAAGAAGTGATAGCGAACGGAGCGATCGTCGCCCGAGCGGACGTAATTGCGGATGGACCACGCGTCGATTACCTGATTCCGAAAAGGAAAATTGGTCAGCGCTTGCGCGGCGGGGAGTTGGCCCTTCGCGGCGTCGCAGGGAGGCTGCGAGATGTCGGCGTGGTGATCGATGCAGAGGCCGTCCTCGACCGCGTACTGAATGTAGCTTTCAGCGTAGACCGAGCCCGTGAGGTGATGATGGAGATCGGCGCCCTTGGGCATGCGATGGAGGAAATCTTCGAGCAGCATCGGATTATTGCGGGCGGAGTCGAGATATTGGGCCGTGCGCGCGGCGGGGGACTGCGCATGCGCGATGACGGGCCACGAGGCAACGTGCGCAACGAGTACGAAGAGGGCGCATAAATTTCTGCGATACATAGTGAACTCCCGTTTATTTTTTTCGAGTCGCGCGGCGCGGAGAATTAGCCTGCGCGGGCCCCGTCGGGGACATGCGTCTCGGGAATGGCGAGCGCGGGCGTGATTCCGTCGGCGTAGCCAATGTCGAAGAGCATCCCTTCGGAGAGAATGCCAGCCATTTGGCGCGGTTCGAGATTGATGATGAACAGAGCTTGCCTGTGCTCGAGATCCTTGCAGTTTACTCGCTCGCGTTTCATGCCGGCGAGAATCGTGCGTTTGTGATCGCCGAAATTTACGGTGAGGGCGACGAGTTTTTCTGAGCCTTCGACGTTGTTGACGGCGTCGATCGTGCCGACGCGAACATCGAGTTGATTGACGGCGTCGAGTGTGACGGTGGGCTTAATCGGTGCTGGTTGCATGGCGAGAAGGGTAGCATGGGCGCATCGTTTACGAGAGTAGCTGCTCAGTTCCATAGCAAAAACAAGATGCCGCCCTGAAGGCCGGCGCTACAAGTGCCGAAATCGGCCGCGCGGTCAGCATGGCGAAATTTCGGTTGCGGCTAGTCGTAGTATTCCGCGCCGAGGTGGGTGATTAGTTCCTCGCCCATCATCCAGCGGAGAGTGTTTTTTAATTTCATTAGCTGGATGAAGAGATCGTGCTCGGGATATAGCTCGGGTGCGCACATTGGGGATTTGAAATAGAAGCTGAGCCATTCCTGAATGCCGTGCATACCGGCGCGGTGCGCGAGATCTAGGAAGAGAACTAGATCGAGAACGATGGGCGCTGCAAGAATCGAGTCGCGGCAGAGAAAATCCACCTTGATCTGCATCGGGTAGCCGAGCCAGCCGAAAATATCAATGTTGTCCCAGCCTTCCTTGTTGTCGCCGCGCGGCGGATAATAATTAATCCGGACTTTGTGGTGGATGTGGCCGTAAAGCTCAGGATAGAGCTTCGGCTGCAAAATATATTCGAGGACACTGAGCTTCGATTCTTCTTTGGTTTTGAACGAGCCGGGATCGTCGAGGACTTCGCCGTCGCGATTGCCGAGAATATTCGTGGAGAACCAGCCGTTCAGGCCGAGCATGCGCGCCTTGAAGCCGGGCGCGAGAATCGTCTTCATCAAAGTTTGGCCGGTCTTGAAATCCTTGCCGCCGATGGGAACGCAGCGCTCGCGCGCGAGTTGCAGCATGGCGGGTATGTCGACGGTGAGATTTGGCGCGCCGTTGGCAAAGGGAACGCCTTCCTGAATGGCGGCATAGGCGTAGAGCATCGAGGGTGTAATCGCTTCGTGATTTTCCCTCATCGCTCGCTCGAAATCCTTGACGGTCTTATGGACGGCATGCGGTTTCAGGAAGACTTCGGTTGAGCCGCACCAGACCATGACGAGCCGCTGGGCTCCGGATTTTTTCTTGAAGCTGCGAATGTCGTCGCGAATCTGTTCGGCGAGATCGAGCTTGTTCTTGCCCTTCTTGATGTGCGTGCCCGTGAGATTCTTGACGTACTCGCGGTCGAACGCCGCTTTCATCGGGCGAATGCCCTTGAGGAATTTCTTGGCTTTCTGCAGGTGCTGGTATTCGAGGACACCGCATTTGCTCGCGGCCTGAAAGGCATCGTCGGAATAAACGTCCCAGCCGCCGAAAACGAGTTCGCCGGCTTTCGCGAGCGGAACGAAGCTGCTGATTTGCGGCGAGCGAGCTTCGGTGCGCTTGCCGAGGCGGATCGTGCCCATCTGAGTGAGCGAGCCGACGGGCGGAGCGATGCCGCGGCGGATCAATTCCACGCCTGCCATGAAAGTCGTGCTGACGGCGCCCATTCCGGGCGTGAGCACGCCCAATTTCCCTTTGGCCGGCGCAATGCTAACGGGCCTGCGCATTCAATTCCCCCTCTTGGCGTTGATCTTACGCGAGAAGATGCGCCGCAATCCCCCTGCGGCAGCGGCCATGAAAACCAAAACAGCTATCTTGCGCGAAGGACGGAGGATTTGCAAATCCGATTGCAGCAATCCGGACGCATTTCGGTTCCGCCAGGTGTAGAATCCAACCGGCGCGCGGCGCTTGCAGCGGGCGTCCGAGATGTCGCTGAAGAGCGCGTCGCCGGTGCGCCATATATTTAATTTTATGATTCGGCCGATTAGGATTTTCGATTTGACGGAAATGAGAACGGCGCGCTACGCTACGGGCCGAATGTGCTGGCATTCTCCCTCTCATTCTTCCCAACAAGACATCGCTATCCCATTCCGTGCTAAGGAGATCCATGTCTAGCGAATTTCGAAATTTTTTGGCGCTTTCGTACGACGAACTCGAGGAATTGAACCTCAAGGCGAAAGAGCAGCGTAAGAACCGCGTCGCCGCGCACAAGATTCAGGAAGAGCGCGTGAAGTATCTGACCGACGAGAAACGGCTGAAGGCCGTGACCGTGCTCTTCAGCGATCTCGAAGGCCGGCTGCACATGCTCGATTATGACAAGAAATTCTTGATCAAGAGCTGGGACAACCTGACGTTTGACGGCTCGTCGATCCGCGGCTTCACGGCGCAGCGCGAAAGCGATCTGCGGCTCATGATGGATTGGAGCGCTTTCTATTGGGGACCGGCTGACGTCTTCGGTTCAGGCAAGGTTCTGGTATTCGGGCAGGTGATTGACAAGGACGGGTCGCCGTATTCGGCGGACATCCGCGGTGCGCTGAAAGGTTACTCTGACAAGCTCTACGAGAAGAAGGGCTACACGCTTAACGCCGCGAATGAGATTGAAGGATTTCTCTTCAGCGGGCCCGACGCCGAGCGGAACTATTATCAGACGCAGAAATTCGATTACGTAAATACGGGCGGTTACTACCATTCGCTTCCGGGCGATCCGCTTCGGACGTTCATCGATACGACGGCGGAAGTGCAGCGCTCGATGGCGTTTCAGAACGAGAAGGACCACCCTGAAGTTGCGCCCTCGCAATTTGAAATCAATTATGGATACGGGGAGGTGGTGGCCGCGGCGGACCAGATCCAACTGTACAAGCTGATTTGCCGGCAGGTAGCGACGAAAATGGGGTTCACGGCCTCGTTCTTGCCGAAGCCGGTTGTGGGCGTGAACGGCAGCGGCATGCACACCAACGTTTCCGTAAGCAAGAACGGGAAGAATCTTTTCTGGGACCCGAAGGGCGAAGAAAAACTGAGCAAGATGGGATGGGAGTTTGTAGACCGCATCCTGACGCACGGGAACGACATCTGCCTGCTGCTGAACGCGAGCGTGAACGCGTACCGGAGGCTCGACCCGCATTTCGAAGCGCCGAACCAACTTAAGGCGTCGCCGGTGGATCGCGGTTCGATGATCCGAATTCCCATCGGCAACGAGAGAAGTATGCGGACGGAAGTGCGTTCGGTGGCCCCGGATGCGAATCCGTATCTCGTGATGTACTCGATTTTCAAGACTGGACTCGACGGGGAGACATCGAAGATCAAAAATCTGCGGCAAGCGCAGCGCTACCTGCCGGACAACATTTACGACGCGCTCGCGAATTTCCGCAAGGCGGAGTGGACGACGAAGCTGCTTGGCGAAGACGTGAAGGCGCGCTACGGAGATCTCAAGCAAGCGTCGGCCGACCGCTGCCCGCGGCTGCTCGGAACTTTTGTGAAGGTGCCGGAAGTGCAATACCACCACGAAGTCTACAATCAATTTTTGTGGAATTTGTTCTAGACTCGTTGAGTTTCTGATCTCGAGGCGCGAGCATTAGCCTCGGTTGCGTTTATGCATTTCGTGAATTCAGAACGAGTTCTGCTCCGCTGCATCGCGGCGCTCGGCGTGCTGCTGATCGGCGCGGGAATTGCGGCGGCGCAAACGCCGTCACCGGCTCTGCTAGTCCTCGAGAAGAGCGACAATATGCTCGCCATTGTTGATTCCGCGAGTTTGCGGATTGTTGCTCGCTTTCCCGCTGGCAAGGATCCCCACGAAGTTGTTGCGTCGTCCGACGGCAAGCTCGCCTACATCTCAAACTACGGGGGAGCAGATAGCGCGCTCCATACGATCTCCGTTGTTGACTTGATTGCACGCAAGGCATTGCCGCCGATCAATCTCGGGGCATTACACTCCGCGCACGGCTTGGCATTTGCCGGCGGCGAGCTTTACTTCACCGCGGAGACGAACAAAGTCATCGGACGGTACGATCCTGCAACGCAAGCGATCGATTGGGTTCTGGGAACGGGCCAGGATCGCACGCACATGGTTGAGGTGTCGGAGAGTCTCGACCGCATCTTCACCTCCAATGTCAGCTCCGGCACAATCAGCATCATCGAACAGGTCACTTCCGCGAATGGCGGTTTCGGTCCGCCGCCTGGCGGCAATCCTCCTCCGGGCAACGGCCCGCCACCCGGCGGCGCTCGGAAAACATGGCGTGTGACCAATGTGCCTTCCGGACGCGGCTCTGAAGGTTTCGACGTCACACCTGACGGGAAGGAGATCTGGGCGGCCAATGCGCAGGATGGCACCGTTACCGTGATTGACGTCGCGACCAAGACTGCGACGCAGACGTTTCCGATTTCCGTTAAGGGTGCCAATCGCTTGAGATTTACTCTTGACGGCAAGCGAGCGCTGATTTCGGGCTTGGGCGGCGGCACGAGATCTACTGGCGCAAATGTCGTGATACTCGATGTGGCGACTCACAACGAGGTCAAGCAATTCAATCTCGGAGGCGGCTCGACGGGCATTCTGATCGTTCCCGATGGTTCTCGCGCGTTCGTCGCCGTCAGCGCGAAAGATAAAGTGGCAGTGATTGATTTGAAGACTTTGGAGGTAACCGTCGAAATCGCAACTGGCAAAAATCCGGACGGCCTCGCCTGGGCTCAGCGAAATTAGCGTCCGCCGATATCGCAAATACGCGATTCGATTTCGAAAATACAAAGGGCCGGCGAGAGCCGGCCCTTTTCTTTGAAATTAGCCACACCGCACGAATTCGCGCGCGAATTCTCTACAGCTTCTCGATTCGAATCGAGCCGTCGCCAGAAGTGACAGCGAGCATTCCTCCACCGCCGTTCATCTTGCCGTGGATGCGCGATTCGCTGATCGAGCCTGACACAGTAACAGGGAAGTCGAGGCTAATGTGGCCGTCGCCGGTGTGCGCATCGAGCTCGGCGCTGAAGCCATCGGGCAACTTCATGTTGATGTGGCCATCGCCGGTGTGAAGCGTCCAGCCGCTGACGATTTTCGAGCCGGCTTGTACATCGGCTTGAATGCTGCCGTCGCCGCTCTTGAGATAAAGAACGTCAAAGCGGCCGCGCACGGTGATGTGGCCGTCGCCCGTGTCCGCGCTCAAGTTTCCGTCGAAGTCAGTGCCTTCCACGTGACCGTCGCCGGTATGCAGGTGAAGATCGCCGCGGAGACCGTTCGAGTCGATGTTGCCGTCGCCGGTGTCAATCTGGATGTGGCCTGAGATCGGGCCAGATTTCACATCGCCATCGCCACTGCGGATTTCGAGATCGGATTGCGGTGGCACCTGAACCTGGATGCGGACGCCGTGGTGTCCCATGTTGAATGTCAGCCAATGCTTCGGCGTCTTGACGATTAACTCGATGCGGTCGCCCTGCTGGCTCTCGATCACGTGGACGTCGCTCGAACTGATCTTCATGCCGGACGCCTCCACGCGCGCGTTGACTTCGTTCGCGGCTCCGGGCGAGATTTCGATGTCGCCGTCGTCGGTTTCAACGCGGACTGACGGCTTGCCTGAAACCGAATATTTCTTGGTCCAGTCGTCGGCATGCGCCGGTGACGCAGCCGCGAACCCGAAACCCACAAGGACAATTCCCGCTAGCAAGGCTTTGTGCATTGGTGTTCCTCCGTCCTTCTGATCAGAGGTACGCAGCCCATCGTTGAAAAGTTCCGTGGCGCCACTTTTCCGTCCCCCGGACGCCATATTCGTGTCGTGCCGGTTTGCGGCTTGGCGGGTGCGCGTCGCGCGATACCGTCAAGCCGATTTGCGCTTTGCCGTTGGCTTCGCTTGCGGCTTGCCATGTGGCTTGGGGCGAAGGGCGGCCAAAAACGCGTCGAGCGGCAGCGTGTTGATGACGTCCTTCTTTTCCACCCAGCCGCGCCGGGCAGTGATGACGCCGTACTTCATCAACTGAAGGTTCGCCGTCGAGTGCGCATCCGTGGAGATCACGATCTTGACGCCGCGTTCGATCGCCGCGCGCAGGTGGATATCCTTGAGATCGAGCCTGTCGGGATGCGCGTTGCACTCCATCGCCACGCCGGCTTTCGCGGCCGCGACGTAGATCTTTTCCATGTCGTAATCGAAAGGATCGCGGCGAAGAACGAGGCGGCCCGTCGGATGCGCGATGATCTGCGTGTGCGGATTCTCGATGGCGGCGAGGATGCGCTCCGTCATTGCCCCGCGGTCGAGGTTCATGTAGCTGTGAACCGAAACGACCACGATGTCGAGCTGCGCGAGGACTTCGTCATCGAGATCGAGGCTGCCGTTCTTCAGGATATCCACTTCCATTCCAGCGAGCAGGCGGATGCCGTGAACGCGTTTTTGCGCGGCGTGAATTTTTTGGATGTGCTCGAGCGTGCGCTTTTCGTCGAGGCCGTTGGCGACGGTGACGGCCTTTGAGTGGTCGGTGAGCGCGATGTATTCGTAACCGAGCGCACGCGCCGCTTCTCCCATTTCCTCGATCGTGTTTTTGCCGTCGGATGCAAGCGTGTGCATCTGCAAATCGCCGCGAATGTCGCCAAGCTCGACGAGGTGCGGGAGCTTGCCCGCTTCCGCTGCCGCGATTTCGCCGGTATTTTCGCGCAGCTCGGGCGGAATGTATTTCAGCTTGAGCTTCGCGTAAATCTCGTCTTCGGTCTTGGCCGCCACGACTTTGCCGCCCTTCAGTTCCGTGAGGGCGTACTCGTTGAGCGTCCAATCCATGTCGTTCGCGCGGCCGCGCAGGACCACGTTGTGTTCCTTCGAGCCAGTAAAATAAAGGAGCGCCGCGCCGAAGCTCTTTTTATCGAGCAGGCGCACGTCCACCTGGAGATTGTTCGTGAGGAGGAAGCTGACTTTGTTTTCGCCGTGCGCGAGGACTTGTTCGATGCCGGGATACTTCAAAATATATTGAGCGACGGCCTCGACGTTTTTCGGCTTGTCGTGGCCGGGACGCATCGTGACGAGAATGTCGAGATCTCCGATGGTTTCCTTCCCGCGGCGTAGCGAGCCGGCCGGAGTGGCTTCCTCGACAGCTTCGCCCGCCCCGGCGATGTACTTGCAAAGGGCTTCGGCTGCGCGGTCCACCACGTTGATAAGAAAACGGCCCGTTGATCTCTTGAAGACTTCTACCGCCTTCAAAATATTTTGCTCGCTCTTTTCGCCGAAGCCGGGAAAATCGCGAAGTTTTCCCTCGCGCGCGATTTTCTCGACGTCAGCAACGGTCGCGGTTTTGAATGTTTTCCAGAGAGCCGCGACTTTTTTCGGGCCGAGCGATTGCAATGTGAGCAAGTCGAGAATCGTCGCCGGATATTTCTTGAGCAGCTTCTTGCGGAGAGTGTAATCGCCGGTCTTGAGAATTTCGTGGATGTGTGCGGCCATGCCCTCGCCGATGCCGGGGAGATCGGTGAGCTTGGCTTCGTCCTTGGAGATTTCCTCGATGCGATCCGGCAGGCCGCCAATCAGTTCGGCGGCTTTTTCGTAGCTGCGATAGCGGCCGATGATCGCGCCGTCGATTTCGAGAAGCTGGGCGGTTTCGCGGAGGATTTTGGCGACTTCGCTGTTTTCCATGCCGGGATTATAAGAGAGTTGAAGAGGGAATCACAATGCGGCGGCGCGGCAATCGGGTCATCGTTGCGCCCGCATCTTGCAGGCGCTCCGAATGCCCGATTTTCGTAGGGCTGGCCGGAAGGCCGGCCGGTTTTTCGTAATTTCGTGATCGACAGCTGTGGCAAAGACGGTCGGTCTTCCGACCGACCCTACGATTGCCAGTTGAGCAATAAGAGTGGATCGATGTGAATGTTCGTAGGCCCGGCATGCGGCCCGGCTATGATGCGAATGCTTGCAAGGCGATGGTGGGGCTGTTCCTCAGACCAGCCGCTTTTCCGCGCGGCGGCTTAAGTCAACATCGCCGGCAAGATGCCGGCGCTACGGGGATTTCTTCCCTAGGTCGAAATAGTAGAGAAGGGAGGCAATGGATTTCGCGTCGCGGATTTTGCCGGTGCGAATCCAGCTCTTGATTTGCTTCGGCGTGAATCGCCGCGCGGTGATTCTTTCGTCTTCTTCGGGGGTGGCTTGGCCTTCTGCGAGGCCTTCGGCGGCAAAGACCACCATGAACTCGGTGACGAATCCGGGAGTCGGATAGAGATAGAGCAATTGGCGGAAGCGCTTCGCGCGATAGCCGGTTTCCTCGATGAGTTCGCGCTTCGCGGCCGAGAGCGGCGATTCCTTCGGTTCCTTGCGGCCGGCGACGAGCTCCCAGAGATACTCGCGAACGGAATAGCGGTATTGGCGAATGAGGAGGACATCGCCATTCGGAAATACCGGCATGACCACGACGGAGCCGCTGTGCGTGACAACGTCTCGAGTCGCATTGACGCCGTTTGGCTCGATGACGTGGTCTCGACGCACGCCGAACACCGGGCCTTGATACATCAACTTGCTGCTGAGAACCTTCAGGCGGCCTTTGGACAATTGTTCCTCCCGACGCACAGCATTTTACGACACCGCGGCTGGAATCCCGAACGCGCAAACGAGAATGTGGGGCACGCTCGCGCAGCATAGCGCCGACCGCCGCCTGCGCTTCTTGCGAGCGCCGGAACGCTGCGCTTATACTGGCTGTCCAAATGGCGATTCAGACCATCATCGTTGACGACGAACGTCCGGCGCGCGACGAGTTGAATTTTCTCCTTAAGGGCTTTCCAGAAATCAGCGTGATCGGGCAGGGCAAAAATGGCCTCGAAGCCGTCGCGCTGATCAAGGAGCACAATCCGGACCTCGTATTTCTCGACGTGCAGATGCCGGGACTCGACGGTTTCGGCGTCTTGAAGAAGCTCGTCTCAGGGAAAATTCGCCTGCCACAAATTGTTTTCGCCACGGCCTACGACAATTACGCGGTGCAGGCGTTCGAAGTCAGCGCGGTGGATTACATTCTGAAGCCGTTCGACAAAAGCCGCGTCGGGAAAGCGATTCAGCGCGCGAAGAAGCTGCTCGATGCGAACGCCTCGCCCGCCGAACGCCTGGAATCGCTCGTAGGAAAGCTTGGCACAGCGAAGGTGCCGCAACCCGTGAAGCTGCTTGTAAAAGTGCAGTCGCGGCTAATGCTGGTTGACGCCGAGGAAATGGTCTACGCGGCGATTGAGGACGGCACAATTACGATTTTCACGCGTGAACTTGAGGGAGTTTCGAACTATCGCACGATTGAAGAGTTGGCGGGCGCGCTCGAGGCGGACACATTTTGGCGCGCGCACCGGTCGTACCTCGTAAATGTGAACCAGATTAAGGAAGTTGTGCCGTGGTTCAAGTCGAGTTACATGCTGAAGATGAATGACCGCAAGGCGAGCGAAGTGCCCGTCAGCCGCGCGCAAACCAAGAAATTGCGCGAGTTTCTGAAGCTCTAATTTTGGACACGGTCGGATCCGCCGGCTGAGAGCGGGCGGTCTGCCGACCGCCCCTGCAGTTGCCCTTGAGTTCGTTCATCTGCCCTCGCGTTCATTCATCTCCGCTACGCGATTCGAGAGATGTGCTAGCATCGTTTGGCCTCCGGAATGGATTTTTCACTCACCAGCGACCAAATTTTGATCCGCGACACCGTCCGCCAATTCATGGAGGCGGAGATGCGGCCGATTCTGCGCGAGTACGAGCGGGAGAATAAGTTTCCGGACGCGCAGATTCGGGGGCTCGGCGAGCTGGGCTGCTGCGGGATGCTGATTCCGGAAGAGTGGGGCGGGGCCGGAACCGATACCGTCAGCTATGTGTTGATGCTCGAAGAAGTCGCGCGTGTGTGCGCTTCGACGGCAGTGGCGCTGAGTGTGACGAATTCCGTGGCCGGAATGCCAGTCCTGAAGCACGGCACCGACGCGCAGAAGAAAAAATATCTCTCGCGCCTAGCGCGGGGCGAAATCCTTGGCGCATTCTGCCTAACGGAACCGCAGGCGGGCTCCGACGCGGCCGCGATTCAAACGCGAGCCGTGCGGCGCGGCGACGAATATTTCATTTCGGGCACGAAGAGCTGGGTGACGAACGGCGGCGTCGCCGGCGTCTACGTCCTATTTGCGAAGACCGATTCCACGGCGGGCGCGCGCGGCGTGACGGCTTTTCTCGTCGAAGGCAATTTCCCCGGCTTCCGCGTGAGCCGCTATGAAGATAAAATGGGATTGCATCTATCGCGCACGGCGGAAATTGTGCTCGAAGATTGCCGCGTCCCCGCGGAGAATCGGCTCGGCGAAGAAGGTCAGGGGCTGAAGATCGCGCTCGAAGCGCTCGATGGCGGGCGCGTCGGAATCGCGGCGCAGGCGGTGGGCATCGCGCAGGGTGCGTTTGAAGCGGCGGTGCGCTATGCGAAGCAGCGCGGCGCGTTCGGAAAAAAAATCAGCGAGTTTCAGGCGATTCAGTGGATGCTCGCGGATATGCAGACGGAAATCGAAGCCGCGCGAGCGCTGACGATGCAATCGGCATGGATGCGCGACGCTGGCGCGGGCAAGCCGGGCCCTGCAGCATCGCGCGCGAAGCTATATGCGAGCGAGATGGTGAATCGCGTCGCGTACAAGGCGGTGCAGGTCCACGGCAGCGTCGGATATTCGCGGGAGACGGACGTGGAGCGCTATTACCGCGATGCGCGCGTTCTGACAATCTACGAAGGCACAAGCGAAATTCAGCGCACAGTAATCGCGCGTGATTTATTGCAGAGCGGTAATCGCGTATAGCGCGTCGGCGGTTGAAATGGTGTTTGTCATTCCGAGCCGCGCGGTTGGCATCGTGAATAAATAGGCGGCGAGGAATCTGCGTTTTCTGCCTTCTTGGCCGAAACGCAGATTCTTCAGGACATCCTCATCGGATGTCCTTCAGAATGACAACGCTGCAGTGGGCCGCAGAGGTGGATTGAATTCAGGGAGGCCGGTCGGTTGGCGAAACGAAAACGAGTTCTGAGCGGCATGCGGCCGACGGGCCGGCTTCACATCGGCCATTACTTTGGCGCGCTGCAGAATTGGCGGGCACTGCAAGACAAGATCGATCCGAAGACCGGGCAGCCTGAATACGATTGCTATTTTCCGGTCGTTGATTGGCACGCGTTGACGACGCATTACGAAGACACGGCTTCGATCGCCGAAAATACTCTGCAGGTCACCATGGATTGGCTTTCGGTCGGGCTTGATCCGGTGAAGAGCACGCTTTTCATTCAGTCGAGAGTGCTCGAACACGCAGAACTGCACTTGATTCTCTCGATGATTACTCCGCTCGGTTGGCTCGAGCGCGTCCCGACTTACAAAGAAATAATTGAAAATTTAAAGGACCGCGATCTAGGCACTTACGGATTTCTTGGCTACCCATTGCTCCAGTCCGCCGACATCGTTTTGTATGGCGAACCCGGTCGGGAGCTCCTTGTGCCGGTGGGTGAGGATCAAGTGCCGCATATCGAGCTCGCGCGGGAAATCGTACGGCGGTTCAATACGCACTATGGTTTCCAAATCGATGACGAAAAGTTGTGGAAGGCAGCGGAAAACGATGCCGCAACTTTGAACGAAGAGCTCGGATTGAGCCTTGAAAACTCGAGCGATGTTCCCCAAAGCGCGTGGGATCATCCCGCGACGTTCAGGCACATTCTGGACCCCGTCGTAAATCAGGCATTGAGGCGGAGGGTTCTAGAGGAAGGATTTCAGAACTTCGCGAAACGCGTGCCGAAGCGCTACTCGACATCGATGACCGTGAAAGCCGTGCTCAGGGAACCCGATGTTATGCTCACGGAAACGCCGCGGCTGCCGGGAACCGACGGGCGGCGAATGGCGAAGAGTTACGGCAACTTTATTTCTCTGAGCGAGCCGCTCGATTCGCTGCGGAACAAGGCGCGCAACATGCTGACCGACCCGGCGCGCGTCCGCCGGACCGATCCCGGCAATCCCGATGTGTGCCCGGTGTTTGCCTATCACAATCTCTTCTCGACGCCAGAAATCATCGCGCAGGTGAACCGCGAATGCCGCACGGCCGAGATTGGCTGCGTGGATTGCAAGAAGCTCATGGCTGACGCGCTGGTGAAATGGATCGAGCCGATTCAGGCAAAGCGGCGTGAATTTGAGTCGCATCCGCAACGCGTCTGGGATATTCTCGACGACGGCTCAAAGAGAGCGAAAAAGGTCGCGGGCCGAACCATGAAGCGCGTGCGGAATGCGATTTTCGGCTGGGATGCAGCGCTTAAAGCATCCGCCGATAGCGCCACGCCGAGCGCCCAGAAAGTTGCGAGCGGAGACTGATTTGGCATCACCCTACAAGATTCAACTTCCGGTCTACGAAGGCCCTCTCGATCTACTTCTCGATCTCATTCGCAAGCAAGAAATTGACATTCACAATATTCCGATCGCGAAGATCACCCAGCAATATCTGGATTATCTGCACCAGCTAGAACAGCTGGACATCAATGTCTCGTCTGATTTTCTGTACATGGCCGCGACGCTGATTTACGTGAAGTCGAAGATGCTCCTGCCGGCCGATCCGCTTGCCGGGCCTGAAGAGCAAATGGACCCGCGCGACGAGTTGGTCCATCGCCTGCTCGAACACGAAAAATACAAGAACGCCGCGCAACTTCTCTATCAGAAGCAGCAGGTCGAAGCGAACGTCTGGTCGAATCCGGATTTATCGCTCTATAAGGGCGAAGAAGTCGAAGGCGAGATCATCGTTTCGCTTGTGGATCTCGTCAAAGTATTCCAGCAGGTGCTCGAGCGGCGGAAGGAAATTCCGAAGATCGAGCTGCAGCACGAGACGGTGACCATCGCGCAGATGATGTCCGAGTTGCGCAAGAAGCTGACCGCGGGTGACGAACCCGTTTCGCTGACGGCTTTCTTCGAGTCGTGCGCTTCGCGCCGCGCCATGATCGTGGCGTTCCTCGCGGTGCTCGAAATGGTCAGGCTGCAGGCGGTCGTGCTGGTGCAATCCGAACTGTTCTCGGACATCGGATTGGCCAAGCACAAAATGTTCGACGTCGTCTTTTCTGGCGAAGAGGCCATTGCAAAAATCGAAGAACAATATCTATGAACCCACAAGATTTGACATCGGCCCTCGAGGCCATCATTTATGCGGCGGACGAACCGGTCACGCTCGATCAGCTCGCGAAATCGGTTGAAGCGGAAAAGCCGGAAGTGCGCGCGGCGCTCGATGCGCTCGTTGCGCTGAGCCAGGCGCAGGATCGCGGCGTGGAGATCCGCAAAGTTGCGGGCGGCTGGAAAATGTATACCAAGCCGCAGCACCACGACGTTGTCCGGAAATTTATCAAGAGTTTGCGCCCTCCGGTGCGGCTGACGATGCCTGCGCTCGAAACGCTGGCCGTGATTGCCTATAAGCAGCCGGTCACTGGGCCGGAAATTAATGAAATTCGCGGTGTCAATTGCGGCGGCGTATTGAAGACTCTTCTTGAGAAGCGGCTGATTACGACTGCGGGACGAAAACCCGTGATCGGCCGGCCCATCCTGTATCGCACTTCGAAGGATTTTCTGATGCGATTCGGTTTATCCGATCTCGAAGAGCTGCCGAGCCTGAAGGAATTCGAGCAACTCGCGCAGGCTGCTCTCGGCACCGATGACGGAATAGCGCCGATCGAGCCGGAAGAACGCGGAGTCGAGCCGCAGGCCAACGTGGCAGGCGAAGCAGCAACCGGCGAGATCGCAGATGCGCCGAAAGCAGCTGTGGTGGCTGCGGGTGCGACGTCATCTTCTTCGACTGCGTCAACACCCGCGAGAACCGACACGGCAAATTCGCCCACAACGGACGTGGCTGCGCCGGAATCGAGCAGCCCCGAAGAAATTATTTCGGGCGCAGACGGCGACTAGAATTTCCAGCAGATTCCTCCCTATGGAAGAACGACTCCAGAAAATTATTGCGCGAGCGGGCGTGGCATCGCGGCGCCGCGCCGAGCAGCTCATCGTGTCCGGCCAAGTGACGGTCAACGGCAAGATGGTGACGGAGCTGGGCTCGCGCGCAGATGCGTCCAAGGACCACATCAAGGTAGGCGGAAAGTTGCTTCAGGGCCCCGAGGAGCATCTCTATCTCGCGCTGTATAAACCCGCGGAAGTCGTCGCGACGATGAGCGATCCCGAAGGCCGGCGTTCGATCTCCGATTTTCTGCAGGGCGCGACGGCGCGCGTCTATCCCGTTGGGCGGCTCGAGTATCACGCGTCGGGTCTGCTCTTCTTGACGAATGACGGCGAGCTCGCCAACAAGATTCTGCGCTCGCATGGACTGCGGCAGACGTATCTCGTGAAGCTGAAGGGCAATCTTACCGACGCGGACATCACGCAAATCGAAACCGAGACGCGCGTGCGCATCGAGCGGCTGAAGCGCGCCGAAAATGCGTGGTACGAGGTGACGCTGACCGAGGCGCGGCGCGATCCTCTGCGTGCCAATCTCGAGCTGATGGGCCACCCCGTCGAGAAGATGAAACGCATTAAGCTTGCCAACATCGAGCTTGGCGATCTCGCGCCAGGACGCTTTCGCAAACTTTCCCCCGAAGAGATTTCGAGCCTCGAGAAGCTGATCGCGAAACAGGCAGTTCGTTCGCGCGGCGGGGCACAAGCTCCACCGCGCCCGAGCGTGGGCGCAAAGCGAGCTAGGCGCCCCGGCGGTTTCTCAAGGCAGTCACCGCGACCACGAGAAACTGGTACCGCAGTTTCGCGCCCACACGAGGGCGGTAAGGCATTTTCGGGCGCTCGCGAAGACGGAAAAACATTTTCGCGCCCGCGCCAAAGTGGAACGCCGAATCCTCGTCCGCGCAATGAGCATCGGCCCAAGGGAAGACGCAATGACTGAGAGCTCGTCCGCAAGCGGCGCTGCGGGAAAAAGTGACGCGGAAGGCAAGCGCAGCGGCGGCGCGGACGATCCCATCACCGAGATTCTGAAGTCCAGCCGCACGATCGCCGTTGTTGGATTGTCGTCGAGAAAATTCCGCCCGAGCTATGGCGTTTCGCAATACATGCAGGCCGCGGGCTACCGGATCATCCCGGTGAATCCGGGCGAAACGGTAGTTCTCGGTGAAAAGGCGTACGCGCGGCTGGAAGATGTACCCGAAAGAGTGGACATCGTGGACATTTTCCGGCGGCCGGAATATGTGCCTGACATCGTCGAGAGCGCGATCAAGATCGGTGCGCGCGCCATCTGGATGCAGGAAGGCGTGATTCACGACGACGCGGCTGAGCGAGCAAGGGCGGCCGGATTAATCGCCGTTCAGGATGCGTGCATTTTGAAGGAGCATGCCAAGCGATTTCGAATTAAAGATGTCTAGCGATCTGCGCTGTGAAAGCTCTGCGGAGCGAATGTCGAGGCGGGGTAGATTTTCACGATTCGTTTTCCAACTTCCATCAGGCCAATCCAGTGCCCGTCGGGCGAGATGTGAAAATCGCGATACACCAGATCGTGCATCGCCGCGGTGAAATCGCCGCCCGGGATGCTGATCCAAACTAAATTATCCGAGCGAGTTTCAGGGCCGCGCTTCAGGAGAATGTACCTCTCATCGGGCGACCATTCAAATTTTCCGTATCCGATGCGCAAAGATAAGGGTTTGGAATTCGGCGTGATGTCGCGGATCTCCAAATAGTCGCCATCACGGAAATATCCGACCCGTCTGCCCGATGGCGAAATCGTGAGCTGGCCTTGAAAGCCTTCAATCGGCGCGATCTTGTTGCCGATTTCGTGCACGAGATCGAGCCAGAGGAGATCGGCCGGGCCGTCTGTGCCTTTGTCGCGTTGAATCGCAAACGCCGTGCCATGCGCCGCATCCCAAGCGACGCCCGCGAAAAGATGTCCGGCGAAGAGCGTCTTCACTTTTCCAGTGGCCGGCTGAATCGTGTGAATCTCGAACAATAATTTGGGCTTCACAGCCTCATAAAGAAATGCGACCGTCGCGCCATCGGCGAGCCAGGTTCCCTGCGAAGCGCCGATAAACGGACTGAATTTAATTTTCTGAGTTTCGTCCTCGTCTTCATCCTGATCTTTGCTTTTGTCCTGGTTCTTGGCCTGCGCGGCCGGTGAAGGGGATGGTTCTTGGCCTTTGATCGGAATCTCGTGGCCGTCGCTATCGAGCAACTCGATGGTTTCCCCGGACGAGATGTCGCCTTTCTTGGCGCTGTTGATTTGTTCGGTGGTTTTTTCGATGATCAGGCGCTTGCTGTCGGGCGACCACGCAATGTCGTGGATCGAGTAGCTGTGAAACGTTGTAGTCTTCACCAACTTCTCGCCATCGATAATCCGCTTGGTCTTGCCGCTCTCGTTCGAAATCCAAAGGTCGTCGCCCTCGACTGTGAATTTCTTCCAGTTGTAGATGCGGCGCACGGCGTATGCCACGTGATTGTCCGGCGAAAAGGCGAACGTGGCGCAATCTTCATCGATCACATACTTCGGCTTCTCGGTGTCCACGGAAGCAGCAGAAAAGGCAGAGAGCGAAATGGCAATCATCGCCGCGGCGATGAACGCGGGCGCGAAGAACTTGAGCAAAAGGGGCCCCGAAGGCGGGTTCATCTTACGCGTCACTTTTTCTCGTCGTTTGGTTGCACGGAGTTAGATGCAGTCTCAGGGGCTGCGGCTGGCTTCTTTTGTATCTTTCGAAGCTGCGCGAGACGCTCCTGGACGCGCGCTTCGAATCCCTCGTGCGTCGGATGGTAGTACGTGCGGCCGGCGAGACTATCGGGCAGGCACTGCATGTCGGTCACTTTTTCCTCGAATTGGTGCGCGTACTGATATCCCTCGCCATATCCGATATGACGCATCAATCCTGTCACCGCGTTGCGTAGATGAAGCGGAACGGGCTCTGCCACCGTGCGTTCGAGATCCTGCTGCACCGCGCCGTAAGCTGTGTAAAGCGCATTTGATTTCGGAGCTAGCGCGAGGTAGACGGCTGCTTCGCCGAGCGCGAGATACCCCTCGGGCGGGCCGATGAATTCGAATGCGTCCTTCGCGGCGAGCGTCATGCGCAACGCGTTCGGGTCGGCGAGGCCGATATCTTCGCTCGCCATTCGAACCATGCGCCGTGCGAGATACATCGGGTCTTCGCCCGATTCGATCATGCGCGCCAGCCAGTAGAGCGAAGCATCGGGATCGGAATTGCGCACGGATTTGTGCAGCGCGGAGATGAGATTGTAGTGCTCTTCGCCGGCCTTGTCGTATGGCAGGAGTTTCTTCTGGAGAACATCTTCGAGCAACGCCGTCGTGAGCTCGAGCTGTCCTTCGGAGTCAGGAGTAGCTCCGCGCACGAGCGCTTCGAGAGTGTTATAGGCCGCGCGAGCATCGCCATTTGCGACAATTGAAATCCGCTCGAGAATTTCGGGCGTCGCGACGATTTTTTCCTTGCCGAGGCCGCGCTCGGAGTCGGAAAGCGCGCGCTGGAGCAGTCCCACGATCTGTCCGGTCGTGAGCGCATGGAGAATGTAAACCTTCATGCGCGAAAGAAGCGGCGAGATGACTTCGAAAGACGGATTCTCCGTTGTCGCGCCGATGAGCGTGATGCTGCCGGATTCGACGTGCGGTAGAAACGCGTCCTGCTGGGCTTTGTTGAAGCGATGCACTTCGTCAACGAACACCACGGTGCGCCGGCCATAATTCCGCGTGCGCTCGGCCTCGGTCATTACCTGCTTGATTTCCTTGATTCCAGACGTGACGGCGCTGAATGGGATGAACTCAGAGCGCGTGTGGTGAGCGATGATTCGCGCGAGCGTCGTCTTGCCGCATCCGGGCGGTCCCCAGAAGAGCATCGAGCCGATATCGTCGCGCTCGATCTGCAGCCGCAGCGGCTTGCCGGGAGCGAGGAGATCTTCCTGGCCGACGACTTCATCGAGCGTGCGCGGGCGCATGCGATCGGCCAGAGGACGCGGCCCGGCGCTTTCTTCCTGTGGCTGGACGGCTTGAAAAAGTCCCACGCTCATCCTCGCTCAGTGCCGGTCTCATTACGTTGTCGCGCGGCTTCGTAGAGAATTACAGATGCCGCGACTCCCGCATTGAGTGAATCAACGCCCGAGGCCATCGGAATCGCGAAGAGCCCATCGGCAGACCGTTCGACTTCTGGCGGCAGCCCCGCGCCTTCGTTGCCGATGAAAATCGCGCACGAATCGCGCAAGTCGGATAGCACTTTGCCCGCTGCGCCACTTTCCTTCGACGACGCGGCGAGAATTCTCAAGCCGGCCACGCGAAGTTGCGCCATCGCGACGGCGGGCGCAATCCCTCGCAGAATTGGCAGCCGCAGCGCGGAGCCTGCAGATGCGCGCAGCGCTTTCGACGACCAGGGATCGGCAGTCCCTTTCGTCGCGACAAGACCCGTCGCGCCAAAAGCTTCGGCCGAGCGCACCGCTGTCCCAACGTTTCCCGGATCCTGCACGCCTACGAGCACGACGACGAGGGGCGCGCCATCGCGGACGAGATCGTCAAATGCCCATTCGCGCGGCCGGACGAGCGCGGCGATACCTTGCGGATGTTCGGTGCCGGCAACGCTTTGAAACAGCCGCGCCGAAATCTTAAGAATGCGCACCGACCGTCGCGATTCTTCGGGCCATGTCTCAAGGGCCTTATCGCCGTCGGGGCTGGTGAGAAGTGTTTCAATATCAAGTCCCGAGCGCAGCGCCTCTTCGACGAGGTGCGGCCCTTCGAGGCCGATCAATCCCTCTTCAGGCAGGTAGCCCTGGCGGAGCGCCGCGCGGAAAATCTTGAGCCACCGATTGTCGCGGCTTTCGATTGTTTCGATGCGAGCCGGAACTCGAGGCTTCGCAGGAGTTTTCGGTGCGGCGCTCGTTGCTTCGCGTGCCATCAATTCGAGACTAACAAACGCTGCAATCGCCGTAAAGCGTGGGGCCCGGATGTCTCAGTTGCCCGGGTCTCGCTGCAAGAAATCGCGGGCAAGATGCCCGCGCCACGATAGACACTCCGGCATCTTGCACGGCCCGCAAAGGCTGTGATAGCGTGCCGCGATGTCCCTAGCGCAACCCACAGTGAGTCAGCACTTTGCCTTCTGAAATCTTAAAAATTTCGTCGGACGCACCCGAGCGGCAGGTCGTTGACTATGCTGCGAACTACATCGTGCGAGGGGGCGTTGTCGCGGTGCCGACGGACACATTCTACGGCCTGTCCGCGGATCCCTTTAATCTTGCCGCGATCGGCCGCGTTTACGAAATCAAGGGCCGGCCCGAATCGAAGGCGCTGCCGATCCTCGTTAGCTCAGTGGAACAAGCCGTTTCGCTCGTTCGCGACGTGCCGGATAGTTTTCTAACTCTCGCGAATAAATTTTGGCCGGGCGCCCTGACGATCGTTCTTGAAGCGACCCACCGCATCCCGCTGAAAGTCACCGGCAATACGGGACGCGTGGCGCTCCGCTGGGCGAATTCGAAAGTGGCGTGCGAAATCATCAATGCCGTCGGCGGGCCGATCACGGGGACGAGCGCCAATCTCACGGGGATGCCCGCGTGTACAAACGCCGCAGATTTGATTATTCAACTTGGCGACCGGCTGCCGCTCATTCTGGATTCCGGCGACACGCGCGCCGTGGTGCCTTCCACAATCGTTCGCCTCGAGGGCGACGAGTGGATGATCATTCGCGAAGGCGCCATCGCCGAGAACGATATTCAGAAGACTCTCGCCGCCTGATTTCGCCGCATCAGCTGTGCGCGCGAATATTTTTCCAATCACTTCGAGCTGTACCCCATCGTTTGCAGAAAACCGTAATCTCCCGTCGGTGATAGCGGCCCGATCTGCAAGCGGTCGCGATAGACGCACACATTATCCACATACCACAAATTGATATAGGGCAGCTCGTCGGCGACGATCCGCTGCACATCGAAAAGAATCGTGCGGCGCTTTTCGCGGTCGAGTTCGACGCGCGCGCGATCGAGCAGGGCATCGAGCTGCGGATTCGCGAAATGGCCGCGGTTCGCGCCGTTCGGCGGAAACCTGCGCGAGCCGAAAACAAATTCGAACATGTCGGGGTCGTTGTTTCCGCCCACCCACCGCTGTGTGTAGAGCTGAAAGCTGCCGTGCGCGATATCGGAATTGAAAGTCGCGGATTCCTGTGGGCGCAATTCGAGCGCCACACCGATGCGTTTCCACTGCTCCTGCAAAACTTCCGAATAGAGCCGCGTGGATTCGTCGGTGGAAGATTTGAGGCTGAGATGGAAGCGCACGCCATCCTTGCCGCGCGGCAAGCCGGCGGCGTCGAGCAACGATTCAGCGCGCGCGGGATCGTAGGCGTACGTCGCAACGTCGCCATCGTAGGCCCAATGATTCGGCGGCAAAAGGCTTGACGCAAGACGCGCCTGCCCGCGCAGCAAATATTTGATGATTGTCTCGCGGTCCGTCGCGAACGCCAGCGCGCGGCGGACATCGCGTTTCGAAAGTAACGGATCTTGAAAATTGAACGCAATATAGGCGAGCGACGTGCCGGGCTCTTCGTCAACCTTAAGTCCGGCGTACTTTCCTAGCGCGACGACCATGTCCGGCGCGAGCGAATCGAGCGCAACGTCTGCTGAACCTTTTCGCAGTTCCAACGCACGAACCATCGCATCGGGAACGATCCGGAATCGCACCTGCGAAATCTTCGGGATCGTCCCGAAATATTCCGGATTGCTCGCGAGAACCACTTCCAAATCAGGTTCGAGACTCACGAAACGAAATGGGCCCGTGCCGATGGGATGCTGCGCGAGTTCCGCGCCGGACCCCCGCGGGACGATTCCGATTCCGGGGCGCGATAGATTCCACAAGAACGATGCGTAAGGCTCACGAAGGTGAAAAATAATTGTCGCGTCATCGGGCGCCGAGACGGATTCCACCATGCGAAACGATCCTCGCTTCGGCGTCTTGATTTGGCCGATAAGAATGGAATCGAAAGTGAATTTTACGTCGGCGGAAGTCAGCGATGCGCCATTGTGAAATTTGACTCCGCGGCGCAGATGAAAAATGTACGTCTCCGCGTCTGGCGTATCCCAGCTCTCGGCAAGATCGGGAACGATATTCATGTTCGCGTCGTGCGCGACGAGGCTGCTGTAAATCAGATCGTGTAGATGCTGCGACCACGCGTCCGTGCCGATGCGCGGATCGAGATTTACTGGAGCGGACTCAATGAGGAAATTGACACTGTCCGACGGTGTCGCGCTGGAATGGCCGGCGCATCCGACTGCCGAAATTACGGCAAACGCTAGTAAAGCGGCGACGATGCCACAGCCGCGACTAACGCGGCGGCGCATAGCTCACCTTTCCGAGAATCGCGGGCCGCCTCGCGCCTGTTGCCGACGGAAGATTGTTCGTCCGTCCGTGAAACGCTTCGTACGCCAGAATCGCAAACGCGAACGCCTCTTTCGCCGCCGATGGCACGCCGAATTCATCGGAAGTGCGCACAGCAACGCCGGGCAGCGACGCGGCGAGTTGCGCCATGATTAAAGGATTCTGCGTTCCGCCTCCCGAGACAATCAATTCGTGAAATCTCGCGCGCGGAAAGATAAACCTGTGAAACGCATCGGCGATTGAGAGAGGGCCGAGCAGCGTTGCCGTCCGGACAAGGTCGTCGGGCGTCGCGCGATGGGCTTTGCCCAAGCGAATTACGCGTTCGGCGAATACTTCGCCAAACTGTTCGCGCCCCGCGGATTTCGGCGGCTTGATTTGGAAATATCGATCGGAAAGCAGTTTGTCGAGCAGGCGCGGGACCGATTTCCCGGCGAGGGCGCGTCGCGCGTCGCGGTCAAACGTCTCACGCCCCCGCGTGAAGTGCCGAACGAGAGCGTCAATCACCATGTTGCCGGGACCCGTGTCGAAGGCAAAACAATCGCTGCTTTTTGCGGCGGCGGGAATTACGGTGACGTTCGCAATTCCACCAATATTGAGTGCAACTCGTCCCAACTTCGCATCGCGAAACAGCGCGTAATCCACAAACGGAACGAGCGGCGCGCCCTGACCGCCAACCGCCATATCGGCCGGACGAAAATCCGCGATCGCCGTAATTCCGGTTCGCGCGGCGATCACCGCTGCTTCACCAATCTGCATCGTGGACGCGACGCCTCCGACGCCGGGAAACTTCGAAGCTCGACCTTGATGATAGATCGTCTGCCCGTGCGACCCGATGAGAGCGATCTTTCGCGGCGCGATTCGAAATTCACGGCACGCCGCCAGCGCCGCGCGCGCAAAAAGTTCGCCAAGCGCAAAATTGAGTCGGCTGATTTCCGCGGAGCTTGCAGCCTCGATATTTGCGATCCTAAGAATTTCCTCTCGCACGGCACGCGGATACGGGACAGCATAAAATCCCGCAAGCCGCGCGGAAAGATTTGGCGGCGCGCCGGAAATCCGGGCTAGCGCGATATCAATCCCGTCCGCCGACGTCCCCGACATCAAGCCGAGCACATATTGAGATTGGCTTTTTGCGCGTCCGCGATTCATAGAAGTTGTTTCTTCAGTGTCGCGAGAAGATTGAGTGCTTCAAGCGGCTTCAAGTTGTCGAGGTCCGCTTGCCGCAGCGCGTCGATCACAGATTGGTCAATCGGCGTGAACATTGGCGACTGCGTTGGCGCCGCGGCGCCCGGAGTCAATTCCTCGCTGAGTTTATGTTCGCTCGTCTCGTGGCGCTTCAGAACTTCGCGCGCCCGTTCGATAACCGACGGCGGAAGCCCCGCGAGCCGTGCGACTTCAATTCCGTAACTCTTGTCCGCGCTGCCCGGTTCGACGCGCCGCAAAAAAATAATTTCGCTTCCGGATTCGCGGACGGAAACATGCACGTTGCGCACTCCAGGTACGAGCCGTTCGAGCTCCGTCAGCTCATGATAGTGCGTCGCGAATAAAGTGCGCGGCCGCGCGTCGGCTTGTAGCGCTTCCACCACGGCCCACGCAATCGAAAGCCCGTCAAACGTCGCCGTTCCGCGCCCGACTTCATCGAGAAGAACGAGGCTCGCCGATGTCGCCGTATTCAAAATCGCCGCGACTTCGCTCATCTCCACAAGAAATGTCGAGCGCCCTCGCGCGAGATTATCCGACGCGCCGATGCGCGTAAAAATACGATCGGTCAGCGGCAGCTTCGCTTCCACCGCAGGCACAAACGATCCCATCTGCGCCATGATCACGATCAGCGCGGACTGGCGCAGGTAAGTCGACTTGCCGCCCATGTTCGGCCCAGTGATGAGAAGCAGCGATTGCGTCTTATCGTCGAGATAGAGGTCGTTGGGCACGAATCGTTCGCCGCGCGTCGCAAGCAGTCGCTCGATCACGGGATGCCTTCCACCCGCGATCAATAGCTCGCCGCGCTCGCCCGAATTTTGCTCGGTAAAACTCGGCCGCACGTAATTCTCTGTGGCGGCGAGTCGAGCGAAATTCACGAGGACATCGAGTTGCGCGACAGCTGACGCCGTTCGCCGAAGGCGCGGAGCTTCGCGCGCGACGCGTTCACGCAGTTCGGCATACAGCCTTCGCTCGATTTCCGAGATTCGCTCGTCGGCATCGAGCACTTTCCGCTCGTACTCCTTCAGTTCAGTCGAAGTAAAGCGTTCGGCGTTGACGAGAGTCTGCTTGCGATCGTAATCGGCCGGCGCGAGATGCATATTCGCCTTCGAAATTTCGATGTAATAGCCGAAGACCTGATTGAAGCGGATTTTCAGCGAGGCAATCCCGGTGCGCTTTCGCTCGCGATCCTCCATCGCGGCAATCACTTGCTTGCTCGTGCGGCTGAGGTCGCGCAGCTCGTCAAGAGCGAGATCGTAGTCGCGGCGAATAATCCCAGGCTCGGTGGCTAGCGCGGGCGGGTCGTCAGCGATGGCGCGCTCGATGGCCTTGCGCACTTCGGTGAGTTCGTCGAGTTCGGCGTGAAGCCTAGCAATTCGCGCAGATGTCTTCTGTGAAGCGGGAGAGAGAAACCCACGCAGCACTGGAATTTGATCGAGCGATTTGCGGAGCGCCACGAGATCGCGCGGAGTCGCGATGCCCAGCGTGATCCGGCTCGTCAGGCGCTCGAGATCGAGCATAGCTTCGAGCGTCCGGTAGATTTCCCCGCGTTCGACCGGCTTCGATTTCAATTCCGCGACGGCATCAAGGCGCGCTTCGATTTCTTCAAGCGAGATTTCGGGCCGGAGGATCCAGCTTCGCAGCAGGCGCGCGCCCATTCCGGTCGCTGTCTGGTCGAGCGCGAACATCAACGTCGCCGAGGCATCATCGCCGCTCACGGGCTCGACTAGTTCGAGATTACGTACGGTCACTTGATCGAGCAGAAGCGCGTCCTGCTGCTCGTAATAGCGAATGCCATTGAGGTGCTCGAGGCCGCTCAGTGGAGCACGTGCCGACGATTCACCGCCACTCGCGCCATCGCGCGCCACGGCGATAACCGACGTTTCGCGCAAATAGTGAACGATTGCGCCTGCCGCGCCGATGGCGTGCGCGTGCTCCGAGAGTCCGAACCCATCAAGCGCGGCCACCCGGAATTGCTGTTCGAGAATTCGAGCGGCAAAGTCCGGCTGAAAAATGAATTCATCGAGCCGGCTTACGAGCGCGTCGATCCCCGCAAGCTCAGGCGCGCCGGCCGAAGGAAAGAGCGACGCAGGGCGCGGGAGAAGAATTTCTCGCGGCCGGAGGATGCCGAGTTCGTCGAGAAGGCGATTCTCTGCCGCAGGCCCGGAAAACTCCGTCGCGCGAAAATCGCCGGTGGAAAGATCCACGTAAGCAAGGCCGATGGTGGCAGCGGCCGCATCGCGGGAAACGGCCGCGAGAAAATTATTCTCTTTCGGATCAACAAGCCCCGGCCCCGACGCGGTCCCCGGCGTGACCACACGAACCACCTCGCGGCGAACGAGCTTTTTGCCGGGCCCTGCCTCCTCCATCTGGTCGCAAATGGCGACACGCTGCCCCGCGCGGATGAGCCGCGCGATGTATCCCTCGGCGGCATGGTAGGGAACCCCGCACATCGGAACCGGCTGGCCTTTCTCGCGATTGCGCGCCGTCAACATGATTTGGAGAATCTTGGAAGCCAGAATCGCGTCGTCGAAAAAAAGTTCGTAGAAATCGCCCAGCCGAAAGAGAAGCAGGGCGTGCGGGTGCTGCTTCTTGATGGCATGATACTGGCGCAGCAGCGGTGTTGCGGGCTCTGTCATGAATGCAAACTGGCTCCGGAAGCTCACGATTATGTCGGCTGCAATTGCCTTTAGCAACAGCGTTCACGTAGAGGCACGCGCTCGTTGCTGATCTTCGTCGCAATGTGGCCGAGTCGCGCTCTTGGATTCTGATTCGCGCGGGCGCCGCGAGTATAATTGCGCATCGAGAATGGCAAACAACGGCCGGGAGATTGAAGTCAAACTTCGCATCGCGGATCTGAACGCGCTCCGCGCGCAATTGCGCCGCCTCGGAGCGAAGGCAGCTCCGCGCATATTCGAGCGAAACATTCTCTACGATACGCAGGCCTCCGATTTGCGCGAAACCGGCCGCCTTCTGCGAATCCGCATCAAGACGCCGGCACCTGATCGGCGAACTGCCACAAGTGCCGGACGAGCCAAATCCTCAGCACACAAAGCAGCAGAATCGCGTGGCGTTCTAACTTACAAAGCGCCGGTTGTCCCGTCGCTGGATGTCCGTTTCGCGTCGCGCTACAAGGAAAGGGAAGAGATCGAAATCGAATTCAATCCCGCAGAGAACCTCGAAACAATCTTCGCCGCGCTCGGCCTCCGTTCCACCTTCCGCTACGAGAAATTTCGCACCAGCTACAGTCTGCGCCGCGTTCCAGGACTGCATCTGGACCTCGATGAAACTCCGCTCGGCAATTATCTGGAACTCGAAGGCTCTACGGCCGCAATTGATCGCGCCGCCGTGCTCCTCGGATTTTCGCCTCAGGATTACATCACAGCCACCTATTGGGACCTCCACGTCGCGGATTCGCGCGGCCGGAATGTCGCACCGGGTGATCTCGTGTTCAAAAATCGAAAAAAATGACGCGCAAGTGCAGTCTTTGCTTGACAAAGCGAGCATCTGCTCGTAACTAGTGAAGCTGAGGACATTCTCAAGAAATGGAGCAGTCGTCCAACTGGGATTCAGGCAGTCCTCGACAGCCCGGACCGGAACGTGCGGTTCGGGTGGCGAGTCGGGCGCCCCTTGTTGCCTATAGCGCGGAGCGAATTGGCAGCGGGATGAGCGCGGAGGCGAGAGCCGCCGCCGAGTAACGAGAGTTTTCTATCTTGCTACCCGCGGTCGGATCGAACCCCGGCCGCGGGTATTTTTTTGTGCCCACGGAGCGTCCCGGAAGTATCTGATTCCTGGGGATTTGGCCTCGATGTACCTGCCAAACGGCACTTGTGCGAAGAGGTGATTCAATGCTGCACGCCACCGAAGTTCTGGGCGCAGAAGCCTACGATTTGAACGGCCACTTTGTGGGCCGCGTGAAAGAGCTTTTCGTCGAGCCGGCCGATCAGCCGAATCGTGTTTCGCGCGTCCTGCTTGGCCGCGGACAATATCGCCCGCTCGTCGCGCGCTACGATCAGATCAGCGACGTCACGCCCGGCCGGATGAAACTTACCACCGATGAATCGGCGCTCGAACTCTATCACCCGAACGAAGCGTGGCTCGCGCTTCGAAAGGATTTGCTGGACCAGCAGATTATCGACACGGCGGGACGCAAAGTCGTTCGCGTCAACGATATTGAATTGGCTGACCAGCGAACCAACGGCAATGTCGAAATGCGCATCTCGCAGGTGGACGTAGGCCTGCCGGGAGCAGTGCGTCGGCTTCTGCAGGGAATTGTCCCACCGGAAGTGATTCGCCGGATTCAGAAGAAACTTCCGCAGCGCACAATCCGATGGGAATTTGTGAACTTGATCGAGCCGGATCCGCTCCGTCGCGTAAAGTTGCGCATGAGCAGCCAGAAGCTCGCGTCCATGCACCCGGCCGACCTCGCCGACATCATGGAAGAACTATCTCCGGCCGAGCGCCAGTCCATCATCACCTCGCTCGATGAAGAGACCGCGGCAGAAGCGCTGGCCGAACTCGACAAACGCCTTCAGACGCAAGTGGTGGAGAAACTCGATCCGGAAAAGGCGGCGGACATCATCGAAGAGATGCGTCCGGACGAGGCCGCCGACCTGCTCGCAAACCTGACGCCGGAAGCTCGCGGCGACATTATCGAGGAAATGCCTGGACGCGATGCGCAGGAAGTTCGCGACCTCCTCCGCTTCGAGCACGACACGGCGGGCGGCATGATGAATACGGAAGTTGTCACCGTGTCCGATGACGCGACGCGCGGCGAAGTGGTCGATTACATTCGCTTCCACGAAATTCCGCTCGATCAGCTCGCGGACGTGATCCTTATCAATCGCGATGCCGTGTTCGCCGGCACAGTCCGTCTTCCAAAACTCCTTCTCGCCGATCAGGAACAGAAAATGTTGGAACTCGTCTCCGACACGCACGTCTCGATTCAGCCGGAGGCGAACGATCGCGAAGTTTTCGAATTATTCGACAAATACAATCTGCGGAGCCTGACCGTTGTGGATGTGGAGAATCATCCCATTGGCGCGATTACAGTGGACGATGTCGTGAGCCACATGCACGCGCTGCTATAAAAATGCCATGACCGTCGTCGAAGTCAGCTCGAGTTTCGCCCGGCTGAGAAAGCGCTGGGAGGAGTTTGCGCGGCGCACGCGCATTACGCGCCGCAGGCTCGCGGTAATCCTTGCCGTCATCGGCCCCGGCATCATCACGTCCAACGTGGACAACGATGCCGGCGGAATCACCACCTATACGCTCGCGGGCGCGCAGTTCGGGTACACGCTGCTTTGGACGCTGATTCCGCTCACCATCGCGCTCTACGTCAGCGAGGAAATGTGTGCGCGTATGGGTGTCGTCACCGGCAAAGGCCTCTCGGATTTGATTCGCGAGGAGTTTGGATTCCGCTCGACTTTTTTCGTGATGCTTGCCGCGTTGGCAGTGGATCTCGGCAACACAGTGGCAGAATTCGCCGGCGTGGCTGCGTCTATGCAGATTTTCGGTATCAGCAAATACATTTCAGTGCCGATCGCGGCCATAGTTGTATGGTTCCTGGTCGTGCGGGGCTCGTATGCGCAAGTGGAAAAAATCTTTCTCGTGGCGTGCGCATTCTATCTAACGTATGTCGTTTCGGCGTTCCTAGCCAAGCCGGATTGGCTGGTCGCGGCGAAGGAAACAGTCTTGCCGACGTTTAGTCTCGATAAGGATTACCTGTTGATGTTCGTCGCGCTAGTAGGAACGACGATTGCGCCGTGGCAATTTTTCTATTTGCAGGCGGGATTCGTCGAGAAGCGCGTCGGGCCAAAGCAGTACAAGCACGCGCGGCTTGACGTAATCGCCGGAAGCGTAACCTGTATGGCGATCGTCTTCTTCATCATCGTGTGCACGGCGGCAACGCTTCACGCGCATGGCATGACCAACATCACTGACGCTGCCCAGGCTGCTCAGGCTCTCGCGCCTCTCGCCGGTCGATTCGCCGCCACGCTTTTTGCGTTCGGACTTTTGAACGCGTCACTCTTCGCCGCGTCGATTCTGCCGCTCTCCACCGCGCACGTAATTTGCGAGGGCCTCGGCTTCGAATCCGGCATCGATCACAAGCTCGGCGAAGCTCCCATCTTCTACGGCCTCTATGCTGGCCTGATCGTCGTCGGGGGAGGAATCATTCTGATCCCGCACGCTCCTCTGCTCAAGATTTTGCTTTTCTCGCAGGTCGCCAACGGCGTCTGGCTCGCTCCGGTGCTGATTTTCATCCTTTTGCTGATCAATCGTCGCGATCTAATGGGTGATCACGTCAATTCGCTCGGCTTCAACATCGTGGCCTGGGTGATCAGTATCGCGATGATCGGCGTAACGCTCTTCCTCGGCTACGCCACTTTGTTCATTCCGTCGGCGGCAACCACCGGGGGCACGCTGCTTCTCTAAACTACTGCTTTCCAGTCGGTTGCGCCGCTTGGCTGCCTGTGCTAGTTTGGCCGGGCATTCCCTCGAGAGCGAGAATAAGTGAAAGCGACGGAACTCCTGAAGCCCGCTGGCCGCGAGGAAGCGGGCCTCCTCGAAAAACTCGATTTGAAAAGCCTTCCGCAGCACGTCGCCGTCATCATGGACGGCAATGGGCGCTGGGCGGAGCGGCGGCATTTCCCGCGCATCGCAGGGCATCGCGCCGGCGTGAAGATGGCGCGCGAAATCATCGAAACATGCGCCCGCCTCAAGCTCCCGATGCTGACTCTCTACGCCTTTTCGCTCGAGAATTGGCGGCGTCCTCAGGCTGAAATCGATTTCCTGATGCAACTTCTCCGTGAGTATTTGAAAAAGGAGCTCCCGTCGATACACAAGAACAATATCCGGCTGCTCATCATCGGGCGTTCGGAGCAATTGCCCGAGGGCGTCCGCCGCGATATCGAGCGCGCCATGCAAGTCACGGCCTCCAACACGGGAATGAAGCTGGTGGTCGCGCTGAATTACGGCGGCCGCGCGGAGCTTGTGGACGCGTTCAACGCCATCCTCGATCGCGTGCGCCGTGATGGTCTCTCCGGCTTTCGCGCTGACGAACAAACGATTTCGGAGCATCTCTATACCGCCGGCCTTCCCGATCCCGATCTCCTGATTCGCACGAGCGGCGAGATGCGCGTGAGCAATTTTCTCCTTTGGCAAATCGCGTATGCCGAAATTTACGTCACCGAAACTCTTTGGCCGGATTTCGACCGCACACGCCTTCTCGAGGCCCTGATTGATTTCCAGAAGCGCGAGCGCCGCTACGGCGGCCTCGGCGCAAAGCGCGACCGTGCGGGCGCCGCGCGGCAGGGCTAAGTCCGAATGCTGCGCCGCATCCTGACCGCTGCCGTCCTCATTCCCATCGTCGTACTCGTCGTGCTGCGCGGCCCATGGCTGCTCGTCGCGGGCACGGCGACACTCGTCCTACTCCTTGCCATGCATGAATTTTTCAGCCTTGGTGACCGCATGGGCCTGCGCGCCTATCGCCGCTGGACCATGCTGTGCACGATCGGCCTGATGTACGCCCAGTGGGTGAGGGGACTCGATTCTCGCTCGAGTGGCGCCACAGGCGAATTTGTTCGCCAGGCTTCCGGGCCATTCTCGTCGCTCGAATTTGTGGCCATCGTTTTTGTGTTTGGAGTGGTGGTAATCGGTGTGGTCAATCGCCAGGCAATTGCCGACATTCTGCCAGCGATGGCTGTGAGCGCTGCAGGCCTCGTCTTCGTCGCATTTCCATTAAGCTACCTCATTCGCATCGTTGAACTCGAACCGAAAGGCCGCGAATTCGTTCTCTTCACCCTCGTGCTCGTCTGGGCGGGAGACATGCTCGCTTACTTCATCGGGCGCACGTTCGGGCATGCGCGCATGGCTCCGTCGCTGAGCCCGAAGAAAACTTGGGAAGGCGCGGCGGCGAATCTGGCTGCGTCGCTCGTGGTGGCAACATTTTTCGCCCGCTGGGTCGGTATGGATGGTCTAACGCTATTCGTGATTGCGGGCCTTGCGAATATCGCCGGCCAACTTGGCGACCTGATCGAGTCGGCTTACAAGCGCGGCGCCGGAGCAAAGGACTCGAGCGGCCTGCTGCCGGGGCACGGCGGCGTGCTCGATCGGATCGACAGCTTAATTCTCGCGGCGCCAGTCGTCTGGTGGTCGCTCGTTTGGCTGCAGCACGGCTTTCATCTGTAAACCCGCGCCAGAATATTTCATTGCGTCGTTCGGCGGAAATTTCGTCGATGCCGAACGCCCCTCGCTCGTTCGCGCGCTTCTGCTAAACTGGAGGCCAAGAGACTCATGCCCGGCAAACTCGCCATTCTCGGCTCGACCGGCTCGATTGGCCGCCAGTGCCTCAATGTCGTGGATTCGCTCGACGGCCAATTTGAAGTCATCTCGATGGCAGCCGGATCGAATGTGGATCTCGCCGCAGCCCAGATCGCGTCGCACCATCCCAAAATCGTCTCCGTCGCAACCGCTGAAGCAGCCGAGAAACTCGCATCGCTTCTCCGCAAGCGTCGCGTTTCACCCGTTCCCGAAATTCTATTCGGCGCGGATGGAATCGAGCGAGTCGCCACTCACCCCGAAGCCGGCACCGTCGTGTCCGCCGCAGTCGGCGTCGTCGGTTTGCGCGCCACGTACAAGGCCGTTCTCGCCGGAAAGAAAATTGCCCTCGCAAATAAGGAAGTTCTCGTCGCTGCCGGAGAAATAGTCACAGCTGCTGTCAAAGCAAATAACGTCTGCCTCCTTCCCGTTGACAGCGAGCACAACGCCATTCACCAATGCCTCCGCGCCGGCGAACGCGGGGAAGTGAAGCGCCTCGTCCTGACAGCCTCCGGCGGCCCGTTTCGCAAGACGCCACTCTCGAAAATGCGCCACGTGAGTCCCAAGCAAGCGCTCGCGCATCCAAACTGGAAGATGGGCCAGAGAATCACGATTGATTCGGCCACGATGATGAACAAGGGTTTCGAAGTCATCGAGGCGCGCTGGCTCTTCGGCATGGCGCTCGACCAAATCGAGGTTGTCATTCATCCGCAGTCCACGGTGCATTCGATGGTCGAATTCGTGGACGGTTCAATCCTGGCACAATTGGGCCCCACGGATATGCGCATGCCGCTCCAATATGCGCTAACCTATCCGGAGCGCGTTTCGTCGAACGGATGTGCTCTCGATTGGTCGAAGTTGCGCAATCTTGATTTTGAGCCTGTTCCAGACAAGAAATTTCCATGTCTGCGGCTCGCGCGCGAGGCATCTAAGAAAGGCGGGCCGCTTCCATGCGCGCTGAACGCGGCCGACGAAGAAGCCGTTGCCGCGTTTCTGGCGCGCCGGTTAGCTTTTTCCGGGATTGCCGCCGTGATCGAGAAAGTGTTGGAGCAGATGCAGGGCCGGCGAATGGAAACGATTGACAATGTCCTGGACGCCGACGCCGAAGCGCGGCGCCTGGCTCGCCAGGAAATCTCGCGCAGAAAATCTTAGAGAAAGCTCGGATCGCTCATGAACAGTGTTCTCATCGCCATCGTATCTGCCGCCGTCGTCCTCGGGGTTGTGATCCTCGTCCACGAATGGGGTCACTTCATCGCTGGAAAACTGTTCGGAGTGCGCGTTGTCGTTTTCTCGCTCGGCTACGGTCCGCGCCTATGGGGAATAAAGCGCGGCGACACGGACTACCGCATTAGCGCTCTGCCGCTTGGCGGCTACGTTCGCCTCGCGGGCGACAATCCGATCGAAGAACGCACCGGCGCCCCCGACGAATTCCTCTCTCGTCCGCGGTGGCAACGCGTTCTGATCTACCTCGCCGGCCCTACGATGAACGTAATCCTCGCGCTTGCCATATTCATCGGTCTGTTCACGCTCGTCGGCGTTCCCTCAGCCTCGTTCATGAATCAGAAGATCGAAGTCTCAGGCATGGACGCCCACTCCCCGGCCGAGAAAGCTGGCCTTCTGCCGGGCGACCACATTGTCAAAGTCGGGACCATTGATAACCCGACGTGGGAGCAGGCGCTCCTCTATCTCAATAATTTGGCCGCCGGTTCGCAGGTCGCGCTCGTCGTCGAGCGAGCCGGAAAGCCGGTGGATCTTACGGCCACGATTTCAGATCCGAACAATCCTGAATCCGTAACCGGCTATCCGTACATGTCGCCGGTGATCGGTGAGCTCATTCACGGAATGCCGGCCGAAAGCTCCGGCATCAAGTCCGGCGACTACGTAATTTCAATCAACGGTCGCCCCATCACCACTTGGCCATTGCTGATTGACAGCGTGTCCCATTCCGACGGCGACTTATTGCATTTCATCGTGCGTCGCGGCGGCTCTGAAACTGCGGTGGATGTGAGGCCGGTTCGCAGCACCAACGAACTCGGCGAAAACACTTGGATGATCGGCGCGGGCCGTTCGCCCGAGCCGGCCGTCTACAAGCGAATGGGACCTCTCTCTGCGACAGGCGAAGCCTTCACGGCTACGATTGGCGGAGTTCGCCAGGTGGTTGGCGTGGTTGGCGAGCTGATCACCGGAAAAGTTTCCGTTCGACAGCTTCAAAGTGTTGTGGGAATCGCGAAGCAGTCCGGGCAGGCCGCGAGGCGCGGCGCAGTCGAATTCCTCGTGTGGATCGCGATGATCAGCATCAATCTCGGCGTGTTGAACTTGTTGCCGATTCCGATTCTCGATGGCGGCCACGTTGTACTGCTTGCGGTCGAAGGCGCGCTGCACCGTGATATCAGTCTCGCTATTAAAGAGCGCATCATTCAGGTAGGGCTTGTCTTTCTTTTGGTCATCTTTGCCATCGTTATGTACAATGACGTTGCGCGCGTCCTGCCGCATCACTAAGTGAATCGCCGAGCCAGCCAACGGCGGCGGCACGAGCCGCAGAGATTGTCCATGGCCAGCACACCCGCACACCGCGTTTCCACCGGCGAACGAATCAACGCGAACGAACCACCGGGGCACTTACAGCGAGAGCTCGCCTCGAAGCGGATTCGCCTGACGCGCCAGCGTCGCGTTCTCGTTCAAGTGATCGAGAATGCCCGCCGCCATCTCGATGCGGATGAAATTCTCGAGCGCGCGCAGCGAATTGACCCCAACATTACTCGCGTCACCGTCTATCGCACTCTCGATCTGCTGAAGCGCCACGGCTTGATTGACGAGCTCGACCTGCTCCATCTCCGCGGCGATCGCCACTATTACGAGAGCCACGGCCCGCGCGATCACATCCACGTGGCCTGCCTCCGTTGCGGCAAAGTACGCGAATTCGAAAGCGAACTTTACGAGACTCTCATGAAGCAAATTTCCAAAGACTGCGGCATCGAGATCACCGTAACGCGCACCGAAGTCGGCGGCGTCTGCGAAGAATGCCGCCGGTAGTCCCTGGTAGGATTCCTGTTTTACGATACCGTTTGATAGGATTCCGCTAACAAGCAATGTTTCGCTTCCTGAAGGATCGCTCCAAGAACGCTGGGCCCTCCACGCTGCTGGGCCACCTCGAGTTCAGCATCATGGAAGATCTTTGGGCGACCGGCGAAAGCAATGTCCGCGGTGTCCGCGACCGGCTTCGCCGGCCTCTGGCCTACACGACCGTAATGACGACTCTGGAGCGGCTTTTCAAGAAGCATTGTTTGAACCGGCGTAAATCGGGGCGAGCCTTTCTCTATTCACCCAAATTCACGCGTCAAGAATGGGAGTGTGAGCGGGCGGAGCAATTGCTCTCGGCATTTTTGGGTGGACCTCAACCTCGGACCGACTCGCTATTTTCGGCCCTGGTGCAGGCGGTTGGCCAGCGAGATCCGGCACTTCTCGATGCGCTTGAAAAGAAAATCCAGGCAAGGCGCCTGGAGCTTTCGCGCAAAGGCCGGTCATGATCCCGTCCTACACTTTGAAATTGCTTGTTACTTGTTCGGCCTCGTTTTTCCTAATTCACTGTGCGTTGAGCTGGGCGACTTCCGTTTCTTCGCGCGTGGCGATTCGGTGGGCCGAGAGGTTGAGTCCCCGGCTCGGTGCTCGCGTCCTCTTTTTTCTTCGCATTTTCCCGGCGTCTTTTTCCTTACTCGTTGTGCTGGGTTTCTGCGTCCCAAGCTTCTTGTTGTTTGAGCCGCGGACTTACGCAGAACGCTTGAATCTCCCATGTTTTATGATCGCAATTTTCGGACTGACAATCTGGCTCATCTCGATCTGCAAGAGCGTCTGCGCTTCGGTTAGCTCGCAGACTTTCGTTCGTCGCGTTGAACGCGTCGGACAGAAAATCTCTCTGGCGCCGGGATCGTTGCCGGCCTGGGTGCTTTCGAAGGGTCCCCCGACCTTTGCGTTGTGGGGAATTATTCGCCCTCGACTCATACTCTCGCGAGACGTTCTGGACGCTCTTTCGGCCGAAGAGCTCGACGTAGTCTTGCGCCACGAAGGGGCACACCGAACATTTGGTGACAACATCAAACGTCTCCTTCTTCTGCTGGCGCCAGATCCATTGCCGTTTTTGCGGTGCTTCGCGGGTTTAGATCGTACTTGGGCGGAATTGTCGGAGTGGGCGGCAGATGACGAGGCAACGCGCGGAGACGCCCAAGCGTCGGTCGTGCTCGCTCAGGCGCTGATTCGAGTTTCCAGGCTGGGATTAACGTCTCCGTCGCGCCTTGCCGCCTCGATGATCAGCGATGGCCACCTCGCGAAACGCGTCGATCGGTTGTTGTCGATCAAGCCGGCCGGTGAAGCTCAATCGAGTCTTCGAAAATCGTCTTCGTGGCCGCTCGTTCTGTTCTTTATGGCATCGGTCTTGTTCGCGGTCACCATCTTCGTTGAGCGCTCGCCCGTCCTCTACGCGGTACATCGGCTGATAGAACAAATGATTGGCTGACGATCTCGAGTCAGGCATTCGGCCGACCTGCCGGCCAGCCCTACGGAAGCTAATCGAAAATCGCCTTGTCCGCCCGATTGGCCGCTCTCGCGCCTATGCCCTGCGTGAATTACTGCCTCTGGTAGTAACAACTGGCGTCCGGTAGCTTGCCTACCTACGTTGGACACATCAAGCCGTTCAGCGAGCAGATTTATCTCGAGGTTCCCTTGTCCAAATTCTCGCAACGATTCCAGTCGACCAAGGCCATCTTCAAGCTTTTCACCTTAGAGCGAGCTGCTTCAATGCTTGGAGTTGCGCCCACCACGATGCAGCAATTCGCTTTCGAAGGACGCATCCGGCCGGCCATGATCGTCCGCGCGATTGGGAAATTTGACGATTCGGAGCGGTGCCTTTTCAGAGGTGATGATCTTGCCCGACTCAAGGCGTCGTTGAGGCGCGACGAGACGGGGAAATAGCGCGAGTCGCGACCCCACGCGCGTTTGCAATCCTCTACGCCGATTGTTTCTTGAGACTGAATCGGTCAATTAACCTGAAGAATTGCCGCGCTCTCCGCTCGTCCTGCTGGATTTGCATACGCAGCACGTCAGCGCCGGGAAATTTCATCTCATCCCGCAATCGCGGCCAGAATCGAACTTCCATCGGGCCGCTCGACAAATCCTGGCTGAAATCGAAAAGATAGCTCTCGATAGAAATACTTCCTCCGCCAAACGTTGGGCGAATCCCCACGTTCGTCACCGCTCGATGCAGGCGCGAATCAACGAAAACCTCCGTCGCGTACACACCAGGCTTCGGAAGGAGTTCCTGCTCCGTCCGCAAATTCAGCGTCGGGTAGACGGCGCGCCGCCCCCGCCCCTCTCCCTGCTGAATTTCCCCGGCGAGTCCATAAGGCCTGCCTAGCATCCGCCCGGCGCGGATCAATCTGCCTTCGCCGACTGCTTGCCGAATTGCGGAACTCGAGATCGTCCTGCCGCGCCACGACACGGCGGGAATGCATTCCACCGCAAAGCCGTGCGCTTTTCCGCGCTCGCGAAGAAGTTCAACATCTCCGGCCTGCTTGTAGCCGAATCGGAAGTTCTGCCCTACAAGCACCGCGCGAGTCCCAAGTGTGTCCACGAGAATCTTCTGCACGAAATCGTCGGGGCTGAGATGTTCGAGCGCGCTATCGAATTTCAACACAAGCACCGCATCAAGATGCTCCGCCTCGAGCGCGGCAAGCCGCTGTGGCAACGTCATCAGCAGCGCCGGCGCATCCGACGGCCGCAGAAATCGCAGCGGATGCGGGTCAAACGTGATCGCGACGCTCTGAGCGTTCAGCATGTGTGCCTGCTCGACGCTGCGCCTCAAAATTTCGCAGTGGCCAAGATGCATTCCGTCAAAATTGCCAACGGTTACAACGGAGCCGCGCCCATCCGCGCTGAAGCGCGCTCTCCACTCCTCGGCCGAATTTAATATCGCGAGCGCCATCAGATGCTCGACTCCAGCACAAGTCCATCGTAGGAAAGCCGGACATTCTCCGGCAAACGCGCGTTCGCTTCTTCGTGCGCGAGATCGTGGCAGATGTGGGTGAACCACGCGTGCCGCGGTTTCAGTTCCTCTACGAGCGAAAGCGATTGCTCGACGTTCGAATGCATCGGATGCGGCGTGTAGCGCAGCGCATCGAGAATGAAATGATCGAGATCGTGCAGCAGTTCCTTTGACGTTTCCGGCAGCGCACTGAAATCCGTGAGATACGCCACGCCGCCGATCCGGAACCCAAGAACGGGATTCGGCCCATGCTGTGCGCGCACCGGTATCACTTCGACGCCGAAAAGTGAAAAATTACCTGTAATCGGGTGCAGCGTAACGCCGGGAAGGGAACTCTCACTCGGCACGTCATCGAAGATGTATGCAAACGTCCGCTTGAGCACCGCCAGCGTCTCCGGCGATGCATACACCGGTACCGCGCCGCCTTGTTTCATGTTGTACGGGCGGATGTCGTCGAGACCCATGATGTGGTCTGCGTGTCCGTGAGTGTAGAGGACGGCATCCAGGCGATCGAGATGGGCGCGCAGCGCTTGCGAGCGAAAATCCGGCGTCGTGTCGATCACCACGGAATGCCCGTCGAATTCGAGCAGCAGCGAAGGTCGCGTGCGCTGATCGTGCGGATCGCTTGACTGGCAGACGGCGCAGTGGCACCCGAGCGTCGGCACTCCCATCGAGGTTCCCGATCCGAGAATGGTCAATCGCAGCGGTCGCAGAGCGCAGCTCCCAATTTCAGCGTGAATCTCGCAGAATTTCGTGCGGCACGGAAGGCGGCTAAGGCTTCTTGATGCTTTTGGCTCCGCCCTTGGCCTGGGCCTGGGCCGCCGCGGCGTTCGTTATTTCCATGAACGAGAGTTTGAGGCTTCCGATCACTTCCACGAGCAGTGCGTTATCTTCCGCGGCCAGGTTGCCTTGCGTCTTCTCGCGCAGGACGTCGAGCAGATCGATCATTTCGTGCGCGCCTTCGAGATCGAGAAACGCTTGGCCGGTCCGCGGATCCGTCATGCCTCCCAGCATCGCGGCGGCGTTACGCGCCAGAAAATCGACGAGCATCTGAAAATTGCGCGAAGGTGCGGGACCTTCGGGCGCAGGCGCAGCACCGGCTACCGCCGCTCCGCCCGCAGCCGCGCCGGGCGCCGCTGTTCCCTCAGGACCGGAAATTACTTTGCCCGCTGCGGGCGTCGCCTCGGGCTTTGCCGATTGTTTCTCGGATAAAATTTTGGCGCTCTCCCGCTCGCGCCGTTCCTCGTCCACTGCCTCTTTGCGAAGCTCGCCCTCAGCCGTAAACGGCCGCCGGTCTACCACCTTGAAAGATTCGTCGTGCTTATGCTCTGCCAATTTGCATCTCCAGACTTACCCCAGACCTGCGCGATCCCGCGAATAATTCAGTCTAGCATCCGCAGAACATCGCCGACAAGCGAGCCGCCCTTTGCGCCTCGGCGACCGCGCCGCCTCTACTTGGCGCGCCGTATGTATCCCGCTCAGTCACTACTCCACGGTCACCGCTGTGAACGGATCGCATCAAATCAAAGGGACGTGCTATAAGGATTTTGCGAGGCGTGCGTTCATGAGGCGTAGGCTATCGCCGCTGGGTGGATCCGAGCGAAGCTTGCGGCTGAATCCTTCCGAAAGGAGAATCATCGACCGTGGCTAAATTAACGACTACTGCGAGAAAAAGACTTCCGAAATCGGACTTCGTGGAGAAACGTGAGAGGAAATACCCGATCCCTGATGCCGCTCACGCACGAGACGCTTTGGCGAGGAGCTCGGGAAAGCCGGAGCACGCCGCTGTCGTCGCCGCGGTCCGGCGAAAATTCCCAAAGATAAAAATCACAAAGAAGAAATAACGGCTCGACATCTTAACCAGGCAGTGCCTTAGAGCTCTCGGCGTCATGAACCTTGTCAATTAGACGAGCCTACCGTAGAGTGTGATTTCACCGAGGAGCGCGTCCACCCGCTGTGTCGCCCCGACGAGCATCTGAAGCCCAATCCAAGAAAGCGTTAGCGCCTAAACACGGGCGCGGAAAACTGTCGCGCGCCTCCGCAGCCAAGCGAGCAAACGCCAAACAAACCAATCGCCGCGCTGGCGAACTCTTCGGAGATTTGATCGCCCTGCAAGCCCAATTGCGCGCCCCCGGCGGTTGCCCGTGGGATCGCGAGCAAACGCACGCCACCCTCCGCACGTTCCTCCTCGAAGAAACTCACGAAGTCCTCGATGCAATGGAGAGCGGCGACGCGAAGGAATTTTCATCAGAACTCGGCGACCTCCTCCTCCAAATCGTTTTTCACTCTCTCATCGCCTCGGAAACTCATCAATTCGACATTCGCGACGTCATCGAATCTGTCCACACGAAAATGGTCCGCCGCCATCCGCACGTTTTCGGTGGCGTCAAAGTCTCCACATCCACACAAGTCCTAAAAAATTGGGAGCGCCTAAAAGCCGAAGAAAAGAAATCGTCGTCGGGCGGCAAAGCGCCGCTCCCCGAATCGCTCCTCGACGGCATTCCGCGCTCGCTCCCCGCATTAATGGAAGCGAATCAACTCACGCGCCGCGCCGCGAAAATCGGCTTCGACTGGGAGAAATTAGAAGACATCCTCGCGAAGCTCGCCGAAGAAGCCAACGAACTGCGCGCCGAAATTTCAAAAACGCCGAAACGCGAGAATGGCAAGAATGGCACCGCTAACGCCGCTATCGAAGAAGAAGTCGGCGATCTTCTCTTCGCCGCAGCCAACATCGGGCGATTCCTCGGCCTCGACCCGGAAATCGCCCTCCTAAAGGCGAATCGAAAATTCAAGCGCCGCTTCCAATGGATGGAAAAAGAAGCGCAGCATCGCGGCGCCGCGTTAGCGGAAACGGATCGTGCGCAAATGGAAGAGCTATGGAACGACTCGAAGCAGCCCCGGTGAGCCCGGTTCCCGTCGAAATCCGCCACTGCCGCACCATCGCGGAATACGAAGAATGCGTCCGCCTCGAACGCATCACTTGGGGCCAGGGAATCCTCGTCCCGACCGCGATCTTCGCCGTCGCGCAGGAAACCGGCGGCCAAATCCTCGGCGCCTACGCTGGAAACCAAATGGTCGGATTCACCCTCGCACTCGCCGGCGTTCACGATGGCCGCCCGTTCCTCCACTCGCACATGACGGCCGTCCTCGAAGCTTTTCGCGATCATGGCGTCGGCCGCAGGCTCAAGCTCTTTCAGCGCCAGGACGCGCTCGCCCGCGGCTTCCCGCTTGTCGAATGGACCTTCGATCCTCTCGAACTCAAAAACGCGCATTTTAATTTCATGCGCCTCGGCGCCATCGCGCGCCGCTTCATTCCCAATTTTTACGGCATCACGGAAAGCCCGCTCCATGCAGGCATGCCCACCGATCGTCTCGTAGCCGAATGGTGGCTCGATTCACCGCGCGTCAACTCGCTGCTGGCCGCGTCCACCGAGAGCCGCGGGCACGAAACGCAATCGCAGGCGCAGCCTCAGCCACACCTCGTGCAGCTCGCCCAGGCCGCCAAAATTTCCGTGCCACTGAACATCTCGGAATTAAGACTTCGCGATCGCGCCGCCGCGCAACGCATCCAATCGGAAGTTCGCGAGCAATTCGAATCTTTGTTCGCGAAAGGCTACGCTGCAACAGGCATCGCGACGAGCGGCGCATCGGCCGAATACGACCTTCAACCCGTCGCTTCCGTCGCGGCGGAAATTTTCCCGGCGAATCAGCGCTAAGATATTCCCGGCATCGCGAGAGGAACCGAGCTTTCATGCGCTTGAAAAAGGCCTGCCTGCGGGAAATTCATCTAGACCTGATCGCGCCGTTCCAAACCAGCTTCGGCGCCTCGCACCATCGCCGCATCCTTCTCGTCGAAGTTGATGTCGATGGCGTATCCGGCTGGGGCGAAGTCGTCGCCGGCGAAGATCCCTTTTATTCCTACGAAACGGTCGAAACCGCCTGGCACATTCTCAGCGATCACATCTGGCCAATGCTAAAACTTCGCGAATTCAGCGCCGCTCGCGAAGTCTTCGATCTCCTCGCGCCCATCCGCGGCCACAACATGGCGAAAGCCGGAATCGAATCCGCCATCTGGGACGCCGAAGCGAAAATCCGCAATACGCCTCTCTGGAAATTGCTCGATGGCACGCGCCCCGAAATTCCATGCGGCGTTTCCATCGGCATCCAGCCGAGCATCGAGGAGCTTCTCGCGAAGGTCGAAAAGGAACTAGCCGCCGGCTACCAGCGCATAAAAATAAAAATCAAGCCCGGCTGGGATATTCAGCCGGTCCAGGCTCTGCGCAATCGCTGGCCGCGCATTCGCCTGATGGTTGACGCGAACTCCGCCTATCGCCTCGAGGACGCGCCGCACCTGAAAACTCTCGACCCGTTCTATCTCATCATGATCGAGCAACCGCTCGGCTGGGACGACATTTACGATCACGCTAAGCTTCAGAAGCAGCTCGAAACGCCAATCTGCCTCGACGAGTCCATCCACTCCGTAGCCGACGCGCGCATCGCTATCGAAATCGGCGCCTGCCAGATCATCAATATCAAAATGGGTCGCGTCGGCGGGCACACAGCCGCTCGCCGCGTTCACGACGTCTGCAAGGAGAAAGGAATTCCGGTGTGGTGCGGCGGCATGCTCGAATCCGGCATCGGCCGCGCGCAAAATATCGCGCTCTCGACGCTCCCGAATTTCATTCTTCCCGGCGATATCTCCGCCAGCCGCCGCTATTGGACCGAGGACATCATCACTCCCGAAGTCGAAGTCACGCCGCAGGGCACCATCAAAGTGCCAACGAGTCCCGGCATCGGTTACGAGCCGCGCCTCGATCGCATCGAATCTTTAACGCAACGAAAGGTGACGCTCACCTAAATGCCGAGCATCTCCGTAGGGGCGTCCGCCGCGGCGGACTGCTCCCAAACCTTGTTTAACCGCACATGAAAAAACAACCGCCCAAACCCCTCCTCCTCTTCACCATGCTCTCCCTCATGGTTTTGATCTGGACCGTCAATTTCATCGCCGCAAAAATCGCGTTCCGTCACATGCCCGTGATGATGCTCGTGGCGTCGCGCCTCGAATTCGCCGCAATAATCATGTCGGTAATTTATTTCTTCACGCCGCGCCACACGAAGCTCGATCGCCGCGATATCAAAACCTTCATCCTGCTCGGCATTTTCGGCGTCTTGATTAATCAAGGCGGGTTTTCGCTCGGCTTGAAATACACCACCGTCGGCCATTCCGCCATCATCATCGCCATCGCGCCCGTCGTCGTCATGCTCCTCGCCGGGCTTTCCGGCCTCGAAAGCATTTCGCGTGGCAAAATTATTGGCATGGCCCTCTGCTTCATCGGTGTCCTCATCCTCGCTTCCGAAAATGGTTTCGCTTCGTTCGGCGCCGGCACGATCAAAGGCGATCTCATCACTGGCGCGAGCGTTGCGGGCTATTCGATCTACGCCGTTTTAGCCAAACGAGTGGTCAATCGCTATGACACTGTCACGATGAACTATTTCAATTTCCTCGTCGCAGCGGTCTGCCTCTTGCCGCTCGCGATCTATGAATGGACACATCTCGATTGGGGCAGCGTCGGCTGGGCTGGCTGGGCGGGACTTGCTTACATGGCGGCGCTGAGTTCGGTCGTCGGCTACTTGATTTACTATTGGGCACTGCGCCACATGGACGCATCGCGTCTCGCCGCCACAACCTATATCGAGCCGATCCTCGCCATGATCCTCGGCGTAATTTTCCTCGGAGAACATTTCACCGGCCACCTGCTAACCGGCGGCGCCCTGGTCCTCACCGGCGTCTACATCACCGAACGCAGCATGGGCGACAATGCCCTCCCTCCCGAACCCGCCTAATCCCGGGTGAGAGCCCCCGCATTCATGTGGGGGAGGAGCGCTTTAGCGCTCCGGAAGAAATCTTGCTTACGATCATGCGCTTTAGCGCTGGCCTGCGAGAAATCCCCGAGGCTACAATTTGAGTCCGCCAAGCTTCTCGCTCCAGAACGGAGGCACCACCCATGTCATTCGTAATCACCGCCACGGTTACCTGCTACCTCCTCCCCGACGACGGCACCGCCGCCCGCACCGAATTCCTCGCCCATCTTCTCAATCCCGGCGAGACGTGGATCACTGCCTACGCCTTCACCTTGCCGGACATGATCCAGGACCTGCTCCAGGCGCACAAACAGGGCGTCCCTCTTCACATTTATCTCGACTACAGCCAATCCACCGGCAACACCGAGCATCCGCTCATTCAGCAACTCGTCACCGCCGGAGTCGAAGTCACCATCGGCACATCGCCCGCCGGCTCGCGCTTCATCTGCCACACCAAAGGCATCGTCTCCGACCCAGGCACAAAGACCGGTTCAGTCTGGTGCTGGGAAGGCTCGACGAATTTTTCCGTAAGCGCGTGGCAACAAGTCAACACCGCGCTCGTCTTCGCGTCGCAGCAATGGCGCAATGAATTCGTCGCCCAATTCGAAGCCCTGCGCGATTTCGCCTGGTCGCAAGAGCGCAATCTGCAGTTAATGTCCGCGCCGCCGCCCGACCTCGGCGCCGCTCCCGCAGCCAGCCGCGCCCGTTACGGCCTCAAGCCCGAGCCCGACCCCAGCGCCAAAGCCGGCCACGGCGGCCACGCCACTCCCCAAGCAGGGAAGCCAAAACAATAATTCTGCGAGCAACCGTTGCGTCCGCGACTCGCACAAAAATCCACATCAGACAAGATGAGCGCGGAGAAGCCAATCGTAGCGCCGGCATCCTGCCGGCGTTTTACTGCCCCGTTCCTCGCACAACCAAGCCCAACTGGAATAGCCCCGAACCTCTTGTAGCGCCGAGCTTCGGCCCGGCACGCTCCGTAACGCGCGCCCGCAGGTTTTTATTGTTGCTATCTTCTCATTCCGCTAATATTCGCCCGGTCGATTTATGCATAGCTTCGAATTCATGCCGGTCCGCGCCAGAACAATCGCAGCCGCGATCCTTCTCGTAGCGCTGTTTCCAGCGCTGCCCGCGCAAGCCCAAGAAAACGGCGCTCCAACACCGCAATCTGCAGGAGGCGTTCCAGCTGCCCCATCCAAATTTCGCGTCGTCCGATCCATTTCCGGCACAAAAGGGTCCGTGAAATCGGGCGAGTTCGTCATCGAAGATCCGCGAACTGTTTTTTATCTCCCGGCGGATCGGCAGGTGATCATCTATTTCGAGTGGGAGGGCCCGGTCGGGAAGCATCATTTCGAGGCTTTGTGGAAGGATCCGGCTGGCAAAGTCTCGGCGATCTCCGACTTCGACTATGATGCAGCGGCGAACCGATTCGGCGGCTACTGGAAGCTCGCGCTCGCCGATGATTCGCCAACAGGAATGTGGTCTCTCGAAGCTCGCGTGGACGGCGAAACCACGGGAACGCACGCGTTCGAAGTTGTTTCCGCTCCTCGGCCTGAAAATTTGCCCTCTGTTCGTGCGCCGGCGACACCCGCGGAAATCTATGCCAAGGCCAGCGCCGCGAGCGTTTTCATCCAAAAGCTCGGCGTAAACGGCGAACAACTCAGCGTGGGCTCGGGCTTTCTCGTGAGCGACGGCGTTGTCGTCACAGCTTTTCAAGTGATAGATGGCGCGAGCAAATTGCGCGTGATTCTCGGCGATGGCCGCCACGTTGTTGTCGACGATGTCGCCGCGTGGAACCGCCGCGGTGATTGGGTAGTTCTTAGGGTGCCTGCGGACAACTTGCCGGTTCTCCTGCGAGCGAAAGTTGACTCGTGGAACGTCGGCGACCGCTGCTTCGCGCTCGATTCGCCCTCCGAGGGAAGCCGGTCGCTCGCCGCAGGAACCGTCACTGGGAAAGGAAGCGTTCCCGGGGCCGGCGAACGCATCAACATCTCGATGTTTTTGAGCGATGCGGGAATCGGTTCGCCTCTCGTGGACGAATACGGTGACGTCATCGGATTGATCGGCGGTCGGCTGGTTCCCGGAGTGAGCGCTCTTGAAGCCGCGACGGCCGGTTATACGGAACTCGTCGGCACGGCAACTTTTTCTGCGGGTAGCTTAGCGGTTCCCATCACCGTCATTCCAACCGCGGCAGACGGAAAATCCGCATCTCTTGCGGAGTTGGCTCGTACAGGGCAGTTCATTTCTCAGGTAAACGCGAAGGACGCTGTGATCTACGGCATGTTCACCTCGCGCGTCGAGTGGACGAACGGATTCGTTCGCGCGCCGAATGGAAGAACCACATTTTCACGCAACGATGCCAACTTGTTCGTCGTGATTAGTTGGCAGATCGCCGCGACAACTCAATCCAAAAAGAAAACACTCGGCATGACAGCGCTACGCGTCTACGACGTTGACAATCAACTGCGCGCCGCGGGCGACCCTCAGAAAGTTCAACGAAGCCCCAATTCCGCGACCCAAACCGTCGCCAAATTATCGCTCGCCAACCTCCCGCCGGGCATCTACCGCGCCGACGTCCTCTTCAATGACGACATCGCCTGGCGCGGCTTCTTTCGCGTCACGCCGTAAAGGTGCTTTGACACACGCCGGCTCTACTTCGATTCAGAGCTTCGAGGCCCCCGCGTCCGGTGATTCACGCCCATGCCTATCGCATTCGCCGGACGATTCAATTTCGTCTGCGGATCCAAATCATCTTTTGAAAATAATCGTTTCCTTAAAAAATCTCGGCAGTCTGTCCACATCGCCACGCTCTTTCATCTCGCCCCGCACCGTGCTAGCGTAAATGGAGCGTGAACAGATATTCCAATTCGACCGCTGTATGGAGCAGCGAAAAATCTCAGCTGCACCGCGCCTATTTCCCGGCGAGTAGGCACGTCCGAGGAGTTCGCCCGAAAATTGGAACTTGCCTAAGCAGTTCTGAAAATTCCGGCCTCTCCCAAAAATTCATCTCAGACGCGATCAGCGCACGGCCTCCGAGATCGACATTTGCAAGCAAATTGCCGCCCACTCGACGCGCCGCCACCACCATTCTAATCGGTACACCAAAACGATTAAAATTCGCCGTAATCCCAACAAAACAAACGTCACGGGCGGGTTCTAATCGGTACAGAAAAGGGGGGTCTCAACACCCGCTCCGCGCCCGTTCCAGTGGCGCCGGATCGGCCCGCCCTGAGCCTCGAAGAGCATCTTGCCAACGAATTTCGGCCCCGCTCAGCTCGCGTAAAATCACCGGCGAGACGCCGATGCCACGACGAGCCGAGAGTACTTTTCTAACCGGGACACCAAAACAATTAGAATTCACCGTAACTCACAGAAAACAAACACCAGCAAGCATTTCTAACCGGGACACGAATAGTGGGTTTGGTGACGCCCGATTAGACCGGTTTTCCGTCGCCAATCGTTTACCCACAGGGCATTCATTGACACGTCCGAATGCCAATGCTAGCTTCCCGCGCCTGCCATTCGCGAGGAAAACCAACCCATGACCGCGCCCTCATCCCCGAAACGCATCGCCATCATTCCCGGCGACGGCATCGGCAAAGAAGTCATCCCCGAAGCCGTAAAGGTTGTTCAAGCCGCCATAGCTCGCGCTGGAACGAAACTTGAAATTACGAATCTCGATTGGGGCGCCGACCGCTTCCTCCGCGACGGCACCACGCTTCCCGCCGATGCGCCCGAAATGTTCCGCCGCGATTTCGATGCGATTCTTCTCGGTGCGATGGGCGATCCGCGCGTGCCCTCCAATCAACACGCCGCCGACATTCTTCTCGGCCTGCGATTCAAGCTCGATCTCTACGTGAACGTTCGCCCGTGCGTCCTTCTCGATCCGCGGCTCACGCCGCTGCGCGATCGCACCGAACGCGACATTAATTTTGTCGTCTTCCGCGAAAACACCGAAGGCTCCTACGTTGGCATGGGCGGAATTTTCAAGAAGGGCACGCCTGATGAAATTGCCACGCAGGAAGACGTGAACACATACAAAGGCGTCGAGCGAATTCTGCGTTACGCCTTCGAGTACGCGCGCAGTAACAAACTAACGAAGCTCTGCATGAGCGATAAATCGAACGCGCTTGCCTTCGGCCACGATCTCTGGCAGCGGCTTTTCAAAAAAATGCGCACCGAGTATCCGGAAATTCAGTCGAGCCATCAGTTCATTGATAATTTATTGATGCAAATTATTCGCGACCCTTCGCAATTCCAGGTGATCGTGACGTGCAATATGTTCGGCGACATCGCGAGTGACGTCGGCGCGCAAATCGCCGGCGGCCTCGGCCTCGCGCCTTCAGGAAATATTCATCCCGGGCAAGTTTCAATGTTCGAGCCCGTCCACGGCTCCGCGCCGACAATCGCCGGAAAAAACGAAGCGAATCCGATGGGCTCAGTCCTGACAGGCGCAATGATGCTCGATTATCTAGGCCTGCCGGAGCCCGCACAGCGCATCAACGCCGCCGTCCGCGCCGCTCTCAGGGAAGGAAAGACCACTCCCGATCTCGGCGGCTCGCTAGGCACGCGCGAATGCGGCGACTGGCTAGCAACTTTCGTAGCGAAATAATCAAATGTATTCGACAGGCGGGTGGCGCATCCTTCGCGGAGCGAAGGGCGCGGGTTTTGGTGTCGCTCAGGCTTGCCCGTAATAATAATTCGGGCGTCGCGCGCCTTTGGGAACTGCGGGTGCCGCATCCTTTGCGCAGCGAAGGGTGCGGGTTTTGGTGTTGCTCAGGCTTGCCCGTAATAATAATTCGGGCGTCGCGTACGTTTGGGAAGTGCCAGCGCCATGCCGACGAGAAATCCGCCGACATGCGCCCACCACGCGACGCCGCCATTCGCCTGCGCACCGGCGGCTCCGAGCGAGCCAATCCCGCTCATCAGTTGCAGCAGAAACCACAGCCCGATAAATACGACGGCGGGCACTCGCGCAGTGAACCAAATGATGAACAGCGGAATGAGTGTGAGGATGCGGCCCGTAGGGAAGAAAAGAATGTGCGCGCCAAGCACGCCCGCAATAGCGCCGCTTGCGCCGATCGCCGGAATCCGCGAGCCCCAACTGAACGCCGCCTGCGCGACTCCCGACGCGATACCGCAAATCAAATAAAAACCGAGATAGGAAAAGTGGCCGAGACGATCTTCCACGTTGCCGCCGAAAATCCAGAGGAACCACATGTTTCCGATAATGTGCAGCCAGCCGCCATGCAGAAACATTGACGTAAACAGCGGAATCACGGCGTTGGCGAGCGTGAGACCGTGCTGGCCCGCCAGCGCGAACTGCAACTGCCGCGGCACCACGCCGTAATGGATGATAAAAAGTTCCGCCGCGTGCTGGTCGAGCGAAAGCTGAAAGAAGAACACGAGAAAATTCGCGATGATGAGCGCCACGGTCACGCCAGGGAACGTGTTTAGCGGATTGAGATTCTTCAGCGGAATCATGACGCATTCACTTTAGGTGGCACCGCGACCCGACGCCGCAGCCTTCTCCAAATCCGCGGCGCGATACCGCGATTCGTGGCGCTTGCCCGATCGGATTAACTGCTCGATTTCGTCGAGCGTCGCGATCGCCCCGCGAGCGCCGATCCCCGTGCAAGCGAGCCCCGCCGCGGCGCAACTGAATTCGAGATTTTGCCCAACCCTCATTCCCCTCACGATTCCATATACGAATGCGCCATGAAAAATGTCTCCGGCTCCGGTAGTATCGATTGCGTTGACCTGAAAAGCAGGGGAGTAGTGGAATCGGCTCCCGTCCCAGCCAACAACGCCGTCGCGGCCAAGATTCGCAGCCATCAAGGAACACTTGAATTGCGCTTGAATCTGCCGCAAAGCCTTCAGCACATCGCTCTCGTTGGTCAGCCGCGCAGGGAATGCACTCGAGCTAATCAAATAATCCACATTCTCAAGTAACGCTTGAACTCCAGGATAGAGATTGTCGAAATCGCCTACCACAGGAATTCGGGATTCGCGCGCCCATCGCGCTGCCAGCGCCGCCGCCGCGGTGTCGTGTCCATCCACGAGCAGCGCGGAAGCGGATTCGATCCATTCGCGTTTAATTTCTTCGGGCCGAAGTTCAACTCGTTGATCGCGGCCCCAGAGGACGGTTCGCTCTCCTGACCTTGTGTCGACCAAAATAAATGATGCAGGGCTTGCGCAATTCGGCTCGCGGATGAGATGGCTCTCAACGTGTTCGGCATCGAGTTGCTGCTGTTGGAACTCAGCGGCCCAGTCGTCGCCAACTTTTCCGACGTAGCGCGTCCGCAGGCCCCATCGTTGGCACGCAACCATCGCGGAAGCGACTTGGCCTCCCGCGCGGACGTCCGAGGAGATTAATTTAACTTTGGAGTCGAATGCAGGGAAATTCGGCAAACGGATGATCGTATCCGTGGCGTTCAGGCCGACGCCAACCGCATCCACGTGCGGAGTCTTTGAGTTCAACGGAGCATTCATCGCATCATTCTTTGAGACATTGCAAAGTGCACGATCGATTTTGCAGCACGCGAAATCTCGCGGAGACACTCTATCCGATTTTGCTATTGCGATGTAAGTGGGTCTGTTAGCGCGCTGCCGAAAATTTGCGAGTGCGGGCGCGCATATTCAATTGCGCCGCACGCGCGGCTGTGATAAAAATTTTTGTTCTGCAGTAGACGGCTCGTCCGGTCTGTGCGCTCGACGAATATAATCTGGGCGCGGGATTTCACAAGCGCCGCGAACGAGCTGACGGTCGGCGCGCCGACACGCCGATGCCACTCCACGAATCCGAGGCCATCATTCTTCAAAGCTATCCACTCGGCGAAGCCGACCGGCTCGTCAGTTTTCTGAGCCGCAATGCGGGACGCATGCGCGGCGTGGCGAAAGCCGCGAAACGCACGAAGAGCAAATTCGGCTCGACCCTCGAGCGGCTGAGTTACATTCGCATCTGGTATTTTGAACGCGAGCGTCGCGATCTCGTTACAATTACGCAGACTGAATTAATCGAATCTTTTCTTGAACTATTCAGCGATTACGAATCGGGTGCTGCGCTCGCCCTCTTCAGCGAAATATCTGAAGTTGTACTTCCGGAAAAAGAGGCGCTCGATGCGCCGTTCCGTTTGCTCTTGCTCTGCGCACGCGCCGTCAAGTCGACGCGCAAATCGGAAGTACCACTTGCATATTTTTGTTTGTGGACGCTGAAGCTCGCGGGATGGATGCCGCCCCTCGATGTCTGCGTATTGTGCGGCCGTGCGCTCGGCGACGAGCCAGCGTACGTCGCGCCATCGCTTCAAGGTCTGGCGTGCTCGAAGTGCCGTCCGGTGGGATCGCGGCTGCTGCCGAAGGAATCGATTGCGCTTGCGCGGCGCATGACGACGCAGAAACTTGAACAATTGGTTGAAGTCAGCGCGCCGCCCATTGCGGTGCGCGAAATCACTTCGATCGCGCTCGATTGGATAGAATGGCAAGCGGAGAAGAAACTTACTTCGCGGAAAATCTGGGAGCAGAAAATTTGAGCGCACGAATTGCCAAGTCGAAAGCGAGCGTCGCGGCAAAGCCGCACGGTCTCTCTTTCCAGGATTTGCTGTTTACCCTCGAGCATTTCTGGGCGGAGAAGGGATGCGTGCTCCAGCAGCCGTACGACGTCGAAGTCGGCGCGGGCACGATGCATCCTGAAACTTTTCTGCGCGTTCTTGGGCCGGAGCACTATCGAGTCGTCTATGCGCAACCCAGCCGGCGTCCCGCTGACGGACGTTACGGCGAAAATCCGAACCGACTTTACAAGCACACGCAGCTTCAAGTGATACTTAAGCCCACGCCGACGGATGTTCAGGATCTCTATCTCGCAAGCCTGCGCGCGATAGGAATCAATCGCAAGGAACACGATGTCCGATTCGAAGAAGACAACTGGGAAGCGCCGACGCTCGGCGCGTGGGGCATCGGCTGGCAAGTGCTTCTCGACGGGCTCGAGATCACGCAGTTTACGTATTTTCAGCAGTGCGGCGGAATCGATCTCGATCCGGTGTCGGTTGAGCTGACGTACGGGCTCGATCGCATCGCGGCGTACTTGCAGGGAGTGGACAACGTCTTCGATGTGCGCTGGTCGAGGGACATGACATATCGCCAGGTGCGATTTGCGGAAGAGCAGCAATTTTCAGGCTACAACTTCGAGTGGGCCGATCCCGTCGGAACGCGAAAAATGTTCGATCTTGCGGAAGCCGAAGCGCAGCGGCTCCTGAAATCATACGCAGGATTGCGCGGCGAAGAGAAAAAGCGGTTTCCAATCCTCAGCGCGTACGAGATGTGCTTGAAATGCTCGCACATGTTTAACGTGCTCGATGCGCGCGGAGTGATCTCAACCACGGAACGCGCCGCGATCATAGGGCGCGTGCGCCAGATCGCATGCAAAGTGGCGGCCGCGTGGCTCGAGCAGCAATCTCCAGCAACACTTGAACACGCCGGAGCGGCAGAATGACGGCGCGAGGGGAATTGCTGTTCGAAATCGGGTGCGAGGAAATTCCCGCCGGGATGATCGCGAAGGCCGCGAACGAGCTTAAACAGATACTTGAGACGCATCTGATTTCAAATCGCCTCACGAGCGCGGGGAGTGTCGAAACATTTGGCGCACCGCGACGATTGGTAGCGATGGTACGCGGTGTGGCGATGCGGCAGGACGACATCGTGCAGGAAATTATCGGCCCACCGAAATCCGTGGCGTTCGACAATGTCGGCTCGCCGACGCGCGCGGCACAAAGCTTCGCGGACAAGCAGGGAATCGAGCTCGCGAAAATTGAAATCGTGATGACACCGAAGGGCGAGTACCTCGCGATCAAGAAAGTAATCGTCGGCCGCGCCGCGAAGGATGTTCTCTCGGGAATTTTACCTCAAGCGATACGCGAGCTATCGTTTCCGCGCTCGATGTACTGGACGAGCGCGAGTGATTTGCGATTCATCCGTCCGATTCGCTGGATCGTCGCCGTACTAGATGGCAAAGCCGTGCCTTTCACGATCGCGGGAGTGAAAGCCGGGAGTTCAACTTCAGGTCACCGGTTTCTCGGCAAATCAAAAATTCCCGTCACCGCGCCCGCGGATTATGTGAACAAGCTGCGCAAGAATTTTGTGATCGTTCATCCGGAAGAGCGGCGCAAGAAAATCGAAAAAGAAGTTCAAGCGTTACTTGCGAAGAAAGGTTTTCGCGCGCATTCCGATCCCGGCCTCGCGAATCTCGTGGTTTACTTGAATGAATATCCTTCCGCGATTATGGGCGGATTCGATCCGGCCTATCTCGACTTGCCGAAAGAGATTTTGATTACAGTGATGCGTGGGCATCAGAAATATTTTGCAATCGAGAACAAGCATGGCGGGCTCGAACCGCACTTCATCGCCATTATCAATCTCGATCGCGACACGCAGGGGCTTGTCCGCGGAGGACACGAGCGCGTACTACGCGCGCGATTTGCCGACGCGCGATTTTTCTGGGATGGAGATTTGAAGAAGCCGCTTGCGGAGTATCTGCCGCGGCTGAAGCAGGTCACTTACGAATCTCGGCTCGGCAGCTATTACGACAAAGTCGAGCGCGTACGAAACCTCGCGCGATGGCTCGCGAACACATGGAGCCAGGGCGGTGTCCTCGAAGCGCATGCGGATGACGCGGATCGCGCGGCTGAACTTGCGAAATGCGATCTCGTCACCGACATGGTCCGCGAGTTTCCGGAATTGCAGGGAATTGTGGGCGGCCTTTACGCTCGGGCGCAGGGAGAAGCGGCGGACGTGGCGTGGGCTGTGTACGATCACTATCGCCCGGTGGGGCTTGACGATCCGATTCCGCGAAATCTCGCGGGCTGCGCCGTGGCGCTTGCGGACAAACTCGATTCGCTCGTCGGATGCTTTGCAATCGGCGCAATTCCTTCGGGTTCAAGCGATCCTTTCGCGCTCAGGCGCGCGGCGCTTGGCATCGTTAAGATTCTGCTCGAACGTAAATTGCCACTTTCGCTTTCTTCGGCTATTTCGACTTCAGCCAATGCGTTCCAGAATTCATCGCACAAAGTTGAAGTGACACCTGCGGCTGAAGCGGAGGTGCTCGCTTTCATGCAAGAGCGCGCGAGGTACGTACTTCGAGAGAAACATGGATTTGCTTACGATGAAGTGAACGCCGCACTCGCGGCGGGCGGCGACGATTTGGTAGACGCGACGGCGCGCGTCGAAGCGCTCAAAGCGATTCGTGTGACGCGGAACTTTCCGCCGCTCGCGGCAGCATTCAAGCGCATTCGGAAGATTCTGGAAAAAGCGCAACCATCACTTACGAAATCGGGAGTGCGCCTGTCCGCAGTCAAGCCGGAGTTGTTGCGTGAAAAATCTGAACGAGAACTTTATGAAGTTTCGCAGCGGATTGGGGAGAAGGCACGGACGTTTAAGAACGAAGCGAAGTATCGAGAAGCACTTGAAGTGATCGCGGGACTGCGTCCATCGGTCGATCGATTTTTTGATGATGTTCTAGTGATGGCTGAGGAAGAAGATTTGCGCATCAATCGACTTTCACTTCTCTCGACATTGTTAAAGGAATTCTCGACGATCGCGGACTTCTCGGAAATGGTATCGGAGGAAGCAACGTGAGGTTCGTCGGGCGGATTTAAGCGTTGCTTGATGTCAGGCGACATCGTTTTAGTCGCCCAGCCGACAACTTGAGTTTTACTCGAAGATTTAAATTGACCTGAAATTATTCGGAGGTGTTGCTTGAAATTCGTTTATTTTTTCGGCGCGGGAAAAGCGGAAGGCGATGGCGAGATGCGCGACCTTCTGGGAGGCAAAGGCGCAGGCCTTGCGGAGATGACGAAGATCGGCCTGCCCGTTCCCGCGGGATTTACGATCACCACTGAGGCGTGCGACTACTTCTACAAGCACGACCGCAGGTATCCCGCGAGCCTTCGCGCGGAGGTTGCGACGCATCTCAAGCGCCTCGAAAAGACCACGGGCAAAAAGCTCGGCGATCCGAACGATCCATTGCTCGTCAGCGTGAGATCGGGCTCGGCGCGGTCGATGCCGGGAATGATGGAGACGATTTTGAATCTCGGGTTGAACTCGAAGTCGGTGGAAGCGCTCGCGAAGCGCACTTCGAACGAGCGATTCGCCTATGACGCGTACCGAAGATTCGTTCAAATGTATTCCTCGGTCGTTATTGGATTGCCCAAAGACGATCTCGAGGAAAAGCTGCGCGCGATGAAAGCGCGCTTCAAGGTGCAGGACGACACGCAAGTGCCCGCCGAAGGGTGGCGCGAGCTCGTGGTCGAGTACAAAAAGTATTTCAAAGAGAAAACCTCGAAGGATTTTCCTGAAGATCCCGTGGAACAGCTCTGGGGCGCGATTGGCGCCGTGTTCGGATCTTGGATGGCGGAGAAAGCCGTCACCTACAGACGCGTCGAGAAGATTACCGGACTGTTGGGAACGGCAGTCAACGTTGTGCAGATGGTTTTCGGCAATAGCGGCGAAAATTCCGGCACGGGAGTCTGCTTCACGCGCGATCCCTCAACCGGCGAAAAAATTTTCTATGGCGATTTCCTGATCAACGCGCAGGGCGAAGATGTGGTCGCAGGAATTCGCACGCCGATGCATCTCTCTGAGATGAAGAAACGAATGCCGAAGGTGTACGGCCAACTTGAGAAGGTTCGAGTAAAGCTTGAGAAACACTATCGCGACATGCAGGACCTCGAATTCACAGTCGAGGACGGCAAGCTTTACATGCTGCAGACGCGAACGGGCAAGCGCTCGCCCGCGGCTGTGTTCACGATCGCCGTCGATCTTGTGAAAGAGGGAATGATCTCCAAAGAAGAAGCGATCCTTCGCATCCATCCCGACGATGTCGAGCGATTGTTCTATCCCGTGATCGATCCATCGATTCCGAAGTCGGATCTCGCGAAGCGCAAAATCGGCGCGGGGATCAATGCGGTGCCGGGCGCAGCTGTGGGCAAGGCCGTGTTCACCGCGCATGAGGCCGAGGAATGGGCGGCGCGCGGAGAGCGCGTGATATTGGTGCGCCGCGAGACGAGTCCTGAAGATGTGGGCGGAATGTACGTGGCGCAGGGAATTCTCACTGCGACCGGCGGCAAGACTAGCCACGCGGCAGTGGTTGCGCGCGGCTGGGGCAAGTGCTGCGTGGTGGGAGCGGAGGCGCTTGATATTGACGCGGCCGCAAAGCAGATTCGCGTGGGCGGCCGCACTGTCAAAGAAGGCGAGTGGCTGACGCTCGACGGAAACGAAGGCGTGGTTTACAGCGGCGAAACGCGGCTCGCGCGGCCGAGTCCGCCAGAGACGTACGCAACGCTGATGAAATGGGCGGATCAGATCCGCAAACTTAAAGTGCGAACGAACGCGGACACGCCGCAGGACTCGCGAAAGGCTCGCGAAATGGGCGCACAGGGAATTGGGCTGTGCCGCACGGAACATATGTTCTTCAAGGATTTCGAACATCCCGAGCGCAGCGCGGATCGCCAGCTTGCGATTCAGGAAATGATCGTGGCTGATTCGAGAGAGGCTCGCGCGCGGGCGTTGGGAAAGCTGCTTCCATTCCAGCGGCGCGATTTTATCGGCATCTTCGAAGCGATGGACGGCTTTCCGGTGACGATACGCCTGCTCGATCCGCCGCTGCATGAGTTTGTGCCGCACGAGCGCGGCAAGCAGGAGGAGTTGGCGAAGAAAATCGGCGTGGATGTCGATGTTGTGGTACGCCGCGTCGAGCAACTGCATGAATCGAATCCTATGCTTGGCCATCGCGGATGCCGGCTGAGCATCACTTATCCGGAAATTCTCGAGATGCAGGTGCGTGCGATCATCGAGGCGGCGATTGATTGCCAGAATCGCGGCGTTAAAGTGCTACCTGAGATCATGCATCCGCTTGTTCTCGACAAAAAGGAGCTCGCGATTCTCGACGCGGCGACGCGGCGCGTGGCCGACGAACTGATTGCGGCGTCTAAAGTGAAACTTGAATATCTTGTGGGAACGATGATTGAGCTGCCGCGGGCGGCGCTGCTTGCGGATCAAATCGCGGAGATCGCTGAGTTCTTCTCGTTCGGGACGAACGATCTCACGCAGACGGTGATGGGTCTCTCTCGCGACGATGCGGGGCGATTCCTGCCGGATTACGTGGATGAGAAGAAGGCGGGCATCTTTGCCGCTGATCCATTCCAGACTTTGGATCAGGCGGGCGTCGGGCTGCTGATGCGTTGGGGAATCGAACGAGGGCGCTCGACGAAGCCGAAATTGAAAATTGGAATCTGCGGGGAGCACGGCGGCGATTCTGAGAGCGTGAAATTCTGCCACCGGGTGGGGATGGATTACGTGAGCGCGTCGCCATTCCGGGTTCCGATTGCGCGGTTGGCGGCAGCTCAAGTAGTACTTGAAGAAAAATCGCGCAAGAAAAAATAGGCGTTTGGGACGACGAATCGCGTTGGGGATCCTGGCTGAGAGAAGATATGGGGCAAAAGCCGCTCATTATCGGAATCTGCGGCGGCACGGGTGCCGGCAAAACGACGATCACGAACCGGATTACTCGGGCGTTGTCCAAAGCGAACGTCATCATTCTCGAGCAGGACAATTACTACAAAGATTTTCCGGAGCTGTCGCTTGCCGAGCGGACGAAACAGAATTTCGATCACCCGGATTCCATTGATACGGCGCTTCTCACTGAACACCTGAAATTGCTTCGAGCCGGCGAGGCGATTGAACGGCCGACGTACGACTTCACTTATTACCGGAGGATGCCGCAGACGGTGCGCGTGGAGCCGCGCGCGGCGACGATTCTCGAGGGCATATTAATTTTCGAGAGCAAGCCGCTGCGCGACTTGATGGACATCAAGATTTTTGTGGATACGGATGCGGACTTGCGATTTATCCGGCGGCTCGTGCGGGATATACGCGAGCGCGGGCGCACGATGGATTCTGTGATCGAGCAATATCGAACGACGGTGCGGCCGATGCACATGGAATTTGTCGAGCCGAGCAAGCGCTACGCCGACGTGATTATTCCGGAGGGCGGGCAGAATGAAGTTGGGATCGATCTGGTGATTCAGAAAATCCGCTCGCTCATACCGCGATAATTCCGCAGGGTTACGTCGGCATTTTCAGGAAGAAGTACATTCCGAGAAAAAAGAAAATAGCGTCGGGCGCCCAGCCGGAAAGCAGCGGGGGCAATTGTCCGATCGCGCCCATGGCCTCGAATAACGCCGCGATGGCCCAATAGATGATTCCGATTCCGACGGCTACGGCCAGTCCGCCGACGGCGCCGCGCGTCCCGACGAGAAACGCAAATGGCGCGCTCAAAAACATGATGATTGCGGCGATCAGCGGAAACGCGAATTTTTTGTGCCATTGCACGGCGAGGCGCGAAGTGTCGAAGCCGGCCTGCTGCAGGCCGCGAATATATTCCGCGAGCTGGCGCCAATTCATCTGATAGGACTGGCGCACTTCGCGCTTGAAGTAGCCGGGCGGCTCGGAAAATTCACCGAGCGATAAAACCTTGAACGGGGAATACGCGATTACGCGGCCGCTTTGAAAATCGCGCACCCAGCCCTCTTCGAGAATCCACGCGTTTAATGTCGGCTCCCATTTGGCGCGCTCGGCGAAGACGCGGCGGCGCATCCGGAACGATGTTTGATCGATTTCAAAAATACTGAGGCCGCCGAAAATATTTTGGTCGGAATCGAAGAATTCGTAGTTCAGGACTTTTCCATTTTCGCCGAAGATCCACTGATGCGTCGGGTGAAGGTACGTTTGCGCGGGCTTGCCTTTGATTTGGTTGCGCAGCGCATCCTGGCGTTGATTGGCGTAGGGGAGGAACGTGTCGTCGAGAAGAAACATTCCTCCGGCGAGAAGAATGCCGGCGAGGACGAGCGGCAGGCAGAGGCGGTAGAGGCTGACGCCGCTTGCTTTGAAGGCGGTCACTTCATTATTTTTCGCGAGCATGCCAAGAGTGACGAGCGTGCTGACTAACGCTGCGAGCGGAACGAGTTGATAGACCATCAGCGGCACGAGATAACGGAAATAACTGGCGACGACGCGCCATGAGATGTGATTGCGCGAAATATCGCCGAGGAGATCGAAGAGAGTGAACGCGTCGAAAATCACGACGAAGCCAGCGAGCATGAGCGCGAAATAGTAGAAGAACGTTTTCAAAATGTAGACGTCGATGAGCAGCGGAAATGCGGCTTGCACGCCGCCGGTGACGACGCCTCTTCGCGCGACCGTTCCGTTCGCGGCGATGGCGATCGGACTATTCGTGATGGGCACGACCTTCGCCGATGTGGCAGGTTGCGTGCGCATGCCGAGCAGCTTGTCCCATGCGCGCGAAATCCAGCTTTCGCCGCGGATATGCTCGATTCCGCGCAAGAGAATTAACGCAAGGACGGTGGCGACGGCGTTTGCGGTCCAAACGCCGACGATGGGAGACACGACGCCCAATTGCGCATAGTGCGCGCCGGCGACAAACACGAAGTAATATCCCGAAATCAAAACAAGAGTCAGCACGAAGCCCGCGGCACGGCCGCCGCGACGAGGACGGACGCCGACAGGCACGCCGAGCAGCGCGAAAACTAGGCATGCCGCGGGAAACGCGAGGCGGCGCTGGAATTCCGTTCGAGCCGTAAGCTCGTCGGGGCCGGTGACGGAGTGAAGGGCGAGAGTGTGCTGTTCGGCGTCGGAGAGCGTGGAAGATTTGTGCGCGCCGGGCGTCGTCATTTCGACGGGCAAATCGCTCGAGCCGAATGACGTGACGTTGTAATTCGAAGGCTCGTGCGGATCGAATTCGTGCGTGGTTCCGGGACCGAGATGCAGCTCGAATTTGCCGTGCTCGGGGCTCGCGATTACGATGGCGTCCTCCGCCAGAGTTAAATGCGAGCCGGCTGCCACATCGGATTCCGCCAGGAACACGCCGTGCCAGCGCGCGGCCGTCGCTTCCACGTCCTGCACGTAGAGAACGAGGTGCGGAAAGCGCTCGTCAAAGACGCGCGGCTGAATCGCGAAGGGAGCTTGCGCGGAAGCAAGCTCTTCTTCGAG
>JBAPOP010000131.1:0-48723 GCA_049279675.1 Candidatus Acidiferrales bacterium
ATCCGTGCGTGTCGCGGGTGCGCGTGCTGCGCCGGGGCCCGCTGCGCGCGCGGCTACAACACCGTGGCCGCTAAATTCGCCTGGCTTGGCCGTCGCCGCGATGGCCGGTTTGCCATGATTCACGGACGCGAGTAGCGCGTGATTCGTACTCGCGAGATGCTGTTGCTGTGTCTGGAACGAAGTTGCCTCGATATGGTGGTCGCGCGCCGCAATTTCATCCTGCGCCGTCGGCCGCGCCGAAATTCCACCCGTACCGCCGTTGTAGCTTACGCGCGTCACGTTATTGACGACGACAGTTTTGTTGTAAACGTTGTGGATGACGGTGACGTTGACGTTGTTCACCGAGCGATTATAAAAGAAACCACCGTTTCTCCATTCTCCGCCTGCGTATCCGACGCCACCGTAGCCGAAGCCGTAGTTAACGCCGCCGTAGAAACCGACGTGCGGGCCCCAATACCCGCCGTGCCAAAGATACGCGCCACCACCCCAGCCCCAATATCCAGGAGTCCAGAGGAACCCGACCTGGGGTGCTTCGATCCATGTCCCCGGAACCCAGAAGTATCCGTCCGGGCCCCATGCCCAGTATCCCGGCGTCCACATATAGTTTGGGGCGGGACAAACCGGTTGCTCGTAAATAGGAAGCACCGGCGGCGCGATCGTGATCGACACTCCGATTTGAGCCGCCGTTGTAGACGGCATCGACAAAACAACGATTGCAAGCAACAGTGAAACCAAGAGCGTAGTGCGCATTCGCTTCACCTCAGTTGTTGAGATTAGCTGGCGCAGGCGGTCCAAACCATTGGCGGCGTGCCGGAAGACACCTCGCCGTCTGCGTAAGCGACGATCTGAAATGGCAATTGCGTGAGAAGGTCGTTATGAAGACCCCCGGTTGCTGTGAAGGGGACCGCCGAAGTACAAGTTAAGGTTACTCTTGGTTTAGTGACGATTCAAGCGGTGGAAACGCGATGTACCCAAATTCGCTCGGTCGCGGGCTTGCCGATATGCATCTTCTTGCCGGACGCACCAGCTAGTGAAAGCGTCATCGTTTCGTCGTATTCGCGATTCGTCACGCGCACGCGCACGCCCGGCTTGAGATTCAAGCCAGTGAGAAATTCGAGGAATTTCGGATCTTTTTCATAAACGCGAAGAATTTGATACGTGTGCCCAAGCGCGGAGTCGGAAAGCCGGATGGCGCCGTGATCGCGACGCAGCTTCGTCATACCTCCGATAAGCGGAACGCCATGCGGGCAGCTGCTGCCGCGGCCGAAGCGCTTGAGTAAAAGATCCGCGACTTCGGGCGAGATGCCGTGTTCGAGCCGCTCAGCCTCTTCGTGCGCGCGAGTCCATTCGAGTCCGATCACTTCCGTGAGCAGCATTTCGGCAAGGCGATGACGAAGGACAAGATGCTGCGCGATCGAGCGGCCTTTCGCCGTTAGCGCAATTCGACCGTCGCGGCCGACTCGCGCGTAGCCGCCGCGCGCCATGCGCTTGAGCGCCGCCGTCACGGCCGGTGGCGTGACGCCGAGATATTCGGCCAGGCGCGCGCTAATGGGCACTTCGTCTTCCTGGAGTGTCTCCAGGATTGCCTTCAGATAATCTTCCTGAGATACGCTGGTCTTTTCTCGCCGCACAGTTCCTCGTGATGCTTCTTTGAACGGCAGCTCTGGTTATTCCATGCTGAATCAGGTTCTATTGCTTCTGCTTGGCCGATCCTGACTGCCGGCGCAATCGCTTAGCCAGTCCTTCAATGCGCGCTTCGATATCTTCGCAGATGCGCCGATAGGTTTCCATGTCTTCTCCGTACGGATCCTCGACGTCCCAATCTTCGACAACCATGTGCGGGAAGAGGCTGCGTCCAGGAATTCCCGTCATGTTGATTAGGAGGTCCGGCTCAACGCGTGCTGCTTCGCGAACGCCCTTCGACTCGAGGCCGCTCGAGTCAACTCCCTTTTCGACGAGGATTTTTCGCGTGAGATCGGCGACGCGACCGAGCGGAGAAATTCCCGCGCTCGCCGCCTCGATCACATCGGACGCCGAATGGCGCGCCAGGGCTTCCGCCATCGGGCTGCGGCAGGAGTTGCCGATGCAGACGAACAGCACTCGCGTCGGTTTGGATTGTGCTCGCTGCGGCTGGTTCATTTGTGGCCGTTGCGGGCCATTTTGAGGAAGTGTTCGTGGATTGTCGAGTCGCTTGTGAGCTCAGGATGAAATGTCGCCGCGAGAATTCGTCCTTGCTCGACGAGCACCGGATGGCCGGCATCTTCGGCGAGAACTTTCACGCTCGGGCCAACAGAATCGATGATCGGGGCGCGGATGAAAACCATTTCGAGAGGCGCGTCCTTAAGTTTCGACGCGCCGAGATGAATGTCGCTCGCGAGCTGGCGGCCGTAGCCATTTCGCAGAACGGAAATATCGAGCAAGCCAAGCGAAGGCTGATCGGGATTGTGGACTTCGCGCGCCAGCAGAATTGCGCCGGCACAGGTTCCGAAAAATGCGCCGCCGCCGGCCGAATATTTGCGAATGGCGTCGAGCAAGCCTTCCTCGGAGAGAATCTTCATGTGCGTGGTGCTCTCGCCGCCGGGGATGATCAGCCCGCGCACGCCATCGAGATCGGCCGGCGTCCGGACGTAGACCGGCTCAACACCCAGACGCTCGAGCATCCGGCCGTGCGCTTCGTAATCGCCCTGAATCGCGAGAACTCCGATTTTCATTTCGTTCGTTGCCTGCGGGCGTAAATTCGCAAGGGTCGCTTACCAGCCGCGCGTTTGCAGCAAATCCTTTTCTTCGAGTTGGCGGACGTCGAGACCCTTCATAGCTTCGCCCAGTTCCTCGGAGGCTTCGAGAACAGCCTTCGGATCGCGGGCATGCGTCGTGGCCTTCACGATCGCGCGCGCGCGGCTCGCCGGGTCGCTCGATTTGAAGATTCCCGAGCCGACGAAAACAGCTTCTGCGCCGAGCTGAACCACGAGCGCCGCGTCGGCCGGCGTGGCGATGCCGCCCGCCGAAAAATTCGGCACGGGCAACTTGCCGTGCTTTGCCACCCAGGCAATCAGCTCGAACGGCGCGCCGATTTCCTTCGATTCGTGAACCAGCTCTTCCTCGCCGAGCGTCGTCAATTTTTTCATCTGCCCGATAATGGCGCGCATGTGACGCACCGCCTCAACGATATTCCCCGAGCCCGCTTCGCCCTTCGTGCGAATCATCGCAGCGCCTTCCGCGATCCGCCGCAGCGCTTCGCCGAGATTCCGCGCGCCGCAAACAAAGGGCACTTTGAAGCCATGCTTCCAGATGTGGTGCTCTTCATCGGCCGGCGTCAGGACTTCGCTTTCGTCAACGAAATCCACTTCGAGAGCTTCGAGCACCTGCGCTTCGGTGAAATGGCCGATGCGCGCCTTGGCCATCACGGGAATCGAGACTGTCTTCATAATTTCGCGGATGATTCGCGGCGACGCCATGCGCGCCACGCCGCCTTCCTTCCGGATGTCGGCCGGAACTCGCTCAAGCGCCATCACGGCGCAAGCGCCCGCATCTTCGGCGATCTTGGCCTGTTCGGCGTTGGTGACGTCCATAATCACTCCGCCTTTGAGCATCTCGGCCAATCCCACTTTCACGCGCCACAGCTTGTCGTTCATGAATTCCATCGTCGTCTCCCGTTCGTCTCTTACTTCTCAGACTGGCCTTGAAGCCACGGATATCGTGACTTGCTGCACATTACGCCGTTCGCGAAATCGTTACAAATCTCCCGCGGCCGCGAGCCAGCACTTCTCCGTCCGCGTTTCGAATCTCGCCAACGTGAAACAAGTTTCTTCCCTTCACTTCCACTTCGAAAGCTTCAATCGAAATTTCCTGGTCCACTTGAATCGGCTTCAGATATTCGATCGTCAGTTCCGCCGTCACGGCCCTTACGTCGCGGAACCGGCAGACCTTGCCCATTGCTTCGTCGAGAAGCAGGGCGATGATTCCGCCGTGCATGAAGCCTGCCCCGCCCTGATAATCTGGGCCGAGCCGGAAATTTCCGCGAATTCGCCGCGAATCTTCATCCGCTTCGAACACCAGCTTCATTCCGCGCGCGTTCGCGCCGCCACAACCGAAACACGAGTTCGCCGGATTCGGGTCGAGTCGCATCACGCGCTACACGAGTGCGACATGGCCGGCATCCACTCGTCGCGCGCCTCGCCGCTTCTTCTGCAATTCGCTCTCGATGAGAGCGCCAAGCGTGTGAATTCCGCGCGCAATCTGCTTTTCATCCAGCCCCGCGAATCCAAGCCGCAGTGTATTCAACTGCGGGTTCTGGATGAAAAAATACCTGCCCGGAATGAAAAGCACATCTCGCTCGCGCGCGTGAATTAGAAGTTCGCCTGCGTCGAATCCGGGCGGCAGCGTCACCCAGACAGCCATGCCGCCGTCCACGCGCGTCCACGAAGTTCCTTCGGGCATGTTGCGTTCGAGCGCCTTTTCGAGAGCTTCGAGGCGCGCGCCGTACACCTTTCGCATACGCGCCATGTGCCGGTCAAGATGCCCGCGGCGCACAAATTCGGCGAGCGTCGCCTGCGAGAGTTGGTCGGTGTGAAGGTCCGTCGCTTGCTTCACGAGCCGCAACCGCTCCATCACATTCTCCGGGCCGACGCACCAGCCCACTCGCAATCCTGGAAACGCGACCTTCGAAAAGCTGTCGATTTGAATTACCAGCCCGTGGCGATCGAGCGCCTTGAGCGACGGCACAGGAGTGCCGCGAACGCGCAGGCGTGCGTAGATGCGGTCTTCGACGATGGGCACCTGATAGCGAGCCGCCAGTTCCAGAAGTTTGCGGCGCTCCGCGATCGGAAGAGTAGTTCCAGTCGGATTGTGAAAATCCGGCGTGACAAGCAAAAGCTTCACGCGATTCTGCATGAGTACGGATTCGAGCACGGTGACGTCGAGGCCCGCATAGCCGAGTTTTTCCGTGTTCGCCTCGACTGGAATGCCGACGCAGCGCACGCGGGCGCTTCCGAAAATCGCAATCGCGCCGGGATACGACGGATTCTCGATCAGGACGGTATCGCCCGGCCGCAGGAACGCCTTGCAAAGCAGGTCGAGCGATTGCTGGCAGCCGTTCGTGATCAGGAGTTGTTCATTGCGCGCGGCAACGCCCTCTTCCCGCAGCATTTCGAGAATTACTTTTTTCAGCAGGGCGTAACCGTCGGTGACGCCGAGTTGCAGAATCTCGCGCCCGGCGCTCGCTACAACGGCGTTCGCGCAACGGCGCAATTCCTCGACGGGGAAAAAATCATCCGACGGCCGCGCGGTGACAAACGCGATGGCGTCCGCCGGCACTTCCGGCGAAATGCGGCTCAGGGCTTCTTCGCCGCGCTCGTCGGCAAAGAGCGTTTCCCAGCGAACGCCACCGTTACCATTCTGGCGAGGCAGCGGTGTGAATTGCCGCGACGGCGTGCCGCCACAGATGAAAGTTCCGCGCCCGACGTGGCCTTGAATCAGGCCTTCGGACTCGAGTTCCGCGTACGCGTTCGCGACCGTCGTCCGGTGAACGCCCAGCTGCACCGCCAGTTCGCGGCTGGCCGGAATTCGATCGCCTGAGCGCAGCTCGCCTGAATGAACGAGCGCGCGAAGCTGATCGCGAAGCTGCACGTAGAGCGGAATGTGGCTTTCGGGTTGAATTTGGAGGGGCAACATTGGCTCTCTCCTGCGGGCCAATATATTATAGAAAAACGCTATGAAAAGAGCCAATTTGTCTTTTCGCAAAAAGGCCAGAATTCAGGAGCGGGAGTCGCGCAGGCGGAAGCGCTGAATCTTTCCGGTCGCTGTTTTTGGAAGCTCTGCGAGGAAGTGAACTTCTTGCGGGCACTTGTATCCGAGGAGCCGCTCGCGCAGCCAATTTCGAATTTCGCTGCCGAGGTTCGCGTTCTCCGGGATTCCCTGCCCCAGGACTATGTATGCCGCCGGAAACAGCAATCCATCGGGATTCAAATGCGCGACGACAGCGGCTTCGGCAACCGACGGATGGCCGAGCAGCGCGTTCTCGACCTCTCCGGGCGAAACCCACATGCCCGAGACTTTCATCATGTCATCCGCGCGGCCGCAGTAATGGTAGTAACCGTCGGCGTCGCGCGTGAATTTGTCGTTGGTCGCGACCCAGTCGCCTTGCTTCGTCCGCGCGGTCAACTCGGGCAGCTTCCAATATTCCGAGAACGCGCTTCCGCCTTTGACCCAGAGATTTCCCAAGTCACCGTTTGGGACTTCTTCGCCGTTCTCGTCGAGAATTTTTGCTTCGCAGCCCGGGACTTCGATGCCGCACGAACCCGGCTTCGCTTTTCCAATTCTCGACGAAAGAAACATGTGCAGCATTTCGGTTGAGCCAATGCCGTCGAGAATTTCCAGTCCGAAGCGCGTCCGAAACCGCTCGAAAATTTCGGCTGGAAGCGTTTCGCCAGCGGACACGGCGAGACGAACCGAAGAAAAATCGAGCGAGAGGCCGCGCTCCGATTCGCGGAGAAGAGCCGCATAGAAGGTGGGGACGGAAAAAAAGATCGTTGGACGGTATTTCGCGATCATCGCCGCCGCGCGTTCCGTCTTCGGCCGTTCGGGATCGAGAATCGTGGCGGCGCCGATGGAAAACGGGAAGTACATTCCGTTGCCGAGACCGTAAGCGAAAAAAAGCTTCGACACCGAGAACATTCTGTCGTCGGGCCGGATGCCGAGCACCCCATGCGCGAAGCCACGCGACGTGTACATCATGTCCTGATGCCGGTGCACGGCGCCCTTGGGATGCCCGCCGCTTCCGGAAGTGTAGAGAAAAAATGCCGGGTCGGCAGGCATGGTGGGATGTAGAGGAATTTCCTCCGCATTCGCCGGGAGCCATTCGCTCCACTCGATAGCTTTAATGCTGGCCGGAATCGATGGCGTCGACCCTTGAGCGGGCTCACCGACGATCACGACCAGAGTAATCGCGCCTGAACTCAAGCCGGGAACGAATTCCTGCTGGGAAACCGCGTGAACGATGGCAATTTTCGCGCCGGAATTTTCGAGGTAGTGGCCGAAGCCTGCCGCGCGCGAAAACGGATTCACGGGGACAGCAACAGCGCCAATGCGCACCGCACCAAAAAACGCGGCGATGAATTCGAGAGAATCCGGAAGCGAAATCAGGACTCGATCGCCCGGCGCAACTCCCGAACCAAGAAGCGCGGCAGCAACGCGATTTGCTTCTTCCGCGAGCTCGCCATACGAAACCGTGCGCGGCTCGCCGAGAATGGCAACGCGCCGCGGGTGCTCGCGCGCCGGCCGCGACACGAATTCTTCGGCAATATTAAATTGCGCGGGAAGTTGTAACGGAAAATCCTGGTGCGCGCCCGAAGGCATGCGGCGATTCTACGCCGATGCCGTCTTTTCTCCCAAGCGCCGCATTCGTTCCTGCAGCTTGCGCCGGAGGTTTGCGGGAGCGTTGGGATTGAACGCCACGAGATACCAAAGCGGCTGCGTGCGATCGCGGCTCAGGCGCGTGAGCGTCGCGGCATCCGTATTCGGGTGACGCGCGATATTCTCGCGAATCGCGGCGTAGGGATGATGCGAAAGGCGGCCAAGCGTCTTCGCGGTGACTTTCGGGTGCTCGCTGATCAGGCGGAGCAGATAGAAATCTTCCTTCGGCGCCTGGCGTGAGAGCAGGTCGAGCACGTCCGGTTTCACTTCCGCGCTCAGCACCGTGCCAACCTTTTCATCCCACGAGGGATTGATGCGATTCAGTTCTTGCGTGCGCGCGTGAATCAATTGTTCGATCACGCGGCGTTCCTGATCGAGACGGCTCGCCGGAAGCGCGCTGCGCTCCACGGAATCGAGAACGCGCAGCAAATGCTGCCGTTCGCCGAAAACAATTTGGCTCGTCCGGGGCGTCTTGCCCCTGGGAGCATTGCGTACTAAATCCGAGCGCCTCATATCCACCTCACCTCTTTAACTCACTTCGGAATCCCAAGCGATTGCAGCAGAAATTCGAGCGCGGATCCGTCGACCCGCAAATTTTCGGCCGTCAGTTCGCCACTTAGTTCGATGCGCTTCTTGAGAAACAGGCCTGCAACGTCTATCTTTTCTTCGCGGCTCAGATAGCGATGCGCACGCTGCCAGGCCATCAGCGCTTCGCCCGAAACGCAAATCACGATCGGCCGTGCGCTTCCTTCAAAAAAGTAGAGTTCCGGCTGGTCCCCAGCGGCGAGAAATCCAGCTTTCTTGAAGCTGTATTTTTTCGCCTGTCCATCCGGCCCGGTCGCTTCGAACGTCTCGAAGGCGGATTCGTAGGCCATCGAAGATTATCCGAACGCGCCCGCAGCGAGTAAAGAAATCGCGAGCGGCATTGTTCCAGAGGGCGCAACATGGAGTCCTAGAACTAGCGAAAAGGGCTCCGCGAGTTGCAGGCTCAGCCTCGGCACGGTAACGTATTCAAGCGTAATCCAAGACTCTGGGAGACTCAAGCCGATGAGCGCCTTTGAAGAGCACCGCGAAGAGTTGGAGCACTACGAGACGATGATGGGTGCGAGCCGCGGGCGGCTGGCCGTTTCGCTCGACCGGCTCACGAATGCGCTCGTCCTCGTCGGCCAGCACGGTGTTTACTGCCACAGCCAGCGCGACCCGGAAATTCCCGTGATGGATATCCGCCTGATCACGCAGGAAATTCGCGATGCGAAGACGCTGATTCAAAGCGTGATGGAAGAGCTTCGCGCCGAGCGTGAGGCGGCGGGGCGCTAGGTCGTCGCTCAGGGCCTCTCGCCGCTTCGGTCGTCTCTTTTTGCAGTAGATCCCCGGATTAACTCGGTCGCAGGAATGGATTGCTCTCGCGCTCGGCGCCGATCGTCGTTGCGGGGCCGTGGCCTGGCAGCACGAAAGTTTCATCGGGGAGCGCGAGAACTTTTGTCTTGAGCGACTTCATAATTTCGGGGAATGAGCCGCCCCAAAGATCCGTGCGGCCAATGCTTCCGGCGAAGAGCGTGTCACCAGCGATGAGCCGTGGCTCGCTGATGCCTTGCTCTTTCGAGCGCGAGTCTGCCGGGAGATCGGTCTGCGACGCCGCTGCGATCTTGTGGCTCGGAAGATAGAGGCAGAGACTGCCGGGCGTGTGGCCCGGAGTATGAATCACGCTGGCTTCGAACTCGCCCCACTTCACTGAATCGCCTTCGCGCAGAAATTCTTCGACGTTCGTCATCTCGGGCGCCGGAACTCCCAGCCATTGCGCTTGCATATCAAGGTGGCGATAGAGTTCGAGATCGTCCTCGTGCATCAGAACGGGCGCGCCGGTGGCTTCGTGTAGGCGAGCGAGGCCGCCAACGTGATCGATGTGCGTGTGCGTGCTGACGATGGCGAGCACTTTCAGTTTGTGCTTGCGCAAGATTTCAAGGATGCGGTCTACTTCGTCGCCGGGATCGACGACGATGGCCTCATGCGTCGAGGGATCGCCGAGAATCGAGCAATTGCACTGCAGCATTCCGACGGGAATTACTTCGTGAATCAAATTTTGCGCCATCGCATCGATTATATCAGCCTCGAAGTCTCAATCGGGCGAAGCAGTATTTCGTAGCGCCGGCATCCTGCCGGCGATTTTGTGTGACGCGACCGCGCGGAAAAACGCCGGCAAGATGCCGGCGCTACGCTCGACTCATTGCCGTCCCTGATAATATAAGCATCTCAGGGATTCCATGGACGCGACGCCACAAACCGCGATTGAAACTCCGTTGCGCAAGCGCGAGGAAGCGCTTGGCGCGAGCTTCGCGACGTGGTTTGGCTGCGTGCTGCCGCAGCAATTCTCGACGCTCGAGAACGAGTATCGTTTCGCACGTGAGACGGCGGCGCTCGTCGACAAGAATTACCGCGCGTTCCTCTATCTCACAGGGCCCGACCGCGAGCGCTACCTCAACGCGATTCTCACAAATGATGTCCGTGACGCCGCATCCGGGCGCGGCATTCCTTCCCTGCTCCTGAATCCGCAGGGGCACATCCTCGCGGAACTCGAAATCTATGCGCTCGGAGATCGGCATCTTGTAGTTTCGTACCGAATGATTCGCGAACGACTTATCGAGGCGCTGGATCGCTACATCATCATGGACGACGTCGCGATCGAAGATGCGACGGACTCGCTCGCAGCTGTGGGCGTAGAAGGGCCGAAGAGCGCTGATTTGTTGCGCGCGATTGGCGGCGGAGAACTCGAGAGCTTCGCTGAATTGGAACATCGCGAAGCGAGCATTGCAGGAATTCCTGTCCGTCTGGTGCGCCGCTCGCCCGGAGGCGTGCTGGGATTCGAATGCATTGTCGAACGCGCGTGCGTCGAACCGCTCTGGGACGCGCTGCTCGATGCTGTTCGCGCGGTTGGCGGCGGCCCGATTGGCTACAGCGCGCTCAACACGCTGCGGCTCGAAGCGGGCATTCCGTGGTTTGGCTATGACTTCGACGAGAATGTAATCCCGCACGAAGCGCGGCTCGAAACGACGCACATCAGTTTTTCAAAGGGCTGCTACACGGGCCAGGAGATTGTGGAGCGCGTGCGATCACGCGGCCACGTCAATCGCGTTCGCGCGGGTTTCGAATTTTCCGGCAGCGAACTTCCCGAGCGCGGAGCGAAGCTCACCGTCGACGGCAAAGAAGTTGGCCACGTCACGCGCGCCGGATTCTCGCCGGCCCTTGGCCACGGCATTGCCATGGGCTATCTTCGCCGTGAGCACGCGACACCTGGCACAATCCTACAATGTGGCAGCGCGAGCGCGACGGTGATTGATTTGCCGCTGAAGAAATAGCCTGTAGCCTCCAGACCCTCGGAATGTAGCCTCGGGCTCTGAATCTGAATCGAGAATCGAGAAATAAGGATTGAGTGAGAACGCCGGCGAAATTTATCCGACGTTGAGGGAGCGGCGGAAGCTGCCACGGTCAGAGTCAATTTTCTTCTGAAGCTGCATGATCGCGTACAGGAGAGCTTCGGGGCGCGGCGGGCAGCCGGGAACGTAGACGTCGACTGGAATCACCTGATTCACGCCCTGCACAATCGCGTAATTATTGAAGACGCCGCCGGAAGTGGCGCAGGCGCCCATCGAAATCACCCACTTCGGCTCGGGCATTTGATCGTAGAGCTGCTTGATCACGGGCGCCATCTTGTTTGAAACGCGCCCGGCAATGATCATCAAGTCGGATTGGCGCGGCGAACCTCGAAAAACTTCCGCGCCGAATCGCGCCACGTCGAAGCGCGAAGCCGCCATCGACATCATCTCGATGGCGCAGCACGCCAGGCCGAACGACATCGGCCAAATCGAGCTGCGGCGCGCCCAGTTCACGACCTTATCGAGCGACGCGAAGAGGATTCCCTCTTCCTTGAGGAAGTTGTCTTCCTCGCCCGGTCTCTCGAGCGTTACGCCCTTGGCTAGTTCAACCGCCATGCCTGAAATCTCCCTGGCGTGAAATCGTTACGCCGATGCCATTGTTTCGCAATGACAAATTCATTTTCGCATCTTGGCGCGGGGAGCGCAATTCAACAATCGCTGTGCCTGGTGCGAAAAAAGCGGTCCGTCTTCCGACGGACCCTACAGGCGCCCGTGGAATACGCGGCGACCAAAATTACGGTCCCACCTTGAGAACGATCTTGCCGAATTGCTCGCGGCTCTCGAGGCGCGCGTGGGCCTCGGCGCATTTTTCGAGCGGCATCACTTTATCTATAACAGGATTCAGCCTGCCCTGATTCATCGCCTCGAGCGCCGCGTATAAATCGGATTTGCTTCCCATCTTCGAACCAAGAATCGAATATTGCTTCGAAAAAAGAAACCGGAGATCGATCTTCGCGTCGTAGCCCGTCGTCGCGCCGCAGGTGACGAGCCTGCCGCCGGGCGCGAGGCTCGCCAGGCTTTTCTCCCATGTGGCGATGCCGACGTGCTCGAAGACGACTTCCACACCGCGGCGATTTGTAAGGCGCTTCACTTCGGCAGCAATGTCCTGCTTCGCGTGATCGATGACGACGTCCGCGCCGAGTTTAGTTGCGTGCGCGAGTTTTTCCTCGGAGCCTGCCGTGGCAATCACCCGCGCGCCAACGAGTTTCGCGATTTGAATCGCGGCAGTTCCAACGCCGCTGCCCGCGCCGAGAACGAGGACCGTCTCACCCGGCTGAATTTTTGCACGCGCGATGAGCATGTGCCACGCCGTAAGAAATACCAGCGGCACGGCAGCGGCTTCTTCAAACGAGAGGCGCTCAGGCTTCGGTATCGCGTTCACTTCCGGCGCGCTGACGAATTCGGCGCAGCCTCCATCCACCATTTCTCCAAACATTTTGTACTGCCGGCAGAAATTATCCGCGCCCGCCAGGCATTGCGCGCATTGGCCGCAGGAAATTCCGGGAGCGAGGATTACTTTGTCTCCCACTTTCACGCGCGTAGTTGCGGCGCCCACCGCGGCGATTTCGCCGGCGACGTCGCTTCCAGGAATGTGCGGCAGCGGAATTTGCATGCCGGGAATGCCGCGGCGCACCCACAGATCGAGATGATTGAGCGCGCAGGCGCGAACTCGAACGAGAACGTCAGTCGCGCGGACGAACGGTTCGGGCATGTCGGTGTAGCGGAGAACTTCGGGGCCGCCGTGGTGTTCGAAGACGATGGCCTTCATGACGCGACTATCTCCGACGAGATTGAGCTCCTGCGCGTGCGCGAAATTGAGCGGAAATCGGTCATTGCCATTGGCAGGCGCCACGATGGCGCAAAAGACAAGGAATTGCAATTCTGAATGCTTGGGCAACCATTCGCTCGTGGCGCGGGCAGGATGCCCGCGCCACGAGAAGCTGCTCGATAGCCGCACGGACGCTCGGCAGACTGGCCGCTGCGGCATTAGGCGTAACGGTACGCGTGCGTGTCTCGAAAGTTAAGTTGAGATTGACGCCAATGTCTGTCAGGCGTATGTTCCTGCGCAAAGATGGAGTCGAATTTCACATCAATGCGTTTTTTGTAGTTCTGCCAAGGAGCCTACGATGCGGACGCGCGTTCAACCTCTGACAGGCCTTGCGGTAATTGCTTTTCTCGCGAGCACGATTTTCGCGAGCCCTCTCTTCGCGCAGAATCAAAAGATCGACTTCGAGGATTTTGCCGGACCGAGCCGGTTCGACGCCGTGCAGCCGCCCGTGCACTCGCTTTCGGCCACTGTTTCCGGCGGCGAAATCTTGCGCGGTTCCTCGTTCTCCCCCACAGGGCGAACCACTGTCTACGGCACGTCGTTCGAATGCGCCGGCTGCTCTCCGGAGATCTCGATTCATTTTCATCAGAAGGTCGCTCATGTTGAATTGTCGTATCAGAGCCCGCAGGCCTTAGAGATCTCTTACGCGACCGAGGATGAACAACGCAATCTCCGCGAGGAAACGCTGCCCGAAAGCGTCGGATTTGGATCAGGAACGGTGAGCTTGCCGTACGAGAATATTCGCCAGGTCACGATCGTAAGCCGCTCGACGGATTTTCAGTTCGTGATCAATGCCATCTCGTTCGCAACGACTGCGAATCCAGTATTAATCGATCCCGTGGTGGCTAACCTCCTGAACGGCTCTGCCGTGACCACAGTCGTCAATAACATCGCGGCAGCGACGACGGGAATCGTTGCGGGAGCGGCGGCGGACGGCACGACGCAGACGGTCCTCCGAATTCCAGCGACGAGTGTGGGACAGGCTTTTACGGTCGCTGTCATCAACGATCAAGGCGTGCAAAGCAGTTCAGTTCCGAATGATGGCGGGCTGATGGCGCTCGGTGGCAGCACGAGCTCGCTCGCGAGCACCCTCAGCGTGGCTGCCGTCACGACTTCCGCGGGCGCGGAAGCATTCGCGATTTATCGCGCGCCGGTGAATTTTTCACGCGGATCAGGGGACAATGCCTCGACCACTCGCAGCGTGACTTTGCGCGTCACGCCAGCGAGCGGGACAGCGACGAACACCAGCGTCACCGTCGCGCGGCCGCCGGTGGTGCTGGTGCACGGCCTGTGGGGCAACGCGTCGAGCTTCAATAACTTCACGCCGCTGATTACCGACGCGAATTTCAACGTGAGCCGCGCCGTTTACGCGAATGCCATCACGGGAGTCACGAGCACGACGCCATCGTTTTCGAGCAGCGTTGATTCTTCGATTGAAGCGAATTCGCTCGGATTCGCGTACAACGCTCCCTCGGTGCTTACGCAAATCAACAATTTCATCGCCGCTTACCGGACGAGCGCGAACGTAGCATCGGTAAAGGCGGATATCGTGGCCCATAGCATGGGAGGCGACATCTCACGCACGGCGAATTTGCTGTCGACGTTCCTCAGCAACAGCACGTTCGGCGCGGGACCGATTAACAAGCTCATCACCATTGCGACGCCACACCTCGGCACGCCCGTGGCGGCAGATCTGCTCTTGAGTACGAACGCCTGCGCGAGAAACGTTCTCGCGTCGGATGGAGACATTGCGTTGCAGTCCGTCACATTTTCCGGGCAGACGGCCGACGGTGCCGTCTACGACCTCGAAGGCAATGGCAATGGCGGCAGCTTGAGCAACGCGCTGCTGAATCTCAAATCGACGCAACCCTTCCCCACGGCTTACATCGGCGGAATCGCGACTTCCACCAATCTGAACGGGTTGAGCTGCATCTTCTGCAACGCGGAGGCGCTGAGACTTCTGTGCTCGAGTAACCCGTTGGCGAAGGATCTAACCGCCAAGAACTGGCCGACGGTTTACGGGGAGAACAATGACACGATCGTGCCGATCAATAGCGCGTTGAACCTGCTCGCGGGGCTGCAGTATTCCGGCGTGATTCACACAGCGGCGCTCGAGACATTGGACTTCAACGGCCCGTCCGTGCTCGATCCCGCGTCGAACATTTCGACCGAAGTGATCAATCTTTTGAATGAAGCGCCGAATGGCACCGATTTTCATTAGAAAGCTGCGGCAAATTGAATGCGTTTAGACGTTAGCGAACTTGCGGCGGTGAAAACGTAGGAGGGTGACGGACATGCGAATAAATAAATTCGCGCGACGAATCGCGGGCGTATTGGTCCTAATCGCAGGATTCATTGCCAACCCAAGTGGCGCCCAGCAGAATCGGCTGCGCGTCATCTCGCCCTCCGCGGGGACGGTCGTAAGGCCAGGGCAAACGATTACGATTTCTGTGTTGGCGGACGCGTCGGTCGAAAAGCTCGCGCTGATCGGGCAACGGCCGCTGGGGCCCGGCGTGGTTATCTCCGGCGGAGCGCCGGGAATTATGGCTCGCGGCCAAGGCGAATTGCGCCCAATTCAGTTCTTGTTGCGAATTCCAGCGGACACGCAACCGGGTACTTATTACGTTACGGCGATGGGAAAAATTTCCGGTGACGACGTGGAATCCGCGGCATTGACGATTGACGTCGAAAGGTCCGAGGAGCCCGCCAGGATTTGGGCGGAGCCGGCCAGCATTCATTTCGAGCACGTTGGAGATCAAATCCCCGTCCGGGTGCTCGGCGCGTTTGCCGACGGCTCGCATCAAGAACTCACCAAATCCAGCAAGACAACCTTCACATCCGTTGATCCGCGCGTAGCAACAGTGAATGCCGGAGGAGTAGTAACCGCCATCGCGCCGGGGAAGACAAGCATTCAGGCGCGGACGCCGTCGTCCGACTATTCAATTCCGGTGCGAGTGCAGTAGTCCGGAACCCGCGAGCAGACAGATCAGACTCCGAAGCATTCAGAACCCGTGCGTCAGATCGGCAACAGCGAATCGTGGCGCGGGTAGTGCGCCCGTGCTATGCGCTTCAAAGAAAATTGACAGCGGCTGATACGAGACTTAACCTTGAGCGAGAGGCTGACTGCGAGACGCGGCAAGACGCTGTGAAACATTGCAAGGCACGGCTCAATACAGATCGATTCCAATGGACCTCTTCGAAGAAATCGTGAAGATGCGGCGCGAGGGCCGTCGAGGTGCGCTCGCGACAATCGTGCACACGAACGGCTCGATTCCCAGCTACGAAAGCTCGCGGATGCTGGTGCGCGAAGACGGTTCGATTGAGGGAACGATCGGCGGGGGCTGCGTCGAAGCCGAAGTTTGGGCGGCAGCGAAAGAAGTAATTGATGTCGAGCAGCCGCGAAAGATGACGTTCAATTTGAATAATGACGCCACGTACGATTCGGGTCTGATCTGCGGGGGCACACTCGAAATCTTCGTCGAACCGATTTTGCCACAGCCGCGACTCTATATCTTCGGCGGTGGGCACGTCTCGACGGCGGTGGCCAAGATCGCAGGCCTCGCGGGATTCTGGATCGGCATTGTCGATGATCGGGCGAGCTTCGCGAATGCCGAGCGCTTTCCAATGGCCAGCGAAATCTACACAACATGGGAAGACGCGTTCGCAAAGCTCCACCCGAACGCTTCGACCTACATCGTGATCGTCACGCGCGGGCACAAAGACGACATGCGCGTGCTCGAATGGGCCGCCGGGACGGACGCCCGTTACATCGGAATGATTGGAAGCAAACGCAAAGTCCTCTCCGTTTACAAAGCGCTTGAAGCAACCGGCATCCCCGCCGAAAAACTCGAACGCGTTTACGCGCCTGTAGGTCTCGAAATTGGCGCGCTCACGCCGGAAGAAATCGCCGTCAGCATCACGGCAGAACTTGTTGCCATTCGCAGGAACGCCGAAAACCTCCCTCACAAAAGCGTCAAGCTCGCTCAAGTTGCAACTTCGCCGCGAGGTTAGCCCCCGATGATCGCCGCGATCATCCTTGCAGGGGGCGAATCACGAAGGATGGGCAGCCCCAAGGCGCTCGTGGGCTTCCGCGGACTCACCTTCGTTGAACATTTGCTGGCCGCGACACGGCATCCGCGTATCGGAGTGACGCGAATCGTGCTCGGCGCCGGAGCCGACTCTATTCGCTCTCAGCTGACGGCCGGCACTTCAAAAATCGTCGTGAACCTCGAATGGGAGAAAGGGCCGCTTTCGTCGATTCAAACCGGATTGAGGAGCCTCGATGGGGCAGAAGTTGAAGGCGCGTTACTTTGTCCAGTCGATCATCCGCTCGTAACGCTGCATCTCGTCGCGTCGATGATTGAAGCATTTGACGCAACGAGGTGCGCGATCGTCCTGCCGACTTATCACGGCCGCCGCGGACATCCAGTTCTGTTCCGCAGCACGCTATTTCACGAATTGATGGCAGCACCGATGGATACAGGAGCGCGCGCCGTCGTCCGGGCGCACGCCAACGAAATTGCAAGCGTGCCGACCGAAGAAGAGGGAGTGATTTTGAATTTAGACGATCCCGCATCGATGACAGAGTTAGGCGCCAGTTAGGAAACCTAAAAGAGCCCATCCGCCTCTCGCAGCACCATGAATAACCGTTCTCGCGACGTTTCAATATTAATCTGTCAAGTGCAAACGATTCATTTCAGCTTCGCGAGCACCGCGCGAAGGGCTTCCGCAGCCAATTGGCTGCCGTGAACGGTAGCGGCTGGCAATCCTCCGAGTCCCTCCGATATCTGTTGATAGGTGATTAGCCGCGCCTCGTCGATCGTCTTGCCTTGAAGAAGTTCGGTCAGATAGGAACTGCTCGCGATGGCGGTGACGCACCCTTGAGCTTTGAATCGCGCCTCGACGATCTGCTCCCCCTCCATTTTTACGGAGAGCCTGAGCACATCGCCACAGACAGGATTTGTCACCTCGGCTACTGCATTTGCATCTAAGATGTCGCCAGGGTTCCTGGGGTTCTTGAAGTGATCGATTACGGCTGGACTAAACATGCAAGATTTTCGAATTATAGTACACAATCGTGAGTGCGGCAGACTGAGAATAGTTTTGCATGAAAACGGAAATTTAGTGATAAACCGTTGACATGAGGGTAGTTGGGACGGTAGTCTAATGCGTCCAGCAAGCCTCGAACCCCTGGGAATCAAAGAACATAAGTTGTGGTAGCCCTGAGGAGGGCCACAAGAAATGCAGATACGACGACTCCGGTTGTGGATAGTTACGCTTCTTGCCGCATTTTTCGTGCTGAGTGCCGGAACAGCATACGCGCAGGACGGCAAGCTAAAAATTCATGTGGTGCCCAAACAAGCTTATTTGTTTGTGGATGGTAAGGCGATCAACGATGGCAACCATACGATCTCTCTGCCCGCCGGGAAGCACACCGTGGTTGTCGTTAACTATGGCTACAAACTCTCTTCCCAGGACGTCAACATCGAGGCCGGGAAGACCACCCCTGTCGAAGTGACGCTGACGCCGTACGGAGACAAGGTCGGTGGGCCATGGGGACGCATTCAGCTCAAGGGACCCGGGCGCGCCGCAGTCTTGCTCGAAGGCAAGACGCCCGAATACTTGGTCGGCCACGTGGATGAATTCAATTGGGATTGGATTTGGAAGCAAGAACTGCTAGTACCACCGGGCACCCACAACATCACCGTAACCCGGAATGGCACGGACGTCTGGTCCGGTTCGGTAAACGTCGCCGCCAATCAGAAGGTGGTAATTCACCTCGATAAGAACGGCACGCAGCAAACGATTGCGTGGCCGCGCGGCGAAGTGCTCATGAAGAAGTCTCCGCTTGACCGCTTCCATGCTGGCGTCGCTAGCGCGACTGTCGTCGTTGCTCCAGTCAAGATCGGCGGCTTCTCTGAGGACAAAGCTAACATCAATTGCAGCGAGACTTCGAACCTGAATTGGAGCGCCACGGACGCCGTCCGCGCGAATATCAGCAACGTTGGCGACGAGCCGCCGAACGGTACGGCAGGTGTTTCACCGCACGCAACCACGACGTACACGCTGACCGAAGTTGGCCCGGGCGGAACTGCGACGGCGACTTCGACGATCAACGTGAACACGGTTGTTCAGGCGAGCCTGTCTGCCAGCCCAGCCGAGATTCACTACCGCAAGATCGGCGACCGCGTGAAGGTGCAGGATTCCTCCACGCTAACATGGTCGACGTCGAACGCGGACAACGCCAATCTTGATCCGACGGGTAAGGTTGACCTGAACGGCACGCAGACGGTTCAAGCCAATCCGAAGAACACCAACATCGGCCCCGTGGATGAGACCAACACGTACACGCTGAATGCAACGAACGTGTGCGGCGGCTCCTCAACGCAGACCGCGACGATTCACGTCACCGGTTCGATCGAGCCGATGCCGACTGTTGTGCTCTACAGCGTTTTCTATCCGACGGATTATCCGGACGCGCATCACCCAACCGACGGACTGCTGAAGAGCCAGGAAAAGAACCTCACCGACCTCGCGGCTGGCTTTAAGAAATATCTCGAATACGACGACACCGCGAAGTTGTCAGTCACGGCTTACGCCGATCAGCGCGGCAGCAAGAAGCACAATCAGGAACTCAGCGAGCGCCGCGTCGAGCGGATCAAGCAGTTCCTCGTTGACCAGGGCGTGACCGCAGATAAGGTCGAAACAGCAGCCTATGGCGAAGAGCGCAACCTCTCGAAGGATGAAGTGAAGGGCCTCGAGGAAGCGAATCCAGCCAAGCCACCCAAGAAGCGTGCCAACGCAAAGCGCGTGGACTGGCTGGCATACAATCGGCGTGCGGACATCGTGCTTCTGCCTACGGGACAGAAGTCGGCGCAATACTACCCGCACGACGCCACCGACTCGGACACGCTGTGGCAATTGGCGAAGCCGCGTGTGAAGAAAGTCGAAGCGGAACAGTAGTTCGAACCGCGACTAACACAAGTACAACCCAAAGCGCCGGAGCTTAAAGCTCCGGCGCTTTGTTTTTTGCCGCACGCTCTTCCCTGCTAGACTCTCCAACCGGATGAAAAGCATTCGCCCGACCGAGAAGCTTCGCATCGTCTCGCTCGCTCCAAGCGTCACCTCCATTCTTTTTGCAATTGGCGCCGGGAAAAATCTCGTTGGCGTGAGCAAATGGTGCAAGGACGTTGCGCCCGTCGGCAAATTACCGCGCGTGGGCGATTGCTGGGCGCTCGATGTGCGCGCGGTGCAGCGCCTGAGGCCCACGCTCGTGATTGGATCGGTTCCGTTCAAAGCCGAGGTTGTCGCAGAATTGCTCGAGTTGCCGGTGAGTTTTCTTGCGCTCAATCCGCGGTCGCTTCGCTCGATTGAAGAGGATTGCCGGACACTTGGCAGAATAACGAATCGCCTATCCTCGGCGAATGCGCTCGTGGAGAAAATGCGTTCGGCATTTGCTCGAGTTCGGGCTCGAGTCGCACGGCTGCCGCGGAACGCCAAGAGGCGACCCCGCATCTACTGTGAAGCATGGCCAAATCCACGGATCAGTTCGCCGCCGTGGGTCGCCGAACTGGTTGAAATTTCTGGCGGCCGCATGGCCGTGCCTCCAGGAAAGCGCATTTCAAATAGTGACGTCGCCAATGCCAGGCCGGACGTGATCGTTCTCGCGTGGACCGCGACTGGCGAGCGCGCCAATCCGCGCGCAACACTCGCGAATCCGAATTGGAGCAGGGTTCTTGCCGTGCGCAATGAACGCGTGGTGGTGATTCGCGACGAATGGCTGAACACGCCAGGCCCTCCTCTAATGCACGGGGCCAAAGCGCTGTTCCGTGCGTTGTATCCCAGTTTGCATGACCATCCTAAGTTGACTCGATGAAACCTAAAATCAAGCGCCCGGGGGCCGGCGAACGTGGCGCCGAGAAGCCGCTTCTGGTTGTTGCGGCGCTCATCGCCTTTGAGGGTCGAATCCTAGCCTGCCAACGTCACAGGGCGGACGCGTTTGGCCTGAAGTGGGAATTCCCCGGCGGCAAGGTTCGGGCGCACGAAAAGCCTCCAGAAGCGCTTGTTCGAGAATTAGAAGAGGAACTCGGCGTCGCTGCCGATATCGGCGACGAAGTGCATCGCACGAAGCACCGCTACGCCACGATGGCGAGAGAAATCGAATTGATTTTCTTTATCGCGCGCGCCGACGGCTCAAGCGTGCAGAACCGGGTGTTTGAACAGATTCGCTGGGTCGCGCCTGAAAATCTCGCGTCTCTTGATTTCCTTCCCGCCGATCGCGAACTGATTCGCCTGCTTTCATCTGGGAAGTTGAAGATTTCATAGACTCATACGGCAAATGCCCTTTGGAGGCCGCGCTTCCGCCACCGTCCGAATTCAAATTTATGTTATAGTTTTCGTGACTGAAATTTATCGAGCGCCCCAGCTCACAGGAGCGGAAATGGCATCGAAAGGCAGCCGGGCCGTTTTAGAGCCCGAGACGGAGAAACCGGCTTATTCGAACGAGCTATGTATCAGTCTCTACACCGCGGTGCTCAAATGCCGAATGTGCGACGAAAAGGCGCGCATCCTCTTCCGGCAGAGCAAGTTCGGCGGTAACTTCTACTCGGCGGTAGGCCAGGAAGCCACGGAAGTCGGCGCCGCGTTTACCCTCCGCACAGACGACTGGATTGCACCTTCCCACCGTGATTGGACCGCAAACATAATCAAAGGCGCGCCGCTGAAGTTTTGCTTCGCGCAGCTGTTCGCCAAGGCGACGAGCCCGGACCGCGGCCGCTCTTCTCCAGCTCACATGGGCTTTCCTGATTTGCACGTAATCACTCCGGCCAGCAGCATCGCGGGGCAATTGGCCGTAGGAACTGGTGTCGCATTTGGACTCAAGCGCCTCAAGAAAGACACCATCGTCGTGGCGTTCTTCGGTGATGGCGCAACGAGTATCGGCGGCTTCCACGAGGCCCTGAATTTTGCGGGCGTGCATCGCCTGCCGATCGTCTACATTTGCCAGAACAACCTCTGGGCCGAATCGGTACCCCTGCGGCTGCAGACCGCGCTTAAGGATTTATCCGACCGCGCAAAAGCTTACGGCTTTCCAGGCGTCTCGGTGGACGGAAACGATGTCCTCGCCGTGTATGACGCGGCGACGAAGGCGATCGCGCGCGCACGCTCCGGCGAAGGCGCGACGCTGATCGAGTGCAAGACGTATCGCTGGTACGGCCACTCGGAAATCGATCCTGCGAAATATCGCATCAAGGAAGAAGTGGACGCATGGAAGAAGCGCGATCCAGTGGTGGCTTTCGAGAAGTATCTCCTCGACAAGAAAATTCTAACTGATTCGAAAAAGGCGCAGATCTCGACTGAGATCACTCGCGAAATTGACGAAGCCGTTGAGTTCGCTGAGAAGAGCCCCTATCCCGACCCGTCTGAAATCACGAATTTTGTCTGGGTCGAATAAACTAAGGAATCCCGGAGAGACATGCCAAGAACGATCAATTATATCGACGCGATTACCGAAGCGCTCGATCAGGAAATGGGACGCGACGACCGCGTCTTCGTTATGGGCGAGGATATCGGTCCGTCCGGCGGCGTTTTTAAAGCGACGGCCGGCCTGTTCGATAAATACGGCGAGGATCGCGTCCTCGATACGCCGCTCGCCGAAAACAATATCATCGCGTCGGCAATTGGCGCCGCGATGGTCGGCCTTAGACCCGTCCCTGAAATCCAATTCGCCGATTTCATCACGCCTGCTATGGATACGATTGTCCAGCAGGCGGCGAAGATTCACTATCGCAGCGCTGGAGCTTACACCTGCCCGATTACGATTCGCATCTGCTGCGGCGCTAGCAGCGGCAGCGGGCTATATCATTCGCAGGAAAACGCGACGTGGTTCACACACGAACCGGGATTGAAAGTAGTCATGCCGTCCACGGCGTATGACGCGAAGGGGTTGCTCCTCGCGGCGATTCGCGATCCGAATCCGGTTCTCTATTTCGAACACAAAAAACTCTATCGCTCGGTAAAGGGCGAAGTTCCCGAGGGCGATTTCACGGTTCCCCTCGGAAAAGCCGCGATACGGCGCGAAGGGCGCGACCTCACCGTCCTCACGTATGGATCGATGGTGTCGCTGTCACTCGAGGCGGCCGAAGAGATGTCGAAGCGCGGCATCGAGGCTGAAGTCCTTGACCTGCGGACGCTTTCCCCGCTCGACAAAGAAGCGATTCTCACGAGCGTGCGGAAGACGAGCAAGTGCCTGATCGTCCATGAGGACAAGCGGACGATGGGACTCGGCGCGGAACTTTCGGCCATCGTTGGCGAAGAAGCTTTTGACGATCTCGACGGCCCAATCATTCGCATCACTGGGCCGGACATTCCGGCGATGCCGTTCAGCCCGCCGCTCGAAAAGGCATGGCTTGTGAATACCGAGAAAATCCTCGCGGGGATGGAAAAGCTCGCGGCGTATTGATCTCCATTAGCTCTGAGCTTGCGCGAGGCCGCGGCGATCCTAAGTGAAGCGAGACAAACCGAAGTCTCTTCGATCTTCTGTGCGTGAGGCGGTATGCGCCTCGCTGCTACTAAACCAGCGTCCGGCCGCCATCCACTGGCAAAATCTGGCCGGTTACAAAATCCGATTTAACAAAGAACGCGACCGCATCCGCGATGTCTTCGCCCGTGCCCACGCGATGCAGCGGCACCTGACGAATGTAGTCCTCGTCGGGCTTCTCGTCCGGGAATTGAATTGTGCCGGGCGCGACGCTGTTCACGAGGATCTTCGGCCCCAGACCGCGCGCTAGACACCGCGTCAACATAATCACCCCCGCTTTCGAAACGCAGTAATGCGTGAAAGCGGGCCACGCGAGAAGGCCGCCTAGCGAAGAGATGTTGACGATGTGGCTCGGTGACGTGCCGCGCCGCAGCAATGGAATCGCGGCCTGCGCGCAAAGGAATTGCGATTTCAGGTTGCCGTTCATGATTCGGTCCCACTGCTCTTCGGTCAGTTCCTCGAACTTCGCTGGGAAAAACATTCCGGCATTATTCACAAGAATATCGAGCGTGCCGAATTCCTTGTCGATTTGCGCAAAGAGCTTGTTGACTTCTGCTTTCTTCGAAACATCCGCCTGAATCGCAATCGATCGACGGCCGCGTTCCACGATTTCATTCACCACCTGATCCGCGTCCGCCTTCGAGGTAGCGTAGTTCACGACGACGTTCGCGCCTTCGTCGGCAAGGCGCAGCGCGATGCTCCGGCCAATACGTTTCGCCGCGCCAGTAACGAGCGCAATTTTTCCTGAGAGCTTCCCTTCCGCCATGCTCCCTCCTCACCACGCCAGTCAGAGATTCACCTTAGCATCGGATGATTCTCTGTCAAAATCGGGTTCGTCGTGAGGGCGCGTTTGACGACCCGGCACGGCATCCCTACAATCGCATCTTTCGCGGAGGAGACATGAAACTCGACGTGCTGGCCATTGCGGCGCACCCGGATGATGTGGAGCTATCCTGCGGCGGCACATTGGTGAAGATGGCCGAAGCCGGTTACCACACAGGAATTCTCGATTTGACGCGAGGCGAAATGGGGACGCGAGGCACGCCGGAGATCCGCGCGCGCGAAGCGGCGGCGGCGGCGAAAATCCTCCGGGTAACGATTCGCGAAAATCTTGGGTTGCCAGATTCGCGGCTCGAAGTAAACGAGGAATTCAAACGCAAAATTGCGGAACGAATCCGCGCGCTGCAGCCTCACACCGTAATACTCCCCTACTGGGAAGGCCGCCATCCCGATCATTACACCGCGGCGCGTCTCGGCTACGAAGGATGTTTCATCGCGGGATTGAAGCAGATGCCGCTCAAGGGCGAGGCGTTCCGGCCATTCAAAATTCTATACTCCGCCGTCTATCAGGATGTGACGCCGAGTTTCGCGGTGGATATTTCCGCGCAATTCGAGAAGCGCCGCCGCGCCATTCTCGCCTACAAATCGCAATTCAATCCGCCGAAATCGCAGAAGCGCTCGAAAGTCTATCTGCCGCTCGATCAACTCGAGCAGGAAATGAATCTCATCACGAGATACTACGGGCGGATGATTGGCGTAAGTCATGCCGAACCGTTTGTGACGCGAGAGATTCAAGCGGTGGATGACATTGTGAAATTGCCAGTGCGATCCTTCTAGTGCGGGCTGTGGCGCGGGCAGTTTGCCGTCGATTGCGCTCGTTCCCGGAGGCAGGGGCCTCAGGGCTCTGATGGTTCGGTGCGCGGTTAAGTTCCGATCACTACCCTAAAAAAGACCATTTCTAAAATTCGTTCGATTCCTGTGCGAATTTGAATCCGGGCAGGACCTGCCCCGTCGCAGCATTCTGCACGCGTACGCGGACGGGCGCTTCGGTCTCGGCACCAGCCTTGCGCAGGACGGCAAATGTGGCCAGCGCTTCGCTGTAAATCTTTGTAATCAGGTAGGTTTCGTCGCTGCCGTCCTTCTTCCACACCTGTCCGATCTGTATCTTTCGAGTCGCCATATATCCTTAACGAATGTAGACAGAATCGGTTAGGTCGTCAATACGAATGCAAAAATCGGCAAACCGGGAAGAAACTCTTTTCGGGCGGCTGACATCGAAGCACTCAGAGTCATCTGACGTTAGGGTGTATAATCACGTCGATGTTCGCCGGAGGTGCTCCATGAAATCCTGGATGAGAGAGTTTGCAGCGATTCTGCTGGCAATGGCTCTCGTTTACCCGGCGGCATACGCTCAGCAGCAGCAAGCCCAGGCTCCTCCCGCGCAAACTCCGCAACCGGCGCAAACGCAGCCTCAGCAGTCTCAGACGACTCCTCCAGCGGACGCTGCTCCAGCTCAAGACACGACGCAAACTCAAGATACCGGCCCGACGCCTTCGGGCGTCAAGGGCGGGAGCGAAGCCGACGTCAATGCGATCGGCAATCGCAAGGTCGGGCATGGCCTCGACATGTACTCGATGGAGCATGAAATTGCGCTCGGCAAGCAACTCGCGCAGGAAGTCGATCGCGTTTCGAAGTTCATCACCGATCCCGTCGTCACCGAATACGTAAATCGAGTTGGACAGAATCTGGTCCGGAATTCGGACGCGCAAGTTCCCTTCACCATCAAGGTCATCGATTCGGACACCGTCAACGCGTTTGCTCTCCCTGGCGGATTCTTCTACGTGAATAGCGGATTGATATTGCGCGCCGACGAAGAATCGGAGCTTGCGGGCGTCATGGCGCATGAAATCGCGCACGTTTGCGCGCGCCACGGCACGCGGAACGCCACGAAGGGCACGATCATGCAGATGGCCACGATTCCGCTGATTCTTTTGGGACCTGGCGGATGGACAGGCTACGGAATTTACGAAGGATTGAATTTTCTGATTCCGATCACGTACTTGAAATTCAGCCGCGACGCGGAACGCGAAGCCGATTATCTAGGCCTGCAATATATGTACAAGGCCGGCTACGATCCAAACGCCTTCGTGCAATTTTTCGAGAAGGTAGAAGCGGATGAAAAGAAGCATCCGGGAACGATACCGAAGCTCTTCTCCACTCACCCGCCAACGCCGGACCGCATCGAGGCTTCGCAAAAAGCCATCGCGACAATTCTTCCGAGCCGCGAAGAATATATCGTTTCGACTTCTGAATTCGATGTCGTGAAGCGGCGCTTGGGCGCGATCGAAGCAGGCCAGAAAGTTCAGGAAAAGAAAGTCAGTAAAGACAAGCCCACGCTTCGCAAGCGGACCGACCCGAACGCCGGAGGAACGGCCACGACAACGAATCCCGACGGCACCTCAACAAATGGCGACAGCACCACGAACAACGGTGATTCGACAAGCAGCGACGACGACCGTCCAGTCCTGAAGAAGAGGCCGGACTAGATTTTCCCTGCAGTTCGCAGCAAAAAGGGCGTTCCGATGATCTCGGAACGCCCTTTTTGTTTTTCGAATTTTCGAATCTCTAGCGCTCGACTGTCTCCGCGACGCCCATGCGCTTCAATCCTTCGGTGTAATACTTGCGATAGAGGACGTCCCACTCCTCGCTGCCTTCCAAAATTTCCCGCTTCTGCGACGTGATCTTGAGCCGCACTTCGGTATCGACCTGCTCCTCGAGCTTCAGAAGCGCCTGAAGGATATTGACGATCTCGAGGCGAATCGTGTCGCGATCCTCAATGAATTCCACTTCATCGAGCGATACGAGAACATCGATGATTTTGTGTGAAAGCCGAACCGTCTTTTCGCGACTAAGCCTCATAATCCTCGCCGGAATTCCGTGCTGCTAACGCAGAGTCAGCTTTCGCTGCCGCGCCAATTCCCCCTTCACCTTCTTGTACATTTCCTGATACGAGACGCCCGTGCGGCGCATTTCCTCTGAATGCTGGCTCAGAATTTCGCGCACTTCCTCGTTCAAACGGTCCTCGACACCCAACTCCTCCGCCATGGCCGTGCGGACGTACTGCGCGACCACTTCGGCCGACTTCACTTCGATCATTTCGCCGGCAACGAGGCGCTTAACCACCTCTTTCGACATGTAACTGACGTAATCGCGAGACAGCAGCATTCAGCTTTCTCCGAACTCTTTCTTCAAACAATTCAGTGTACTGTCTGCGTGTTTCGAGGTCAAGAAAAGGCCACGTTGACGCTTTCTGGCCCTTCCGATACGATGGAAATGTTATTTCTGGGCGGTTAGCTCAGCGGTTAGAGCATCCGGTTTACACCCGGAAGGTCCAGCGTTCAAATCGCTGACCGCCCACCACCTCCCCTTTTCGAAAACTTCGGCGGAGCCGAACGTTCGCCCTAGCTGGTTCGCTCAACGGAGTAGCTCCGTGCGCAACCGTTCGCAAAACCATAAGGCATCGTTCCAGAATACAGACGTTTCGTCGCATCAGTGCAATTCCACAAATAAGAGGTTGAGCCAGCGAGGTGTTCCGCACAATCGACTCCTTTTGCAATGGCAGCCGAATGTGCTTCTGCTGCTCACCGCTGGCCCCGGACACGGTCTAACTGCTAACACCGCAAGGATTTGATCACTTCGCCGTTCGGGGGCAGAGTCCATGACACTGACCGGACAATCGGACGGCGATTTCGGACCTCTCTGTCGAGTGGCAGCGCCTATGAGCCGGACGCGCGAATCGGAGAGCCAAATTGGCAGGGTATGTGCTGGCTTACAGTGATTTACTTCCGGGGCATGTCGAGAAGTCATCCGACGGCGTCCACCCGCCGGTCGCTGGCTCTCGCGACCCGCGAACGAAAATCGGCACGCACGTGATTCAAAATTCGCGCATCTAGCCGTTGTCCCAGACGCGTGGGGTGACATGATCGAGGACACATCGCGGCCCGAGCGATCGGCGCCGGAACCGGCGACAGGGCACGAACTCGCGCCATCCGGCTCGCAAACCTCTTCGAATTTCTATCGATTCGAAAGCTTTGAAATTGACTGCGTGCGCCTTGAGTTGCGGCGCCACGGCCTGAAAATCCATTTAAAGGGCCGGCCGTTTACCCTGCTGGCAATTCTCGTCGAAAGTGAAGGACAAATTGTGACGCGCGAGCAACTCCGCGCGCGTCTCTGGCCGCCCGGTACGCACGTGGATTTCGACGCAAACTTGACGACTGCCTTTTGCACACTGCGAAGAGCGCTCGGCGATTCATCGAAAGATTCCAGATTTATTGAGACGATTCCGGGACAGGGATACCGCTTCATCGAGCCCGTCGTTCGACTGAAAATCAGAACTCCGGCAATGCACACGTCGGCTGACGCCGCTTCGGTCCTATCCATCAATCCTGTGGCTGCAAATTCTGAATCGCATAATTCGACTGACTTCCGGCGAAGGATTTTTGTCGCCGCATGTTGCGCGGCGGCGCTCGTTGCTACGATAGTGGCGTTCGGTTACCGCCATGTTTTATCTGCACGAGCTGGGTCGAATGAACCTATACGATTAGCAGTTCTACCATTTGCGGAGATAGCCTCTGGCCCCGAAGTTGAGTCTATGGCGGATGGATTACACGACGCGCTTATTACACGACTGGCGAGCCAATACCCATCCCGATTTGCGGTGATTTGTGGAACCACATCCATGAGGTATAAACACTCAGATAAGACGGTGCGGCAGATTGCGCAGGAGCTAAAGGTCGATTACATCGTCGAGGGATCGGTACAGACCGCGAATAACCGAACTCACATTGCAGTTCGACTCGTCCGCGCGGAAGATCAGTCCCAGCTCTGGGCCGACAGTTACGACCGGACATTCCAGGACGTAATCTCAGTGGAATCTGAAGTTGCGGACCGGATCGGTGCAGCACTTTCTCTGCGTGGAATCCTTCCAGCGCGGCACTAAAACTCGTTCGCAGGGGTCACGTTGCAAGCCCGCGGCCGAGGTCAAACCCTCGACATTGCAGCGTCCAGGCGCCTGAGCTTAATCTCGTCAACTTCTATCCCAGTGTCTCGAGTCTCAATATTGTGTCTCCTCTGTTGCCGAGAGCGATGTCGCACTTGAGTGGCAGAGACGACCCGTAGCCAATTCTTTTATTGAGACATATCCGAATATCCGGAACGATTTGCTCCGAAAATCCGCTTCACGTCGCCCGAATGCAATTCAGGGGGATTTGGAAGCAGTGCGAAGTTGCCTGAATACAATCAGTTCGTACCGCGATACGCAATTTAGAAGGATTCATGCGCGATTGAGCTAATCCAGTACTCGGATTGCGAATACCTCCGTCAATTCGCGAGTCAGTGCGTTGGCTCGCAAAATACATTTTGAATTCCTCGGAGGATTCGATGGTTCTGAAATTCGCGGCGCGTGTTTGTTCGATTCTGCTGCTCCTCACGTGCATCGGCGGGCCGTCGGCTTTGGCCCAGACAACTCAATCAGCCGGCACTATCGAAGGCTCGATTCTCGATCAACAGGGTGCCGCGGTACCCTCCGCGAAGATCACGATCATAAATAAGGGGACTGGCCAAGCGATATCGATCGGCCTGAGCTCGGCCGGTACGTACAACTCCGGACCGCTCAACCCCGGGATATATATCGTCCGGGTGGAAGCGCCGAACTTCCGCACCTCGGAAACGACGGTCACGGTCCAAGTCGGCGTGATTACCCCCAATACGGTGAACCTGAGCCTCGGCGCTTCGTCATCGGTGATAGAGGTGACGGGTGAGGAAACGCACGTCAACACCGAGCAAGCAACGATTCAGGGCGTCTTGACTGCGGATCAAATCGATAATTTGCCCGTCAACGGCCGTAATTTCCTCGACCTCGCCCAGCTGGAACCCGGCGTGCAAATTCAGGATGGCTCGACGTTCGATCCCACGAAGAACGGCTATTCATCTGTGTCCTTCGGCGGCCGCTACGGTCGCGCAGCTCGAATCGAAATTGACGGAGTGGACATCAGCGACGAGAACGTGGGAACGACCACCCAAAACATTCCTCAGAGCGCCATCGAAGAGTTCCAGGTTGAAGGCTCATCTCTGGATTTGAGCACTGAAATTAGCGGCACGGGCGCGATCAACGTGGCGACGCGCTCCGGCACCAATGCTATCCATGGCGGCGGCTTTTATGATTTCCGCAACGATGAGCTCGCCGCGCGATTTGCGCCCACGGCCCTTCCCTTCTCCCGCAAGCAATATGGCGCAAGGCTCGGCGGCCCATTCTGGAAAGACAAACTGTTTTTCTTCGGTGACTGGGAACGCACACAGCAAGCGGAAGCGGATCCGGTAGTTTTGGGCGCCCCGTTTAACAGTCTTAGCGGCAGCTTTAACGCGCCGTTCAAGGACAATGAGTATCTTGGACGGGTCGATTACGTCGTGAAGAACAACTGGCGCATATTTGCGCGGTTCAATTACGAAAACAATCTCAGTGTTCGCGGATTTGTGGGCAACTCCTACCAACCATTCAGCAATGGTGACCACACGAAGGTGTACGCGGTCGGAACCGATTTCAATACGGGCACATTCACTCACAGCATTCGGTTCGGCTACACCAAGTTCCACAACATCATCGGGGACGGCACCTCCGAACTGCCCAGCCAGTTCAATCCAGTGCCGGGACTCGCCATCAACATCGGTAACGATGCCATCTGCCTTTCTGGCGTTGATAATTTCTGTTCGGGACCGAACTTTCTGGCGCCGCAACAGACTTACCAAAGCGATAAACAAGTCAAGTACGACGGAAGCAAGATCATCGGCACGCACATCCTGCGTTATGGCGTGACTTACAACAGACTCCTTGGCGGCGGCTTTGCTTCGTTTGTCGGTACCGGACCCGAAGTCAATCCTTTGCTGACCGATCTTGCACCGGGCGGTGATCCTGGCAACCCGCTGGACTATCTCGCGGACACGGTAATTGTCGGGAACGGTTTCGGTTTTGCGTCCGAGATTCCCCAATTTAATTTGCCGGCAGGCGGATTGTTCGATTCGCGATTTGAAGCCTACATGGGGGATTCGTGGAAGATTTGGAGGCGCTTCTCGCTTAGCTACGGTCTCCGGTACACGCGTGATACGGGTCGTTCGGATGCCGACCTTCCAGGCGTCCCCGCGTATGCCGCGTTCAATAACCAATTTATCTCTGGACTGCAGGATCCAGTAAACCAACCGAACAAAGATTTCTCTCCGAATGTCGGCTTTGCTTGGGATCCGAAAGGCGACGGTAAGACAGTAATTCGCGTGGGCGGCGGTCTTTATTTTGACAACTCGGTGTGGAACAACGTGCTCTTCGATCGATCCACGCGATTGACGTCGGGACGATTTCTAACCTTTCCAGCCGCGTGTGTGAACAACCAGCCCGTAGTGGTGCCGCTGTCACCCACACTCGCGACTTTCTGCGGGCAACCGATCGGAGCAGTTGCTGACGACATCATTGCCTTCCAGAAGGCTTACCAAGCCGCAGTCCTAGCCGCGGGTCCGCAAGCCAATCCGAACTTCATCGGCACGGCGCTGGCCGCCGGCAGCGTCACCGGGACGTCCCCTCTCTATCCCGGGTACAAGTCACCCAGAACGTGGCAGATGAATGCCGGCATCGCTCGCGAACTCCATCCAGGCACGGTCCTAAGTGTGGATTACGTTCGATCGGTGGGCCTCCACTCACTACTGAACTATGACACCAATCACATTGGCGACGCGCGTTTCTTGAATAAGTCCGCTGCGATCGCCGCAATCGAAGCGACGAACGCTTCTCTCGGTTGCGGAAACTCCGACAGCTCCGCATCGATCAACTGCGCGATCGGGGCAAACGCCACATATCAGAGCTACGCGGCGAACGGACTGGATTCAAGTCTCGCAATCACCGGGGGCGCGCCGTGCCCAACTTGCGCCTTTGCGGGGGTGAACCCCAACGTCGGCATGAATCAGATGTTCTTCCCAATCGGGCGCTCCGTCTATAGCGGCATGCAGGTTGGCTTGAAATCCGATATCAAGCATCCGCTGCCCGGTACTCACAACTTGAATCTCCAGGTGGGGTACGCCTTGTCTCGTTATCAGGCCACCGCGCTCGACACGGACTTTACCACCGGTGCAACTGACTTCGCGGACCCCAACAAATACTTCGGGCCGAACGGTCTCGACCGCACTCATCAACTCACGGTCGGCGCTGTTATGGACCTTCCACTCGGCCTCCAATTCAGCACGCTCACGCACTGGGCGACCGCGCTTCCGGTGACTCTCACGCTGCCGTCGGGAAGCATCTTCACCAACGACATCATTGGTGACGGTTCCTTCGGCGGAAACACGAACACGCGACCTGGCGATCCTCTGCCCGGCACGAATCTCGGCGCCTACGGCCGCAGCATCAAGGCGAGCGACATCAACAACGTCATCAACAATTTCAACAACACCACGGCCGGTCAACTTACACCTGCCGGTCAGGCACTGGTGACGGCGGGCCTGTTCTCACAGGCTCAACTCGACTCTCTCGGCGCCGTGGTTCCAAAAATCCTACTCGCGCCTGACGGACAAGTTGGAGTTTCGCCGCTATACACGACGGACTTTCATCTTTCGCTCAGGCTCCGCCCGAACAAGATCTGGCACGGACTCTCTGAGCGGTTTGTAATTTCTCCCGAGGCGGCAATCTTCAACGTGTTCAACTATCAGAACTGGGATCCTGCAGGAAACGTCTTGCGCGGCATTCTGGATGGCAGCGAAGGATCTGCCAACGGGACGACCGCTCACGGCACCACACCTCGCACGAACTTGGTTACGCTCGGCTCCGGAACATATGGCTACGGCGCTCCGCGTCAGGCTGAGTTCGGCGTGAAAGTATCGTTCTGACAAGTTCGCTCTGGCTTGCCTCGTGGGCGAGGTTGGAGCGTTCGATCGGTCGGGGATGCAGTCGTAATGGGCTGCATCCCTTCGATCGCCGCTGCAGGCCGCTCATGCTGAGAATGTAGCCGCGCAATGCCATCTCCTCCTCAGACCTGCGGCCGCGCGAGCTGTCCCACCATCTCAAATCGGAACGCGGAACCCTTCACCACCGATCCTCGCAGCGGTTTCGTTCTGCACTTTGTGTGTTAGGATTATTAGCGGTCAGCGCGCGAGAACTTTGTGTTGGTGGTGTAGATCGGCTGTTTCCTGCGCAACTGGATCGAACGGCCCAGAATGCGCAGGTGCTTCGATAAGCCCATCAACACTCGCTTTTCGCGATTTCGCTGATTTTGAATGCGGGGCCGTAGTTCAGTTTGGTTAGAACGCCTGCCTGTCACGCAGGAGGTCGCGGGTTCGAACCCCGTCGGCCCCGCCAACTAAATCAAAAACTTCCGGCGCAGCCGCTACATGCAAGCCCGAAGCGGGCTTCGTGTAATTGAATCAGAAACTCTTCCCCGCGGTACTGGATGGACGGAAGAACTGGAACAATGAGTGGAGAGGAGCGGAAATGTTGAATCTCACGCCTTTCCTGTTGTTTGATGGCAACTGCGCCGAAGCGATGGCGTTCTACCAATCTTGCCTGGGCGGCGATCTGACCATCACGAAATTGAGTGACACGCCGATGAAGGCGCACATGCCGCCGGAACAGCATCACAAAGTGGCTTATGCGAACCTGAAGAGCGGCGCCATAGAGTTTTCCGCTACAGACTGGCTCCATCCCACGCGGACACCGACGCAGGGCAATACTGTCGCCATGTACATCAACAGAGGAAAGTACGACGAGCTGAGGTCAATCTTCGACAAGCTGGCAGTGGGAGCGAACAAAGAGCTGCTCGATGACTTGCGTGATATGCCTTTTGGCAGCTACGGCCATCTTGCCGATAAATACTGCGTCCACTGGTTCTTCCAAGGGGAAAAGGCAAGCGCATAAGCCCCATATTTCCTAGCCCACCACGATTGGCCGCCAGCGGCGAAGCGAGCGCTACGCGATAGACGCGATCGCCTTCTAAGCGGCTCTGCCGCGATAAGGCGACCCCGTTCCCCAGCGCGTTGACTTGCCGTTTGGTGCGGAATAGAATTTGCGCCGATGTGCGGTTCTTCTTCACTCTGCCGGCCAGCGATTACACATTTCGGCATCTCAGAAACACTCATTGGCGTCATTTGGGGCACCTGCACTCGGCTCGACCGCGATTCGTCGACGAGCACACGCGTGACGGACCCGGCCTACACATCGAGAGAGGAGCGCTCATGCGGCCATTCCATCTGAAGTTCAAGTTAATCACCGGACTTGCACTATTTCTCGGATTCACATTTTCTCCGAATGCGGAGCGACTGCAAAATCCGTCGGGTCCAGGCGGGGTGGCGCCACAGGCCGGACCCGTGCCCACGCGACCACCGAGACTACGCGCGACGGATGCTCCGGTGCCTGGTGAGCCGGGCGGTTGGAATCAGAAGGCCGCAAAGCGTCAGGCCGATCTGTCGCAACTGAAAACGGAATCCGATGAGCTGCAAAAGCTTGCAGCTGGCCTGCCAGACGAGCTCGCGAAAATGCGCAGCGGCGTGCTGCCGGCAGACCTGGTCGCAAACCTCAAGAAGATCGAAAAGTTATCGAAGCACATCCGCGGCGAAATAGAATAGGCGCCTCAACCATCCCGGCGCCGTATCCCAAAAAAACTGGCGGAATTATTTGGGAATTCGTCGCGGTTGTATTGCAGACTATTCCCTGCTATCGCACCAGGGCGGCGCGCGGTTCGCGAAAAATAAGGAGCTCAAAAATGAGATCGATCAATCTCTGGATGAGGGTCGCGGCCATTTCTTTCGTCATGCTCTTCGTGAAAATTGATTGCTCATCCATTCATGCCGCCACCCCCGTGGAATTGCAGCAGCCAGCCGCCTGCACTGCACCTGAATATCATCAACTTGATTTTTGGATAGGCGATTGGGATGCATATGACGTCGGCGGCACCGCCAAGGTCGCGCACGCGCGAGTGGATTCCATCCTAAATGGCTGCGCGTTGCACGAAATCTACGAGGGAGCAGGCGGCCACAAAGGCGAGAGTTTCACCATTTATGACGCGTCGAGAAAAGTGTGGCATCAGAGCTGGGTGACAGATCGAGGTCAGCTGTTGGTTATCGAGGGCAAATTACAAGCGGGTGAAATCGTTCTCAGCGGTGTGGACCGCACGGCCACCGGCGAAGAGCGCCATGTGCGCGGCACTTGGAAGCCGGCAGAGGGAGGCGTTCGCGAGACGGCCGTAACTTCGACTGATGGTGGCGCCACCTGGAAGCCGTGGTTCGATATTATTTTCCGTCCGCGCGGGTCTGCTGCGGCGGATGACGCAAAAATAGTCGGGGATCTGGACACCGAGTATCAAGCCGCCGTGAAAGTGAACGACGCGGCTACGATGGATCGCATATTGGCTGACGATTTCGTACTCGTGACAGGTTCAGGCAAGTCCTACACCAAAGCCGATGTGCTCGCGGACACCCGCATCGGAAATCCGCCGTACGAACACAACGACGAACTCGAAAAAAAGGTTCGCGTGTGGGGCGATACGGCATTCGTCACTGTGAAGCTTTGGGAAAAAGGCATAGATGCCGGAAAGCCATTCGACCACACGTTTTGGTTTAGCGACGCCTACGTGCGCACCGCCGCCGGCTGGAAATATGTATTTGGCCAATCTTCGCTGTCGCTGCCCAAGGCCCCTTGAACGAACAAATCGATTATTGAACGGTGATAGTAACTGTCGCTGTCGTGCGGCCGAAGGCATTCGTGGCATAGAGCGTGTAGGTCGTTGTCGCAGCGGGCGTCACGGTGGCGCTCGTACCGCGCACCGCGCCAATATCTGGCGAGACGATCAAATATGACGCGGAAGATGTGCTCCAATTCAGCGTCACGGGCGTCCCGGCGGAAACGGTGGTCGAGTTCGCGGTGAAGCTATCTATCGCTGGCGAGGCGCCTTGCGGCACATTGGATGCGGTGTAGATCGTGCCCATCTGTACGATTTCGAAATCCGATGCCGTTACGCCATCGAGCGAGTGCAGGTCGTCATTATCCCAGCGGTCATCCGGCGCGCCGCTGATATACATCGAGCTGCCGTTATCGGCCATGATCATGCCGTACTGTTTGAGCGCCGTCAGAATCACCTGATTTGCCGCAGAGAAGCCGCTGACGTCGAAGCTCGCTTTCAGGCGCATCCTCATTCCCATGGGCGCGGCATTCGCATTTGTTGAATTGGCCGCCCAGTGCGTCGCTGGCAGCACAAACGCCGCCTGGCTATTTGCGAGCGTAAAGCGAATCGCGTGCTGGACCTGACCGCTAGCCACTTCGTCGTAGCGGACGAGGCCCGGAAAAATCGAAAGCCCGGCGGCGTCGGCGGATGTCCATGTGTATGGCCGCTGCTCGTCGTTCAGCAAATCCCACACCGCGGCTGAAGCCGCGTTCCAACTTCCGTCGTTATTCGGGTAACTGCTATAGAGTTCGTAGAGCCAACAATTTGAGTTGTCGAGCACCAGCACGTGCCGGTCGCCGGTGCCGGGATTCGGATAGCCTTCGATCGGCGCATCGGACGGAACCGGCATAGGACCTGGATCGCTTTCATCGCCGTAAGCAGTGAAATCGATCGGAACGAATGCCTGACCGCTGCCAACAACGACGTAGGGAATCCCGATGGAACTCCCGTTATATTCGCCCGAGCCGAAGTCCGGATGCAGCACGATGCTCGGTCCGATGAAATTTATGATGGCGTTTGAATTCGCATCGACCTGCGCGCCGGAAATGTTTGTGTTCCACGCGTTGTCCGCCGGGAATGGAATGAACCCGTTCAAGCTCGCACCTTGTCCGAGACCGATTCCGCTGCATGCGCTCGTGTTGCCAGTCGAATTGACCTGCAAGTTCATGCTGTTCGAAGTCGCGCTGCCGGGGTCGGGATTCACGACGGTGACCGCAAAGGTTCCCGCGGAAGTTGCGGTGCCCGTCGCCGTTAGTTGCGTCGCGGATACATAGGTAGTAGCAAGCGCCGAGCTCCCGAGCATCGCTTGCGCGCCAGTAACGAAATTCGCGCCGGTAACCGCGATCGAAAATGCGCCAGTGTTAATCGTCGATGGCTGAACGCTGCTGATCGATGGAATTGGATTGAGAACGTCAACGGTGACGCTGCTGCTAAGCGATGAATCGGTGGCGCTCGCCGCCTGAATCGTTACGGAATTTGGATTCGGCACGCTGGACGGTGCGGAGTAAAGACCGGAGGTATTAATCGTGCCCGTTGCGGACGCACCGCCCACGATGGCGTTAACCGACCACGTGACATTATTGTTCGCTTCTCCAGTCACCGTGGCCGTGAATTGCTGCGTGCTACCCGCACGCACATCGGCGCCTTGCGGAGAAATCGCAACTCCGGGATTCGAACCACCAGAACCTCCGCTCGAACCGCCTCCCGATCCGCCACCTGATCCACCAGACGACCCACTCTTGCCGCTTCCTACCGATCCGCACGCGGCAAGAATTGCACAGAGCGCAACACACAGAATCACTCGCGTTCGCTGAAGCATTTCGCGCCCGCGGCTGTGAGTTTGGTGGTATTGCATCTGTGGCTCAGGTCCCGAAGGTTCTCCGCGCTCTTCACCTATGACGTAGAAGACGCGGGTTAGGAAGGATTGCAAATTATGAGGGCTGGCGCGGCCCGCTTCTACTGGCCGGACGGCCTGTATCGGTACAGTGCGTGGCAACCTGGACGAACGAATGCGCTCACGGCTGACGCTCTTCGGCGGCGGATCAAATCATCGGGCATCAGCGGAATTGAAAAAGTTTGCGGTTTCCGAAAATCAGCGCAGGCTGGCGAGCCACGTGAGGATCGTGCTCTCGAGTGCGATGCGATGGTCGGACCAACTGTGATCGGTCGCGACGTGCATGGCGGTGACTTTATTCCCGCCCTTCGCTTCGATGGCGCGCACGAGGTCGTCGTTAGAAGGCGCCAGGCCGTCGTTGGCGGTCAGAACGAGTAGCGGTGTCTGAATCAGGCCGTTCACAGCATTTTCAAATCGAAACTCTTTGGCGTGGGCTCGCAGCTCGTCGGCCATGCTTTCTGCAGTAACCCCGGCTAGAGATTCCATATCGTCCGCCATATCGGCCACAGCTTTCTCACGCGGCAAATCTCCAAACCTGCCCATGTCCGCCGCGGAAATCAACACCGCGCCTATCAGTCCATGATCGTGTGCCGCGGTGTGTACGACAACCCATCCGCCCATGCTGTGGCCTGCGATCGCGATACGTTTCGTGTCAATTCCCAGTTTCGCGGCGTTCGCGGGCTCGCGCAGATAGGCGAGCACGGCGTCGGCATCTTCGAGGTTCTGTGCAAATCGAAAGACGCCGGGGCTGCCCCACGAACCGCGATAGTTGAATGTCACGCCGTTCCATCCGGCGCGGCGCACCGCCTGTGCGAGATCGAGGTTTTTTTCGTTCCCTGGCAAGCCATGGAAAATGACCAGTGTCGGGTGCGGCCCGGCGCCGGCCGGTTGATAGACGAGGCCGTTGATCAGAACTCCGTGAGACGGAATATGCAGCACAGACATCGACGCCGGATGCGCGGCATCGGCGGGAGGGTCAGTATAAATAGCGGGAGGAACTGACTGCGCACGGGTCGCGCTCGCTCCAGAGAGGATGGTTGCGAAGCTACCTGCTAAAATAATCAGCGCTCTTAATCGCATAAACGAGCTCCTCGCTGGTCCCGGAAGGAAAGCCGATCTTCCCCTGTGTGGAGTCGACCCAATGACCAGGGAAAGACCGCAGCTACTGTACCAGAAGGAATTCCGTCGTTGCGAACAGGTCTTTGTGACTTTTCGAGAGTAAGAAGAAATATTCCAGAAGGGTTACGTTGCAGTGGTATACGCCGCTAGCTCCAAAATCAGAGGGTCGCGACTCCGAAGAAGTCGCGACCTTCGATAGTTTCGCCGCGCAGTGCCATTCGGCTGCTTACATCGATTTGATCTTCATGTAGCGGACCATGTCCGGAATTTCGACGATTAACAATATAACTGCGACCAACGCGATCAATCCCGCGACCACCACGTCCACTATTCCAAAGATGGGCATCGTCATTTTCTTTCCTCCAATTCGTTCACCGGTCGGGCGACCCGGTGGGTGTGGGACGGGCCGCGCTCCTAAAATGATTTCCGCATCCCGGCTGTTACTCCACTACGATGATCGCAATCTGCACGCCAGGGTACGTGGGATCGCAGAGATAATACGTGCCGTCGAGAAAAACTACGTAAACGTCATCGGTATAGGCCCAGCCCACCGGCCACGGGTCCACTAACTCGAACCAATAGCCGCTATATTGGAATCGGCTCGCGCCGTTAACCACCGTGAGGTGTCCGACGTGGAACCGGTGTTCGGCGCCGAACTTCGCGCGGTAACGGTCGTCGGGAATCTGGCCGCCACGGTTTACTTTTGTTTGTTGGTCCTGTTTTGGAGCCTGAGCCCGTTTCTCCTGCTTTGGAGGCTTCGCATCCGGCCGCGGTTTGGGTTCCGGCTGAGGTTTCGGAGGCTTCGCATCCGGCTGTGGCCGGGGCTCAGGCTCGGGTTTCGGAGGCTTGGCGTCCGGATCCGGCTTGGGATCTTGTTGTTTGGGAGGCTTAGCGTCATCGGGATGCTCCGGAGGCTTCGCCTGCGATTCCTGTTGAGGTGGTTTGTCATCCTGCGCCCGTACATACACCGTGCTGGCGCCACTAAAGATCAAGAGCAGAGCTGCCGTGCCAACTGCACCAGGGAGTTTCATTTTGCGTTACCTCCGTTTGTGGCCCGCCCGGCGAAAAACTCCTCGCACGCACGACGACTAATAAACCACGGCTCGCGTCTTAAGCGAATGCTCAAAAGTCCGTATCGACGCCAGTATGATCCTGTATGGCCAGGCAGGTTTCCGTGTTTATCCCCGTAAGCATCCAGGCAGCACGAGTACGCCCCACGATTCCCTCTCGTCAGACTCCTACTTCACAAGTAATCGTGAGCCGCGATTTTCATGCGACCCGCACGCGATAACAACGACTGCGCCGTGCGCCACTCAAAGTAGCGTTGCGCTACACGAAGGAAAAACAAACGGCAGGGTTTTCGCGGTATGGAGGATTCCAGAGCTCCGCCGTAGAAACGCACTGAGCCGAATTAAAGCGCGCAGCGACTACGAAACAAATCTCGCGCTTCACGCTTTCAGTCGAGACAAAACATTCGCTTCAAGTCTGAGGAGGACACATGTTGCGTTGGGCGCTCGCGTTCTTCGTGGTTGCGATCATTGCAGCGGTTTTCGGTTTCGCGGGTATCGCGGTTGCGGCAACCGAAATCGCAAAGCTTCTTTTCTACCTTTTCCTGGTTTTGTTTCTCGTAGCGCTGATCGGCGGTCTCGTCAGTAGGGCTTGACCGTGCTGACGTGTCCGCGCCAAGCATCATCGCCGGGAGCACTAAACAAGTTGCACTGGAGGAGAAGTGCTTGATCGCGACACTCGAGATGAAATCTTCACAGTTCACGTCCTGACACCCCGCTAGTCTCCAACCCCAAAGTGAGGCGAAGGGCACCCACTCGCCTCTCCCCTTTTTTTTCATTCAGCCCTACGCTGACGTGGTCGTACATGCATGTCGCGGCTCTCACTGTGAGTTGTCTATCCCCAGACTATTCAGGGATAGGGGCTTGGGTGTTACTTCCTTCGATTCATAAGCTTACGGATGTGTCTAATCCGCCTTACAGCATTCTCCCCTTTCCGATTGAGGGCTACAGGGCATTCACCGCAAATGGCGCTCGTGGTCCAATTTAATCATGAACAGACGCGAACCATTTCCAGCACACAGCGGCCCAACGCAAACGGATCTCGCGCCGGATCGCGTCAAGCAATCTATAGCCCAGCAATCTATGGTAGGAGGAGGAAAAATGAAGTCAGTACGAATACTAGCGCTCGGTTTGCTAGTGGCGCTGGCTGGCTCAATCCCGCTTAGCACAGCCCATGCCGATACTTGGGACAAAGCTACGAAAGTGACCTTCAGCGAGCCGGTTCAGATTCCGGGTACGGTTCTGCCGCCCGGAACGTATACCTTTACACTCGCGGATAGCCAATCGAACCGCCATATCGTTCAAATCTACAACGACACTCGCACGCAATTGATCACGACGGTCTTGGCCATTCCGAACTACCAGCTCCAACCCGCCGGCAAAACTATTCTTGAATTCGCCGAGCGCCCGAGCGGTCAGCCAATCGCGCTGCAGGCTTGGTTCTATCCCGGCGACAACTTTGGACAGGAATTCGTATATCCGAAATCCGAGGCCGCACAGCTTTCGCAAATGAACGGCTCGAACGTGCCCTCGACGGACGAGTCAACGCCGGCTCCGGCACCTGCTCAGCCAGTCGCTTCTGAACCGGCTACTACGCCACAGCCCGAGGCCGCCGCGCCAGTTCCAGTAGCGCAGGAACCAGCGCAGACTGCCCCTGTCACGTCGGATACTCCAACGCAGCCGCAGTCGAGCGAATTGCCGAAGACAGGGAGTGATCTTCCGCTCTTCGCATTGGCAGGATTCGTCGCTCTAGGCGGAGCCTTGGTATTGCACAAGGTCACCCGAGGTCAGTCATAAACGACGTGCGCGAAAAGTCTGGCGCCCATCATCGATGGAATTCATCAATGGGCGTCAGGCGACCGCGCAACGAATCACGCTTGAAGTCCAGCCAATCGCCCAGACGGTTCGCCGATCGATACGCCCGGAGTCAGGCTTGATGGTAATTGCGAAAATTCTGGAACGCCTCTGCTGGCTGATCGCCTTTATCGCGCTTGGCTGGTTCTGTTTCGCCCACGCCGACAGAATCTTGTTCCAGGAGGAGTCGAATAGCCGGCTCGACGCAATCTCAAACGAAGCTCTTGCTTCGTTGTCGGCCTCAACGTCATCGCCGTCAGCGTCGTCGTCTCAACCACCAGCGCAACCATCATCGGAGCGTCCGACTATTATTCCTCCCGCCATTTCTCAAGGCTCACTTCTCGGGCGCATCGAGATTCCACGCCTTCGGCTCTCCGCCGCGATTGTCGAAGGTGATGATTCGTTCGATCTTCGCCGCGCCGTCGGACACATTCCGGGTACGAGCCTCCCTGGCGATGGCCACGATGGCAATATCGGCCTCGCAGCGCATCGCGATTCATTTTTTAGCGGCCTCGGGAAATTGCGCGAGAACGATGTAATTGTGCTCACGGACGGGCACGGAAAGCAGCGTTATCGAGTGGCTCGCGCTGTCGTAGTCGGACCAGACGACACCTACGTACTCGCGCCTAAAAATGGCCCTGCGCTTACTCTTGTTACTTGCTTCCCATTCCGTTACTTCGGCTCCGCGCCAGATCGCTACGTTGTGACCGCAAGGCCGGAGTCGCAATACTCGGAGTGATTGAATTCGAAGTGGTCGGCTGCAGAAATCTTGACGTCGGCGCCTTTGGCAACTCTGACCAGAACCCCACAAGACTCTTCATCCCTGACTCGCGTATCCCATTCCTGCAAGGGCTCCTCGCATATAAGCAAAGCTGCTGATCACGCCCGGCATCGGATCGTCGGGATGAATTTCGTATTCCAAATCGACGAAGCCTTTGTACTGTATCGCGATAAGCGCTTCGAACATTCCGCGCACCGGCATGATCCCGTCCCCCACCGCGACTTGGCTCTCCTTGCTTTGGAAACTCGTGAGGTCTTTCATGTGCACATTGAATAGTCGCGGGCCCGCCTCATGGATCGCCTGAATCATGTCCGTCCCGGCACGCGCCGCATGCCCCACGTCTATGCAGCACCCGATGCGCGGATCCATGCTCTTAACCGCCTGCAACACATCGAGCGGTGACGGCCATAACTTATCCTCCGGCCCGTGATTGTGGATCGCAATTCGAATATCGAATTCCTTAGCGAATTTCTCAATTCGCGGCAAAGTCTCGAGCGCTGGATCTCCGGCGACGAGCACCGAAATCCCCGCTCGCTTGCAATATTCAAACTTACTCCGGATGTCCGCATCTTCATCTTTCGAGAAATAGATGGCTCCCGCAGCGTGAAGCTTGATGCCTGCTGCGGCATAGTCCGCCAGCGCAGCCGCCTCTTCGTGGGGATCCATCGGCAGATGATCTTTGGCGTCCTTCGCATTCAACTCGAACACATTGAGCTGCTTCATGGAGCCGATGAGCTGCGCGCGATTGAAATTGCGGAATGTGTAGCTCGCCAATCCCAAGCGAATGGGCTGCGCTTCGTCGCCAGATGTCCGTTCCGCGGTCAGTGCGAAGGCGTCGCTCGAAACAGCAAGCGCTGCCGTGGCGAGTGCCCCGGAGCGAATCAATTCACGGCGCGAAAACTTGCTAGTCATGAGCGTCTAATCACTCGTCACGCTAAACATGCGGAGCCCAGCCCTTCTCATATTCGCGTCCCCACATCTTCATTGCTTCCGCATCGCCCTCGATTCGTCCATGCTTCGTGTCGAGATGCAGTTCCCTGCCGACTTCCCACGCAATATTCGAAAGCTGAAGCATCGTAACGGTGATATTGGCAACGGAAATCGGAGTATTCAGCTTCTCTCCATTGCGGATTCCAGCGATGAAATTCGCGAAGTGAGCTTCCGTCATGGTATCGCGGCCAACGAGATCGGCGGATGATGTCGTGCTGCCCACCTTGAACTCGTTCGTCTTAATTCCTTTGAGATCGTAAATCTCGTAGCCGTCTCGATCGACCAGCACCGTTCCCGTGGTTCCCATGATTGTCGAACCGCGATCGCGCCCGTAATACTTCATTCCGTTGCAGCTCTTCCCTTCCCACGTGATCATTTTGTCTTCATAAGCGAAGCTCGTCACCAGCGTGTCGTAGAATTGCCAATCGTCCTTGAAATGGTAACGGCCGCCTGACGAAGTGATCCGCGCCGGATATTCGACACCTAGCGCCCATCGGCAGACATCCACTTCGTGCGTGCCATTATTTAGGGTTTCGCCGGTGCCGTAGAGCTTGAACCAGCGCCAGTTATACGGCTGCACATTATCGCGATACGGACGTCGCGGCGCCGGCCCTTGCCACAGGTCCCAATCAAGCTGCGGCGGCGCCGGCACTTCTTTTCCTGTGCCAATCGACTTTCTCACGTTGCTGTACCATGCCTTCGCAAAATAAGGCCTGCCGATTAATCCTGAGTGGATCTTGTCGACGATTTCGATCGTGTGCGGTGAAGATCGCTGCTGCGTGCCCATCTGCACGAGCTTCCGATATTTCTGCTGCGCCTCGACCAGCATCGCTCCCTCAGCCGGATTGTGGCTGCACGGCTTTTCCAAATAAACGTGCTTGCCCGCCTGCAGGCCGGCGATGGCCATCGGCGTATGCCAATGGTCGGGCGTAGCAATCGCGATTGCGTCCACGTCCTTCTGTTCGAGAATGCGGCGAAAGTCTTTTTCGGTTGCAGTGGCCTCGCCCATCTCCTTTTCCACGCTGTCGGCGAATTTGCGAAGAATCTCGCTGTCCACATCGCACACATGCGAGATACGCGCGGCGCTGCGATTGGCCTTGAGCGCTGAGAGAAGTGCGTATGCGCGCCCGTTCAATCCGATAACAGCAAAGTTGAGGCGATCGTTGGAGCCGATGATGTTGCTATAGCTCTTTGCTGTCGCGTTCACAGCGAGCGTCGCTGCTCCCACGGCAAGCGAATCGAGAAATTCACGTCGCGTGATCATAATTTTCCTTTGCGCTGAATTCCGCATTCGCATTCAGCAAGAAATTCCTGCCTTCGCGAGCGTCTTCATTAGCCCCTCCATGCTGACGCGCGTAGACGCCTCGGCCGTCCCCGCGCCGCGCCAGTGCGTTTCGAGGCTCATTGCGTAGCGGTAGCCGTCGCGCTGCATCGCCTGAAATTGCCCCGCCCAATCCACAATGCCGGAACCGACGGGAGCCCAATCGTATTTGTGGTCCGCCTTCCGCACCACGTCCTTGCAATGGCAATGCCCGATCCGTTCTTTTGGCAGCATTTCGTACCCAGTCGGATAGGGCGTGCTTCCTAAAGCGGCGGCATTCCCCGGATCCCAATTCAACATGAAGTTCTTGTCAGGAATCGCCTTCAGCACGGCAGCCGCCTCTTCTCCCGTCGCCGTGTTGCATGTCATCTCGTTTTCGAGCAGCAAGATGATTCTGTTTTTGGCGCATCGCTCCGCAGCTTCCTGCAACTTCGCATTGATCTCGGAACGGTAAGGCTTCTGATCCTCCAGTCGCCAATAATCGAAACATCGAATCCTGTCCGTCCCGAAAAAGTTGGCCAGCCAAATGCAGCGCTCAAGCAGCTTGTCCTGCCCGCTTGCATCCACGTCCGCATGAAACTGATCGCGGCTTCCACTCTGAGATGATCGCGGCGCGCCGGGCCAGTCGGTCTTGAAGAGCGGGCTGGCGATATCCGTCACCTGAAGTTTGTGATCCGCCAAAATCTTCCGCGCATCCTCCAGCTCTTTTTCGTTAAGGTCGGTAACGTTCTTGTCCCACATCGTGCGCAGCTCGATCCACTGCAGACTGAAATCACCGGAGGCAATCTGGCACGCTTTTTCGAAGTCCTGCGTGATCTCGTCATTAATCACCGCCAGCCGGAATGGGCATGCCCGTGCGGCCGCGGCGAACGTCTCCATCCGTGAGAGTGCGTCAGCTTGCTTTACCATCGGGGGCATCGTCGCCTCTAGCGCTGCAAGACCTAACCCCGTCAGCACTGTGCGTCGTGTGTATTCCATGCTTTGCCCTCCCGCCATCGAAGACATCTACCGATGACGCTTTCAGCCATCGACATTTTGTCTTTTATAGACCCGTAATCAGCTCGTACGCCAATGAATTCCTATGGCTACGGAGAATGACGGCATCAGGGAAGTACTGGCGCGCAACCAAGCACTTTCAGGCGCGAAGCCAGGGAACAGACGGCTCTCCAACATTTTATCGAGGGATTAAGCGAACGCAACGGGCGGGATTTCTATCCTTGCCTGACTTGCTTATCCAATAGTTTCAGACTCAAAGCGTCGCTCTTGATCTCATGCCTGGACGCCACAAATACTGACCGTTGCAGTGTGTGCAGCGGGTGATGTTTTTCCGGCGCTGTCCAATCCAGCGGAAATTCTTCGTGGTTCGGTTGCGTCACCGGGCAATATACAAACGGAAATCGCTCTTGCAGTTGCGCGTAAATCCAAGTGCGCGTCGGCCGGCAGCCAGTCCCAGAAAACGCTTGCGTCGGATCAACCTGCGCTTCTTCAACCCAGTTCACAGCCTTCTCGCTGCCGAACGAAACGCAAGTCTCGAGCAAAAATATCCCGCTGCAATTGTCGCTCATGAATTTCAAAGCGCCTTCAGGATTCATCAGGTGGTAGAGCAGCCCATAGCAATGAACCACGTCAAACGGCGCGCCTTCAATCGCCTCGGGGTGTTCGAGGTCGGCGGCAATTATTCTCGCGTGTGGAAACCGCGAGCACAGCACAGCCACATTCTCCGGCCTCGCTTCCGTGACGGTCACCTTGCAGCCGCGATCCAAATAATACGAAGTGTGATCCCCAATTCCAGCCCCCAATTCGAGCACTCGCTTGCCCGCGACCGCGATTCGCAAACTCGCCAAATGTTCGAGCCTTCGCGCGGTGTGGCGAAGATAGTGATCCGAGTGAAACGATTCGAGGGCAGAACTCGGCTGAATCCTGTCGTGGAGTCGCTTACGTTTAATCTCTAATCCAAATGCACCTGCAAGATTACGGACAGCGCTTTTCATAACGGCAGAATGTTAGCAGAGTGCAAAGAATTACGAAGGTGTTATCTTCTATTATTGACCACTTTTTCCGAGAGTCGATCTCTGAGTTGTAAAAGCTCACCAAGCTGTCCCACTTTGGCTCACGGCGCGCGACAAACTGTTCCACGACGGCGCATTCCGCTACTTCGGCGTTCGCTTCAGTGGCTTGCCGATCGCCAGTAGAAAGATCGCGCTCTTCCCTTCCGCGTGCGGCGAAAAGAAGTTGACCACATCATCGTCGAAAAACGTCAGCCCCGTTGCACCGAGGCGCTGCGCATACGTCGCGAGATATATCCTGCTCCCGATGGCACCCGCCTCAAGCTGAACGGCCCGGTAGCCGCGGTTCCCGAATCGCTCCAGAACCCGCTTCAAATCGGCCAGAAAGAAAATGTCAACGCACGCATCCGCCGGCAACTCCTGCTGCAGTCCCAAGTAGCCGGCCTCAGCGCGAAAATCTCCTTCTTTCAGGATTTGCAACGATTTTCGCTCGCGATGGAAGAAATAGGCGCCCGCCGTGAGGCCCTCCACCGAATGCACGATTAGATATAGATCGTTGAGCTGCATGCCGGGCGGCTCAAGAAAATCCGCGGGAAGGCCTCGCGTGGCGCAATCCAAAATGGTTGAGAGTTGCCCGAGCGTGATCGATGCCTTCTTGTCAAACGTTCGCGTAGATCCGCGCCGCAGAATTACTTGTTCGATTGTATCTTTCGGTTGTTCATCATCCGGCAGCGGCTGAAGACGGACCTCTTCGCCAGAGGAAGAAGAAGACGAATTGCTCAAGGCATTTTCGCGCCACTCGCGCACTTCCTCTTCCGACTCCAGCGACGACGCCTCATGCATCTGCAGCATCGCGGGATATTCAACCTCGCTCTTCGAAAGTGGAATCGTTTCGAGTCCGAGCGATGGCACCTCTCTCGCGGCTGGCAGTGAGTTTTCTGATTTCCGCCCGATGGGCACGAGGCACAACGCAACTTCACGCCGCGTATCGAGATCGAGCAATCGGTTCACATCGGCATCGACGAACCCGAGCACAATCTCCCCCGGTAGCCCCGACGCCGCGGAGATGGCGAGCATGTTCCCAAGGGGCATGCCATTGTCCCAGCCAAAATGCCGATACGTGCGCGCCTGATATTTCCAAGCATTCCGCCAGTACGTTCCGGTGCAAACGATCGTCGCGGGCGCGCGCGCCACCGCCGGCTCCATCGCCGTCGCCTGAGCAAGATTCCCGCGAAAATCACCTTTGCGCAAAAGCCTAAGCGACACATCCCCCGGATTGAAGTGATATACACCCGCGTCGAGTCCCACGAGATCGCCCGCCACAACGTACAACTCGATTTCGTAGAGAGCCCCCGTGCAAGCCGCGGCGCGAAAGTAGATTTCGCCGTCCGGATACACGCGCTTTTTGGTAATCCCCACGGAGAAAAAAAGTGTCCGCGCGAGATCCTGCAAATCAGGCACAGCATCGGCTCGCGATGAGGGCAACAGCATCGAGATCGCGGAAAGCGCGGCAACTCCCGTCTGGGGCACGTCGCGCGGCAGCGGAATCGGTTCTATGTTTGGATAGATTTTGAAAAGCAGCGGCCGATTCGCCCAATCCATGTAATGAGGATTCGTGCGGATGCTCAAATAGGAGTGCTTTGTGCCGTCGTGATATTGCCAGGCAGCGTCAGTGTCGCGGTTTTTCATCGCTCAGTGCGACAGATTATCATCTGCAGAGTGCCATGGGCCCAACGATTGCACCGCCGGCCGCATCATCACTGGAGTTTCGACTCGCGACTCCTTATAGCGCAGTAGCCAAAAACGAACCCGCTAGTTCCACAGGAGAGCCCTGTCAACGCAAAGTAGAAATGTCCGGTTTTTCGCCAGATAGAAATGTCCGCTTCCATGGCTTTCTCCAAGGGTGATCGGGAGGCGGGCTGTGTTTGGTTTTGAGTCTGGGTAGGGGTTTTGGTTTT
>JBAPOP010000132.1:0-13755 GCA_049279675.1 Candidatus Acidiferrales bacterium
GAAAACACCGTAATCGCCATCTTCGGCGACCACGGCATTCGCACTCAGCACGAGGATCCGAAGTTCATCGGCGGCACGCTGGACGATTATTCTTTCCACGTCCCCATGCGAATTTACGCGCCGAAGACGCTCTCCGCGCCGCTGCGAATCAATTGGCTGACATCGCACATCGACATCACGCCGACGCTGCTGGATCTTCTCGGCGTGGACCGGCGCCGCGAATTGGAGCAGGGCACTCCAATTTGGAATCCCGAAGTAGCCAAACGCACGACATTCTTCCTCGCGCGGCAAACATTCGGCACGGACGGCTACTACACAGGCTCGCGATACTTCATGTGGAATCAACTATCCGGCACGGTCTCCGCAAGCGCGCGCTTGCACTTCGAAGTCAACGACGTTTTGGGCGCGAACTCGCCCGATTCGGGAGAGATCGTGCCGCGAATCCGGCGCTTCCTCTCTTTCGAGCAGGTCTGGCTGGATAGACTCAGTCAGATTCGATAGCGGATGGAACAAACAGCAGAATTACGGCGGGTAACTCATCGACTGGTCTTTGAATTCAACCCAGACTCGCACTTCTTTCGTTTTGTTCTGCTTAATGCTGTCGTTCGCGTCAGGGAATGGCTGATACGGGTTTACTTCGAAGACCACAATCACTCCGGAGCTTCCGCCCTTCGGCCGCTCGGCGTCCTCAAAATGGTAGCTTTTCACCGGCCCGTAATATCCGCTCGGTCCCCAATCCTCGAGAAAATCCTTGAACGAATACGAAGGCTGGGGTTTCCATAGCTGGTATGCCTGCTCCATATTTCCCATGACCACGGCGTCGAGAAAATGCCGCACCGTCGATTTTTCCTGGTGAAATCGAAGCATATACCAAATTCCCGATGCCACCAGCAGCAGGAACACAAAAGTGGTGATTATGTAGCGGCGAAGCCTCGAATGCGGATGTTCTTCTGTCGAGTCAAGAAGTCCCAAGAATTCCTCCGAACTATATTTGCCGCTTGAAGAGGGCGATGCAGCCGCAAATCATCAATGTAGAGAATCCCGCCAACGCTAGCACGTCTGTATAGATTCCTTCAATGCCGGTTCCCTTGAGCGTGATGTTTCGCAGCGCGTGGACCGTGTACGTAAACGGATCGATGACGGAAATCCAGCGCAGCCACCAGGGAAATGCCGCGGTCGGATAGACGGCGCCCGATGGAAAGAACAGAAGCGTATTCAACACGCCAAAGATCGCGCGCGGCACGAGCGGATCGTCCACACGCACCATAAACAAGAACATCATGCTGATCATCGCGGCGGAAGCGACCGCAATTACGACCATCAAATAGAAAAGTTCGATTGGATTCCAAAGGGCCGTCACGCCGGAAATTAACGCTCCGGTAATTGCCAGTGTCGTCCCCGCCATGATGCCTTTCACCGTCCCCGCGCCAAGCAGTCCGAGAACAAGCTCCGACTTCTGGATGGGAGTCAGCAGGTAGCCTTCATGAAGCCCGCGCGCTTTATCGTCAATAAATGTGATGCCGCCGCCGATCATTGCGATCACGAAAATCGAGAGCGCGACGGACCCTGCCAAAAGATACTTGATGTATTCGATGTACGGATACATCTCGACAGGATCAAGTTCCACTTGGCTCGCCAGTCGCGGAGTCACCGCCGGCGCGTTCATCTGATCCACCATCTGCTGCACGCGCTCGAGCAGTTCGCTCGAGATGAATTGATCGGTGTTGTCTTCGGCGAATGCAATGCGCGGGCGATCGCCCTGATACACCCGCCGCGAAAAATCCTGCGGAATGGATATCACGCCGCGCACGAATCCATATCGCAAATCGTCCAGCGCTTTGGGAAGGGAATCGTATTCCCTGACCTTGAATGTCTCCGGGCCCGTCGCGATTCCATCGAACATCTCTCGAACCTGGCGCGACTCCGCCGTGTGATCTTGATCCACCACAGCCACCGTAACGCCCTTGATATGCCCGCCGAACGCGTAGCCCAGCACGACGAGCTGCAACAGCGGGAACACCATTGACGCCATCATCTGCGCGGGGCTTCGCAGGAATTTGCGCATGTCCCGCTCGATCAGCGCCGAAATTCGATAAAACTTCATCCCTGGGATCTCCCGCTTTCTTTCTGCAGTGTTCTAGCGTTTATAAAGGTGCCCGATGTCATGGTGCGCTCCGGCCGCCACAGCGTCGCGAAGCTCGCTGCCCGTGTAATGCAAAAAAACGTCGTCGAGGGTTGTGCTCTGAACGGTCACCCGGTGAACCTTGACGCCCCGCGCGCGCGCAAGATCCATCAACGCCGCCACCGTTCCCGGTCCGTCGTGCGATGCGATGTGCGTCACGCCATCGTGTTCGGTCACGCTCGCCGCATGAACGATTCCTCGAAGTTGATCCATCCAATCCGCCGGCGTGTTTTCGAACTCGGCTTCCACCACGTCCGTGCCCGGTATGCTGTCTTTGAGTTTCGTCGGAGTATCAAGCGTCGCAAGCCGGCCGTGGTCCACGATCGCAATTCGGTCGCAAAGTTTGTCCGCTTCGTCCATGTAATGCGTCGTCAGCAAAATCGTCAGCTCGCCTTCCTGCCGCAGCCGGCGAATCATTTCCCACACATTTGTTCGCGAGACAGGATCGAGCCCGGTCGTAGGCTCATCGAGAAAAAGAATCTTGGGCGAGTGGACCAATCCTCGCGCAATCTCGAGCCTTCGGCGCATGCCTCCCGAAAAAGTTCGGATCAGCGCTCCGCTGAACTTGGCGAGATCCACGGACTCGAGAAGCTGTTTCACGAGCGCACGTCGAGTCGCCTTCGGCACGCCATAAAGCTTGGCGTGAATCAGCATGTTTTCTTCGGCGGTCAATTCCGGATCCGAAGTAAACGCCTGGGGGATCACTCCGAGCGCATGCCGCACGCCGTCGGCATCTTTGACGATGTCGTGCCCCGCGATTCGCGCCGTGCCCGACGTTGGCGGCGTAAGCGTCGTCATCATGCGAATGAGCGTCGTCTTGCCGGCGCCGTTTGGCCCGAGAAGCCCGAAGATTTCGCGATTGTGGACTTTGAAGCTGATGTCGTTCACAGCCACCAAGTCGCCAAATCGCTTCACCAGGTGATCGACTTCAATCGCGTCCATCGTCGGATTTGTGGTTTCGTCGGCCATGTCTCTTTTCGTCGCGAACTTTCTTGAGCGTTGCGGCTCGGTCTCGAGCTCAGAGCCGGGCGAACCAGCTCTTCTTCGGCGGGGAAGGCAATAGCACCGTCGCGGTCATACCAGTAAACAGGCGCCGGTTCTGATTCGTCACCGCGACTTTGATCGCAAACGTTCTAATGTCTCGCTTCGTACGGCTGACGTCCCGCTGCGTGGCGAAATCGCTCTCGACGCCCTTGAAGAACACCGTTCCTTCAACGATATCTCCCGAAGGCAATTGCACCTTCAGCTTGTCGCCGAAGCGCACCGCGTCGATGTAGCTTTCCTCCACATCCGCGCGCACCCAGAGATGGTCCACGTCCACGATGACGACAATCGGTCCGCCTTGCGCCACCATTTCGCCCTGCTTCGCCACGCGCACCGAAACCACGCCATCGAGCGGCGAATAAATTTTCGTGTAGCCAAGCTGAGTCGTTGCTTGGTCGCGCAACGCGTTTGCCTGCTGCAATTGCGCTTGCGTGGAAACTACGTCCGCCTGCTGCACCGCCACCTGTTTCCTGTTCGCTTCCGCCATCGCCAGTGCCGCTTGCTGTGACGCCACCGAATCTGTCAGCGCTTGCACATTCGCGCGCGCCGCTTTCAATGTCTGCACGGCCGTATCTCGATCCTGCGCGGCTTCCACGCCGGATTCATATAGCGCCACCGCGCGCTTGTTATTGATTTCATCGAGTTCGAGCGTGGCCTGCGCCTGTTCGAGTTGCGCGCGCGAAGTCGTGAGGTTCGCTCGCGCTTGGCTAACCGCCGCCACCGTTTGCTCGTCGGTCCAGCTCGTCGTCTGTTGCGCTTGCTTCACCTTTGCATTAAGGCTCGCAATGTTGGCGACGTCCTGAGCCAGTGCGGCCTGCAATTCGGATGGATCGAGTTCCGCGATCAAGTCGCCTTTCTTCACCTCCGAACCCTCGTCCACGTTGAGCTTGATCATCCGCCCCGCGATCTGCGGGCTCACGATGACTTCGTTTCCGTCGACGACTCCGATCAATGGAATCGCGCTCCCACGCGGCGTTGTGAGGAAATACACCAATAGGGAAATGAGGAACACCGCTCCCAGAAATATGAAAAATTTCTTGCCGGTCATCGAGGCCTCGCTTCGGATGGCAGGAGTCCGTGCATCAATAAATCCATCAACGCTCGTTTGCGCTCGGCGAGAGCGCGTGGGGCGAGCGGGTTGTCGCCGAACAGGTGGCCGAATCGCGCGGCGGCGATGAAATAAAAATTCGTCATGCCGATCAACGAGAACACCGCGTGGCGCGCGTCCACTCGCCGGAAATCGCCGCTTTTCACTCCGGATTCAATCGTGTGCCGCAGTTGCTGCTGAAAAGGCTGGAAAAACTCGCGAAACACTCGCTCGAACGCATGGCTCGATTCGATCGCCTCGCGCTGCACCAGCCGCGGATAGTTCGGATGGCTTGCGAGAAAATCAAAGTAGCGATCCATGAGCCTAATGAGGTTCTCGCGCGGCGTTCCCTGCGAGAGCGCCACGTCGTCGAGCAAAGTACGCAACTGGCGGAATAGGTTTTCGAGCACCGCTCGATGCAGATGGCGCTTGTCGCCGAAATAGTAGTAGAGCATCGCCTTATTCGCCCGCGCCGCCGTGGCGATTTCATCCGTGCGCGCCCCCGCGAGCCCCTGCGCGGCGAAATGATTCTCGGCCGCGGCAAGAATGCGCCGCGCCATCGCCGGATTTTCCGCCTTCTTTCTTCCGCGTTTCATCGGGCTTCCTTCTATCGACCGCCGACTACCAACCACCAACTTCCAATCGGGAACTACTTAACGTCAGCTATCGACGATCAATTACCGGCCACCAGCTACCAACCATAAGCCATCGACTACCGCTTCCCTCGCAGCGTCCTGGATAGAGAATCCCCACAATTCTAATTACGCGCAGAATCCTCAACTATTTCAGCCAAGCCCGCGGTTTGAATCCCTCTGAAATCTCAAATTTGAAATCTGAAATTCTCTGAATTTGAACAACTATCCCGCCGGCAATTGTCCGCACTGGGGGAGTCCACTGCCCGATTTCATTCTTCAACTAACCAGTTAGTTTATTAAAGTCTCCTGGCGAAGTCAAGCGGCGTCGTCGACCGCGCTCGCGGGGCCAAAGATCGATGGATTTCAAATTTATTCATCATAGGAGACTGAATCGAAGCTAGAGGCCACCACCTCGAGGTCCGCCCGCCGGACGCAGAGCTTTCCTTAGTACGCCTTTCGCATTCGCGGTAGAATGAAAATGTCCTGCGAACGTCCATATCGCAAAGTTAGCCGCTGCGCGCCCGTAGCTCAGATGGATAGAGCGTGTGCCTCCGAAGCACAAGGTCAGAGGTTCGAATCCTCCCGGGCGCGCCACTTCCGCTCTCAAATTTTCAACACGCCGAAGATTTCAGTCCGTTGACTTGCTAAACCACGCGTCCTAATATCTCCGCCCAGTAGCAGGCGAAGAATCCGTAACCGAGAAGGCTCGAAATGCCGATGCGCTCTCTAGCAAATGCCGCGGCCGCCGGTATCCTTGCAATGAGCTTGTGCGCCTGCAGCTCCGCGCCGTCTTCTTCAGGCAACGGCTCGCCAAATTCCGCAAACGCCAGAGAAGCAACATCCGCCACCGGCGACGCAACAGCCAGCCTCACGGGTTTCGCGTTCGTCGATTCCTCGGTGGCGAGTCAAGGGGCAGGGGCCAAGCTCCCGGCTGGCACGAAAATTTATCCCTCCGGCTCGCAAATCACGGGAACCGAGGGCTGTCCGACGAACCAATATAAAACCGACGGCCTCCCCGTCGCGCTTATCGATTACAGCGGTCGCCCGACCGCCGGCAGCGTCACCGTCGTTCGCCATCCCGCAACCGGTGGAACGTTCACCAACGCTCCCTACTATTTGGATCTCAACACAGGCCGAACTCTGCAAAATCTGGGCCCGATCTTCGACAACGGTACCTACGATGTCCAGTTCAGCTACAGCTTCAACCAAGGCGCGCAGAGAACGCTCTCAGCGACTTTCGTGCTAGCTCGCAATTGCACGTGAAGACGTCCTGGACACGCGATCGCTCGCACGCCCGCCGCTGTGCCTGCCGGTTTGCCTCAATCATCGCTCTGGCGTAAAATGCACGGGCTGTGCCGGATACCTCTCCCATCATCGGCCGTACCATCTCCCACTACGAAGTACTCGATAAATTGGGTGGCGGTGGCATGGGCGTAGTCTACAAAGCCAAGGACACACGTCTCGGCCGCAGCGTCGCGCTGAAATTCCTTCCCGACGATATTTCCCAGGACGCTCAAGCGATCGAGCGATTCCGCCGCGAAGCGCGCGCCGCTTCCGCGCTCAATCATCCCAACATCTGCACGATTTACGATGTCGGCGAATTCGACGGCCGCCCCTTCATCGCCATGGAACTCCTCGAAGGCCAGACACTCAAGCACCGCATTACCGGCAAACAGATCGAAGTTTCCGAGCTTTTGGAGATCGGCATTCAGATCGCCAATGGTCTCGATGCAGCGCACTCGAAGGGAATCGTTCATCGAGATATCAAGCCCGCGAATGTTTTTCTCGTCGAACGCGCTCAGGCGAAAATTCTCGATTTTGGTTTGGCCAAGCTCACGCCTATGGCCCCGAACACCACGCTATCGGCGACTGCCACATCCGTGCGCTCGCAGCCCCATACGCTCGATGCAGACCAACTGACGAGTCCCGGCAGCTCCATGGGCACGGTCGCGTACATGTCGCCCGAACAAGCGCGTGGCGAAGAGCTCGACGCGCGCTCCGATTTGTTTTCGCTCGGCGTCGTCCTCTACGAGATGGCAACTGGGACCGTTCCATTTTCCGGCACCACCTCGGCCGTCATTTTCGATGGGCTCCTGCATTCCGCGCCCACGCCTGCGACAAAACTGAATTCACGATTGCCTTTGGCGATGGAAACCATTCTCGGCAAGTTGCTCGAGAAGGACCCCGATCTGCGCTGCCAGACGGCTGCCGAACTCCGCGCCGACCTCAAGCGCCTTAGCCGCGACATCGAATCAAGCCGCCGTCCCGCCGCTGAGAAGAGCGCTTCAGGTTCGGGGCCGCAAGTCGTCGCATCCAAGCAAAAATCAGTCGCCGTGCTCTACTTCGAAAATCAGAGCGGCGCGAAGGAAGACGAATATTTTCGCGATGGGATCACCGAAGACATCGTCACCGAACTCTCTAAAATCAAACAACTCGAAATCTTTCCCCGTTCGGAGATGCTCGCCTTCCGCGACAAGCCAGTAACGGCGCTGCAAGTGGGCCAGCAACTCGGCGCCGCCTACGTGCTCGAAGGTTCCATTCGGCGCTCCGGCAATCGCGTGCGCATCACGGCGCAGCTGGTGGAAGCGTCGACGAGGCATTCTGTCTGGGCCGAGCGCTTCGACCGCCAACTGGAAGACGTCTTCGCCATCCAGGAGGAAATTGCTCGCAGCATCGCGCAAGCCTTGCGCATTACGCTGACGCCGCAAGAAGAAAAGACCATGGCGCGCAAGCCCACCGAAAATCCTCAGGCGTACGATTTTTACTTGCGTGGAAGAAGCTACACGCGCCGCGAAAATTTGGATTACGCGCTGCAAATGTTCGAGCAGGCCATCCAGCTCGATCCGAATTTCGCCCTCGCGCACGCCGGGATCGCTACTCTTTGCGGCCTGAATTACGAAATTCGCGATCAGAATCCGAAATGGGTTGAGCGAGGCCTCGCCGCCTGCGATCGCGCCACGGCGCTCGCTCCCGATCTGCCGGAAGTGCTCGTGGCGCACGCTCGCATCTTTTATGCGCAGCGGAAGTACGACGAAGCCGCGATGCTGGCCCAGCGCGCCATCGAGCGCAAGCCCGACTGCGAAGGCTCCTGGAATATCCTCGGCCGCGCCTATTTCGCGGGCGGTCGCTTCGAAGAGGCCGCCGCGGTCGCGGAGCGCGCCATCGAAGCCAACGGAGACGACTACAACACCTACATTCCCTACGATCAGGCCCTGCTCCGCTTGGGGCGCATAAAGGAATCCGAGAGTCTCCGCGTCAGGGAGATTAAAGTCCTCCGCCAGCAACTCGAACTCGTGCCGGAAGACGTGCGCGCTCGCATTCTGCTAGCCAGCAATCTCGCCTATTTCAAGCAGGATGAGGACGAGGACGAGACCATCCGCCACCTGCAAACCGCCGTCGCTCTTCGCCCCAACGATCCCAGCACCCTCTACAATGCTGCGTGCACTTACGGCCTGCTCGGCAAAAAGGCAGAAGCGCTCGAGACTCTCAAGAAGGTCTTTGCCTCCGGATACAGCAACCGGAATTGGGCGGCCAACGATCCCGATCTCGCTTGCCTCCACGACGACCCCGAATTCAAAAAGCTCGTCAGCCACGACGACGACCCTCCGGTCTAAGCCGGGATGGTTCCATCCCGCTCGATGGCAGCTTCAATTTCAGTGAACGGGAATCGCATTTCGTCGCCCGCGATTTCCGGCACGTTCGCGACGATTCGCCGCGAGCGGAAAACCGCCGACCGAATCCAACTGGAACCTCCGATTGCACCCTAAAACATTTGCCCCTAAATATTTCTTGGTAAACTTGTTTCTAAAAGAGCGTTCCAATACCCTTGCTGCGTCTAAAACACTGTTGATCACCCCATAATCCGAGGCCGATATGAAAATCAGAATTGTCAGTTGGTGCTTGCTCGCGCTAATCATCGTTTTGCCCGCAGGCGCGCAGAGCAAGCCCGCCGCAAAAGATTCGCAGCAGCCCACGCTCCCCTATTGCCCGAGCCTCGATTTGACGTCGATCGACAAATCAGTGAATCCTTGCGAGGATTTCTACCACTACGCCTGCGGAAAATGGCAAGTGAACAATCCCATCCCGCCCGATCAAAATTCCTGGTCCGTCTACGCCAAGCTTTTCCAGGACAATCTGGATTTTCTTCACGGAATTTTGGAGCAATCGGCGGCCGACTCTCCGTCGCGCGACAAAGTGACGCAAGAAACCGGCGATTTCTACGCCGCTTGCATGAACGAATCAGCCGTGGAAAAGCGCGGCCTCTCCGCGATTCAACCTGAACTCGACAGCATCGCGAAAATCAAATCCGCCGCCGAATTGCCCGCGCTCATCGCGCATTTGCAGCTCATTCACGGCCGCTCGATTCTTTTCGGCGCAGGCTCCGGCCAGGATCCCGATGATTCCGAACACATGATCGCCGATCTCGATCAGGGAGGACTCGGGCTTCCCGACCGCGACTACTACACGAAAACCGACGACAAATCGAAAGAGACTCGCTCGAAATACGTCGAGCACGTGCGAAATCTATTCGAGCTGATGGGCGACACGGCCGAGATCGCGCAGCAGAGCGCCGAATCGGTGATGCGCACCGAAACCTCGCTCGCTCAGGCCTCGCAGACTCGAGTCGAGCGCCGCGACCCCTACAATCTGAAGCACAAGATGAACACCGCGGAGCTCGGCAAGCTCGTTCCGTCGTTCAACTGGGAGACGTACTACCAGGAGTCTCGCTATCCCGTGTTTCAAATCGTCAACGTCGATTCGCCCGATTTTTTCAAGGAATTGAACGCGCTCATCGCGTCCCTGCCGATCGATGCCTGGAAGACTTACTTGCGATATCAAGTCGTGAATTCCGCGTCCCCCTATCTTTCATCCGCTTTTGTGGACGAGCGGTTCAATTTTTATAGCAAGTACCTTCGCGGCGCGAAGGAACAACAGCCGCGCTGGAAGCGATGCGTCAGCTCCACCGATCACAATCTGGACGACGCGCTCGGGCAGGCATACGTCGCCAAAGTCTTTTCACCCGAGCTGAAGCAAAGCACTCTCGATATGGTCCAGGGCATCGAAGCGGCAATGGAACAGCGCATTCGTGCGCTCGACTGGATGAGCCCCGACACCAAGCTGCAGGCGCTCGCTAAGCTTCACGGAATCCGCAACAAAATCGGCTATCCCGATAAATGGCGCGATTACAGTTCCCTGAAAATTTCACGCGATGATTTCGCGGGCAACATGGAGCGCGCCGCTGAATTTGAGAGCCTCCGGGAGATCAACAAAATCGGCAAACCGGTGGATCACGCCGAATGGTTCATACCCGCGCCGACCGTGGACGCGTATTACTCGCCCCAAATGAACGACATCAATTTTCCCGCCGGCGTCCTTCAGCCGCCGCTCTTCGACGCAAAAATGGACGCCGCCCCGAACTACGGCGACACCGGCGGCACAATCGGGCACGAGCTGACGCACGGCTTTGACGACGAAGGCAGCCGGTTCGACGCGAAAGGAAATCTCAAAAATTGGTGGACGCAAGAGGACCGCGCGAAATTCGATGAGCGCACCAAGTGCGTTCGCGATCAGTATTCGCAGTATGTGATTGTCGACGAAATCCACATCAACAGCAAACTCACTCTCGGCGAGGACGTAGCTGACCTGGGCGGCGAGATATTGGCCTACATCGCATGGAAGGAAGCCACAAAGGACAAGAATCTTCAGCCCATCGATGGTCTTACACCCGACCAGCGATTCTTCATCGGCTTCGCGCAATGGGATTGTGCCAACGAACGCCCCGAAGACCTACGTGTGCGCGCGATCAGCGATCCCCATTCGCCCGCTACGGACCGCATCAACGGCGTCGTTGTGAATATGCCGGAATTCGCGCGCGCGTTCACGTGTAAGGAAGGCGAACCGATGGTGAAGCCGCCCGAAAAGATTTGCAAAATTTGGTAGTCGCGCGGCGGGCGAAATAAATCGGCGTTCAGCGAGTGTATTTGTGACTCAGGGGTTATCCGCGGAAAGCCAAACGCGGTTTAATTCGCGTGTCATCAGCCAAGCCGAAAACGCCGAAATAAGCACGAGCACGGTGCCCAATCCATACTGCTGCAGCAGCAACTTACCGAAGCCGAAGAGAGCGGAATAAACCATCACCGTTCCAAGAATCCAGCACCATAAATTGCGGCCGAGATCATGAGTCGGTACGATCTCCGGCGCAAGCGCAGCAATCGGTCCCCATCCTGATACGTCGGGACGCACTTTTCGGTAAAACGAGATCAAGATTTCGTTCGGCTCGGCCGCCGTCGCGAATGTCACCAAAATCCAAACGAGCGACGTCGCCAAAGTGGCCGTCAGCGCCGTCTTCGCAAAAATGACGGTGCCTGATCCCGAAAAAAATTCAGGCCGCCCAAGCAACGAGATCCACAATCCCTGCCAATTCAGCGCCAGCGTGACGAGCAGCGCCGTCGTCATCGCGGAAATTTCGCTCCATGCGTTGATTCGCCACCAATACCAGCGCAAGAGATAAACGCTGCCCGTCCCGGCGCCGAGCTGTAGCACCACTTGCCAGCCGCTTCGAATCGAGACCAGATGCGCGGAAACATAACCGGTCGCTGCGACAAGGAGCAGCGTCACCAATTGCGACACATGCACATAGTGCCGCTCGCTCGCATGGCGGTTCATAAATCGGCGGTAGAAATCTTCGACCAGATAGGACGTGCCCCAGTTTAATTGCGTCGCGATCGTGGACATGAACGCCGCAAGAAATCCCGCGAGAATAATTCCGCGAAACGCGTGCGGAACATGCTCGTTCACGATCCTCATGTAGCTGCTTTCCGGATTTTTCAGCCCCGGATAAAGAATGATCGCCGCCAGCCCTGTGAAAATCCACGGCCACGGCCGCAGCGCGTAATGCGCGATGTTGAACCACAGCACGGAGAAAAGCCCCTGCCTTTCGTCGCGCGCGCTGAAGATCCGCTGGGCCACGTATCCGCCGCCTCCCGGCTCCGCGCCCGGATACCAGAAAGCCCACCACTGAATTCCGAGGTAAACGACAAAAGTGATGACGGGAAGCGTCCAGAGCGCGTCGCTCGCAAATCCGCGCGAAAAATCAGGCAGAAAAGCGAGCGGGTTGGATGCGCCGTTCTCGGACTGCAAAGCGCCAAGCTTCGTAATCATCGCGTGCATTCCGCCGGTCGCCGCAACCGCGCAATACGCCACGCCAATTACGATCGCCATTTTCAGCACGAACTGAAACAAATCCGTCCAGAGCACTCCCCACAATCCGCCGAGCGACACGTAGATGCCGGTGAAGGGAATTAGAAAAAAGATGCAGATGATCAGCGCGCGCCCGTCCGTTCCGGAAAACACCGGCCCGAAGACGGACGTAAGCCCGCTCGAAAAGCTATTGAGCAGCCGCCAATTCTGCATCTCGGGCCCGAGCGTCGTTCCCACAATTCCGATCATCGCTTTCGTGACCCACCCGAGTATCAAGCAATTCATCATCAAGCCAAGATAGACGGCTCGGAATCCGCGCAGGAATGCCGCGGGCTTTCCGCTGTAGCGCATCTCCGCGAACTGCACGTCGGTCATCAAGCCGGAGCGCCGCCACAAACGCGCAAACAAAAAGACCGTCATCATCCCGGAGAGTAGGAAAGCCCACCAGAGCCAGTTGCCGGCAATTCCCTGTGTGTAGACAAGCCCTGCGACGAGCAGCGGCGTGTCCGCCGCAAACGTTGTCGCGACCATCGACGTGCCCGCAAGCCACCAGGAAACACTTCGCCCTGAAACGAAATAATCTTCGGTTGTATTTCCGGAACGGCGTCGAAAGTACAAGCCGAGAAGCAGGGTGATTGCCAGGTAACCGAGAATTGCGGACCAATCTAGCAGCGTGAACGCCATGGTGGCCCGAAGTTATGGCACAGGTAAGCAATCGGAAGCAATGCGAAATCATGAAACGCCGGGTGCCGCTCGAAATGGTTTTCAGGGTTTTCCGGGTGCCCCATCTTTGCGAAGCAAAGGCGGGCCTTCTACCGCAATTTTCCTCGCAAAAAGCTTCTGCGGGTGCTCCATTCTTGCGAAGCAAGGGTGGGTCTTCGCAGCCCGCTATCTAAAGAGACAACTCCCTCCCATTCAACCTTGTCCGCTGATCGCGCGACGGACTATATTTCTTGGCGGTCCGCTTGCGCCAGACGACTCGAATAGGAGGAGTCTATGTGGTGGAGCAAGCAGTCACATTCAACATCGTCATCGTTTTCTCCCTCGTTTAGTTCGACCGGCACTATCGACCCGCCCGAAGCCGAGGAAGTTCGGCATCCGGCGCATCGGCCTACTCGTCCGCCGTTTAATACATGGCCCGATGCCCAGGTGATTAGGACTTCTGGAGTCAATTCAGATCTGGTGTTGGACGCGGTCGTCATCAAACCGATTTTGCTCAAGTGCAATCGTCTGACAATCGGTCCCGAAGCGAAGGCAACTGGCGTGGTGATCGCGCAGGAAGTGATCGTCTACGGAGAATTTACTGGCAATCTTCGTGCGATTGATCGAATCGAGATCAAGGCAAACGCATTCGTAAACGGGGATCTCACAGCGCGGAATATCGTGATCGAGAGCGGCGCGATTTTCAGCGGCACGGTCCAAATCGAGCGGCGGAAATCGCCTCGCGGCGCACCTGCGCTCGCGAAGTCAGCGGGCCGTTAATCCATCATCTGCATTTAACGTGTGTTTGACGTCGAGCGTTCTTCCGCTCGCAATTCAGAGCCCCGAGGCTCCTGCCTCGGGGCTCTGACGCAATCTTGCGGAACTCCGACTGGCCTTTCTTCGAT
>JBAPOP010000133.1:0-6006 GCA_049279675.1 Candidatus Acidiferrales bacterium
CAGCCAGCAAAATCAATCCCGCGGCGTATTCCCGCCCGTGATAGCGCATCGCCAGGAATCCGCTAACCATCGTCCCCGCGATGGAAGCCAAAAAAGTCCCAAGCTCGATGATCCCGTTTCCCCACGAGAGCCGCTTGTCGGGCAGCAGCTCCGGCAGCAATCCATACTTCGACGGCCCAAACAGCGCCGCCTCGGAGCTAATCAGGAACACGCTCGCGCACTCGAGCGTCAAGCTGTGAATGAGCAGCGCAAAAATCGCAAACAGCATCACCGCGATCTCGAGAAACTTCGTTCCGATCGTCACGCTGCGTTTGCTGTACTTGTCCGCAAAATATCCGCCCGCCAATGAAAAGAAAATGAAGGGAAGCGCGAAGAGTCCGCCGACGAGGGAAATCAAGCCTTCGCGTTGCATTCGCGTCATATGAATCGCAACGACGATGTAGATAACAAGAAACTTTAGTGCATTATCGTTAAACGCCGTCTGAAATTGCGTGACGATCAGCGACCAGAATCCAACGCTCGAATATCTCCGCGGAAGGGAAGCTATAGCTGACTTTTCGGAAGGTTCGTCTACAGGCGCCTCAGGCGCTCGTGAGCTATGCGATGACTCGAAGGGTCGAGGCGGCAAGGGGTGCGCTCGATTCGGCAATCACAGCAGTAGGATCGCGCTTCGAATATTTCGTCGCCACGTAATCGTCCACCAGCTTCTGAAACGCTGCCGAAAGCTGATCGTAATTGCCCTTCAGCGTCACGAATTTCTGTCCATCGACATAAACGGGACAGCTCGGCTCTTCGCCCGTTCCCGGCAGGCTGATCCCAATATTCGCGGCCTTCGATTCGCCGGGGCCGTTCACGATGCAGCCCATCACCGCCAGCTTCAGCTCCTCGACGCCCGTATAATCCCGTTTCCACTCCGGCATTTTGTCGCGTATGTAACTCTGAATGCTCTCGGCCAATTCCTGAAAGGTCGAGCTCGTCGTGCGCCCGCATCCCGGGCACGCCGTCACGCTCGGCGCAAACGATCGCAGCCCCAGCGCCTGCAGCAATTCGCACGCCGCATAAACCTCATCTCGGCGATCTCCGTTCGGCTTCGGCGTCAGCGAAATTCGAATCGTGTCGCCGATTCCCTCGCTCAGCAGCACGCCCATCGATGCCGACGACCACACCAAGCCCTTCGCGCCCATCCCCGCTTCCGTCAATCCCAGATGCAGCGGCTGGTCGGTGCGCGCCGCCAGGTCGCGATAAATCGCGATCAAATCGTTCGGCCGCGAAACTTTGCAAGAAATAATAATCTGATCTTTCCGCAATCCGTTTTCGATCGCGAGTTCGGTCGATTGCAGCGCGGAAAGCACCATGCACTCGTTGATAATTTCTTCCGACGTTCGTCCGAGGTCCTTGTCGGTGTTCTCCTGCATCTTCTCCATCACGAGTTCTTGATTGAGCGAGCCGCCATTCACGCCGATGCGCACCGGCTTGCCATAATCCCGCGCCACTTTGCAGATCGTCGAGAATTGTTCGTCGCGCCGCTGTCCATGCCCAACATTCCCGGGATTAATTCGGTACTTGTCGAGCGCCTCAGCGCATTTCGGATACTTGGTTAGCAGCACGTGTCCGTTGTAATGGAAGTCTCCGATAATCGGCGCGTCGCATCCCGCATCCAGCAATTGCCGCTTGATCTCCGGCACTGCCGCCGCAGCCTCCGGAATATTCACGGTAATCCGCACCAGTTCCGACCCAGCCTGCGCCAATTCCAGGCACTGCCGCACCGTCGATGCCACATCCACGGTGTCGGTGTTCGTCATCGACTGCACAACAATGGGCGCACCCCCGCCCACCATGATCTTGCCCACCTTAACGCCAATAGTCTTGTGCATCCGCGAAGCCAATCTAGTCACCTCTGCCACTCATTTGATTCTATACGAACAACTAAGTTGCTGACCAGCCGACCGACGCTGATACCGGCAAAACCGCAATCTCAGCACATGTAGCGCCGGGCTTCAGCCTGGCATCTTCGCCTTTGACGTTTTTGCTTCGACGGGGTCGGTTCGGAGGGTGCCGCACCCTTTGATTTGCAAGGGTGCGGTTCTTCGGCGTTCTTACTTCGCCCGCACAAGATCAATATGCGCATGGTCCGCCTTATTCTCCGGCGACATATACGTCCAATCCTCGGTGTGATGATCTGCATCAATGATCGTGAAAACCGCATGATGCATATGCCCGTACTTCGTCCCACCCGAAACATCGAGAAAATCAAATTCCACCGTCTTGCCATCTGGCGACATCGTGCCCACCATCCGCGGCCGATTCTTCCCGCTATCGCAATAATGCGTAAGCATCAGCCGATCCCCGTCGATGTACATTATCGTGAGCGGATCGTCATCACCATTGCTCGGGTCAGCGGTTCTTCCTTCCGGCACCATCTCGTGCATCAGCGCGTCGCCCCCAGAAGTAACGCGCATCGTCACGCGCACCGGCGCGCTCATCGCTCCAGGCCCCGCTCCCATCGCCGCCGTGCCCTTCCAATTTCCCGCAAGCGCCTTCATTCGCGCAAACGCCATCTGAGCGGTCGACTCGTGCGCGTCGCCCTTCTGCCCCTCGGGCTTTTGCATCTCCGATTGCGACAAAGCAACGCTTGCAACGCACAGCATCAGGCCGCACGATACAAATGAAATAGCCTTCATATGTCCTCCCACAGCCGAACTCGTCAACCCTGCCCCACGTACTTCGTCGAGCTATAGGGCGTAGTACCAGTTTGGAATCTTTAGGGGATGGGGCAGCAAGATTACGTATTCCGCTTCGACGAGAGCCGACAGGCTTAGCATCGCGCGTACGCGCGCCTCGTGATCGCTAGGGGAGGTGCACCGACAGGAAGAGGGAAGATCCTGTCGTAACAAATCCTGACCGATAAACTCAAAGACGTGTCCCGCGTGCGCGTTGAGCTTCCTCCGACCGGCAGACATTGGGTGCTCAATAATAAGATCTTTGTCGCGGTGCAACCATACTCCTCGATAGGGATACTGTATTTCGTCCACCTTGTCGTGGCCATACTGCGCGAATGTAAAGAACAATTCATCGGTGCCGACACTAGGCCATCGCAATGGGACCTCTGGCGGCGGTTCGAAGACAATGTCATGGGCACGGGGCGACAACGTGATTTTGGTCGCCTCGCTGATATCGCCAGTCACCCCGGACAACCTTTGGCTGAGATCAAATTTCCAGCGAACCCAGACTTGCATGGGCTTTGCCTCAGTTAGTGTCTGGTCGCTCCATTTGTGATCGTAGTCATTGTTTTTTTCGGCGTACTCATATTCGGGAATAGGAAGAGATCTCACCGCTGCACAGAAGTCGTGGAGCCCCCTTCGTCGTTTTTCCTGGTCTTTATCGGTCCCCTTCCAATCGTCTGGAGCCTCGACGAACGGTATGTTGAGGAGGGACCTGAATCCTTCATCCTCGGCCGGAGGAGGAAAAAGGTAGCGAGATGTGAAAGCCGACGTGAACTTCGAACAATCGATTCTGATTGTCGCAATCCAAAAATCGTTTGGATCAGGAAGGAGGGGAGGCCGGTCGTACGCGAGCCAAGCGCGTTGCCGGGATGGACGTAGAAAAGGTTTGAGTGATGAGATGTCAAATAGCCGCCGCCTAGTCTGGAGCGCTTCGGGATTTGGCACTGCCAGAACCACCAAGAAACCTTCGCCTTCGTCTCGCCTGGAATAACTTATCTGCTCGATCATTCGCACTGCCGAGCCGAGATAAAAGTATGGACGCCGCTTACCCGTATTTGTAGCGAACCATGCGGCCACTCCCGGATCGGTTGTTAAATCGACGTAGTGAGTCTTATAGCCATAGTGCTGCAGAACGGCCTTCCTGAAGGGAATATTCCCGGCCGTGACCGATTCATGTCCGAGAATGCTCCCTGCGAGCGCGCTAATTCCGTTGTCGACGTCTTGCTCGTAGCGCACATCGGGCCTCGAAAGGCCTGATCTCAATGTGTCCGGCAGATTGTCCTGACCGCGGAAGAGCAATAGGCTCTTAGGATGCAGGGTAGATATACTTGCAACTGCCGTCAGCAGTTCCTCGGTCGAATTGACCGGTCCCAGCAATTGCCGGCCCTCAGGCATGCCGCGACTCCGGGGAGTGAATAGCTGTAGTCGCCCTTCGCATGAAACGCACGCGGTGGTTGATTTCCTTCCTCGCTTACATCCTGCGGCAATCTAATGCCGGGCGTGCATCACAAACCCCACCACAGCCATCGCGGCTCCCACGGGCATCAAGACCAGGCCTGCCGTCTTCACTTCATTGCACCCTGACCCCGGATTCGGGCCGCTACACAGCGCGTGTTGTTCCCCAACGTACGCCGCCACGCCCACCGCCGCCACGACTATTCCAGAAATGCCGAGCGCCAGCCATAGCCCGCGATGTCCGGACCCCGATGAACTCTGCGGCATAGCCGCTGCGGCGAACGGGGAAGCGGGCGCAGGACGCAACACCGGAATTACCGCGAGCGCCGTCGGCTCAACCGGTGACGATGCAACAGCCGCAAAAGTCGAGAGCGCCGGACTCATCCCCCGCGCGAAATCTTTCGGCAGCAGCGTCCACCTCGGCGCAGGCATCGGTTGTTCGGCCATCAAATGCGGCGCAGCGCCCGCTCCGAAAAGTGTTGGCGACGGTGTCTCTCGGGCCGGCACGGCGTTATCATTCGCCAGCGTCGGCGACTCAAAAACTAGAATGCAGATGCCCACCGTCAGGATGCAGGCCATCGCGCCTCGGCCCACGGATCGCAGTGCTTTCCCAATTTGAAGTGAATTCGTACTTAGAGGCATTGGTATTCCCTCCATTTTTAATTTTTGGCCGGAATTCCCAACGTGTACCCGATTGCGCGCATCGTACGCTCCTGTAACCGCGAACACAATGAACTTACCGTAGCGTCAGTCGAAGAGTCATCGCGGCACGACGATACGCTCACGTCCCCTTGCCCGACGCACACAAATCTTCAAACGCAAACCGTGCCGGTGATATCATCCGCGTCGCCATTATCTCAATCGAGGCTCGCATGAAAAAGCCCTGGCTCGCATTCCTTTGCAATTTTCTTCTCGCCGGCGCTGGATTCGTCTACCTCGGCAAGTGGGCCTGGGCCGCAGCGGATTTTCTCATCACCATTACCATCGGCGTCGTGCTGTACCGCCTGTTCCCCGATCAGGCCATGTGGCTCACCGCCGCCATCCCAGCCAGCAACGGCCTGCTTGCTATGAACATGACCAAGCTCTGGAACTCCCGCTTGCCAAAAATGCAGCCCACCGCTTGACATCTCAGCATCGGAGATCACTTGATGAAATCAATTCTCGGAATCCTCGCCCTGATCGCCATCGCTTCATTCTCGACGTCAGCGCAACAACCGCCACGCCAAGATCCATTGCTCGACCACATGACCGGCAATTGGATTCTTCAAGGCACGATTTCCGGACGCGAGACGACGCACGATATAGAGGCCGACTGGGTGCTCAACCACGAGTACATTCGAATCCACGAAGCCTCGCGCGAAAAGAATGCACAAGGCCAGCCCGCCTATGAAGCGATCGTTTTTATCGGCTGGGACACACAGTCGAGCCATTACACGTGCCTCTGGCTAGACACCACTGGCGGCAACGGCCTGTCAGGCGATGGCATCGGCCACGGAAAACGCAGCGGCGATGAAATCGCATACTTCTTTGAGAGCAAAGATGGCAACTTTCACACCACCTTCGCGTACAGCAAGAGCACCGACTCTTGGCAATGGATTATGGACAATGAGATTGGCGGCAAGCTCTCGCCCTTTGCGCGGCTGAAACTCACCCGGAAATAGGAATCAAATCTTTTCAGCTCGCCCAAAGTCCTGCCTCCAACCTAAAAGTGTGTTAAATACAGAACCGGAGGTCTCTCAATGAAATCAATTCTTGCAATCTTCGCTTTGATCGCCATTGCTGCGCTTTCGACGCCCGGACAACAAATGCCGCGCCAGGATCCGTTACT
>JBAPOP010000134.1:0-7108 GCA_049279675.1 Candidatus Acidiferrales bacterium
ACGGTTATGGAAATTACGGCACTTCTAGAATTCGTGCGAAAAATGGAGCCCGCGATTGCAGCCTTATGCCCAGACAAATCCACAGGCATGTTCGAAGTCAGTTCGATTGAACTGGCCCAACTCTCCACTTGTATGTCAGGGCTCCCAAGCGCGCGAGGCGCGCGATTTACCTACGCAGTATCACTCCAAAGACACCCAAAACCACGAACTACGCCCCATTGTCGTGACCTAATATATACCTGTTTCTCCGTACAGTACTTGGAATTTCAAAGGACAGTGCGACGAAAAAAGCATCTAGGTCGTAACGAAGTCGAGCTGGGTGGCAAGCTTCCGTTACCCGTTCCATCGGCTGGGGACTGCCGGGATTTTACTATCCGCTTTCGCGCTCACGCAATGCCTTTTTTGAGCATTTCTTTTCGCACGATTAGCGAGAGGAACAGCAGCATCGCCCGCCGCTAGCGGCTGTTTTCAACCGTTTACGCGGCAGCACGGCGCTTCTGCCCCCAGGCGCCATCTTGTATTCTGCAACTCGCGTGCCTTTCCTCCCCGCGATGTGCCGTGTGTCCCGGTCCTTCGTTCGCCAGCGGCGAACGAAGAGTGGGTGGCTTGATTTCTCGCTTACCTCCGAGGTCCCACCTCGGGGTCTGAGCCTCCGCACTCCCGCGCGCCGATCTATCGCGAAATCTCCCGGGAAACTTGACTCTCAACACCTCCTTACGTATTTCCGCATTACGCTCTAGCACCCTTACGACAGCGCCATTTGCGCTCTCGCCCGCAATCGTTTACGGTGGTCGCGGAGCTATGGCTAATAAGCGTAATCGCGAAGTGATAAATCGGGTGGTCCGGACGCGTTCCGCGCTGATTTCTACTCGATACATCGTGCGATTAGAAACTCATCTAACTCCAACAAAACAAACGATCGAGCCTACCTCTACTCGATACAAAACGGGTCTCCGACCCATCAGATTTTCTTCTCGCTCCACTCCCATCGCCCGTCAGATCCCCGACCGGGGTGCCTCATCCTTCGTTCGCCAGCGGCGAACAAAGGATGGGTGGCTCGATTTCTCGCCGAGCCCGGAATTCCGAGCCTCGTCAGCCCACCACGCGAATCATGTACAATTCCGCGAGCCCGCGATGCCCCACTCACCTCCCACGCTCGATGGTCTCGAATCCGTCCTCGAATCCATCGCGTCCGACCCGCGTATCCCTCCGAATTTCGCGGAATGGATTCGCGATAGCCTGCGCTACGGCGGGCGAAAAATTCGAATCCTGCGCTACATCCAGGCGCACGCAAGCAAAAACGAAACGCCGCGACTTCTCGATGTCGGCGCGCAATTCGGCGCTCTCGCGATTTACGCAGCGCGGCTCGGCTGCCGTGCCGCCGCCGTGGATTACGGGCTTTACTCTCGAATATTTCGCGAAGTTGTCGCCGATCGCGGCGTCGATTACCGCGAATGCGATCTCGCCCGCGAGCCGCTGCCGTTCGCGGACAATTCATTCGACTTCGTCACCTACACTGACGTCATCGAGCATCACGCGTTTTCGCCCAAGCGCGTTCTCGCCGAAATTCATCGCGTCCTCTCGCCCGCAGGCCGCGTGATCGTCTCCACTCCCAATCACGCGTCCATCTACAACCGGATCAAACTTTTTTTCGGCGGCAGCGTCAACGACGAGTTCGAATATTTTTTCAATACCACCGCGGACGCGGAAATTTATCCGGGACATCATCGCGAATTCACGCGCGCAGAAATTAAGTCGGCGCTCGAGCGGACCGATTTCCGCGTTCTCGAATGCCGCGTGATTGACGACGACCTGGAATCGCTCCGAAATTACCGGCGCCGCGCCGCCCGTGCGAAATCGCCTTCCGATTCGCGCGATTTCGTTCTGCGCGCGCTCGGAGAAATCTGGTCGCCGTTGCGCTTGCCCTTTGGTCGCTGGATTTGGGCGGTCGCCGAAAAGCCAACCGCGAAGTAAATGAGATCCAGGGAAAGATAGAGTTGAATTGAACTCGCGCCCGCGCGAACGAATTCATCCCGCCGGAATTTTTCAGCTTCACATTTTGAAATAATCTAACGAGCGATCCGGGAACGCCTGCGCGGAATTCATGCGGAGAAAAAAAATCAGGCGGTTGCGCGGCCAATGGCCCGGCCGCGCAACCGCCCGATGGTTAGAGTTACTGTTGGCCTTCGGTTTCGCCCGATCCCACTTGAGCGAACCCAGTGGCGACGTTGGAGTCGACGTCGACTGTGACTCCAAGCAGGCCGCTCACTACGTACGAGACCTGGCTGCTCGGTGTCGCGGCGCCGTTAACCGTTATTGAATCGGTATAGCGTCCGACGTTGACCGCGTCAGCCGTGGACATGCCCGTGACAGTTGCCGCGGACGTCTCGGTCGCGCTAGGCGTTGCGGGGTTCAAATCGTTCAAGTTCGCGGTGCCGGCGAAGTTGCCGGATGCGTCAAAAACGACTTGTCCCGTCGAGTTGCTCAGGTCGCCAGCGTTACTGTCGCCCGAGAACCCAACGCCATTGTTAACGTTCGCGAGTGCCGTTGCGGTTTGCGGTGCCATGAAGCCCGCGCCCAAATCATCGACATCGAGCTCGGAAATCAATGCTCCACCGCCGCCGGTTGCGTTGTTCGGATCGTTGATGTTTATCGCAGGATCGACCAGGTACATACCGTACGTCACGAAATCGGTATCACCTGAGACGACCGCTGTGATCGTGCCGTAACCATTGGTTGTGGCGCTCGTCGCGGCGACGACAAAGCTCGCCTGGAATGTATCGGGTGCTCCCGGATCAACGAAACCTCCTTCATTGTAATCCGTGACTCCGTTGAGCGACGTTGCGGAAGTCCCAAGGCCGTCCGCGGTGAATTGGCCCGCAAGTGCAATCGGTCCGAAGGCTGATTCACTGTATGGCCACTGTTCATCGATGACGTATGGGCCGGTCACATTCGCTGCCGCAAACGTTGTCGTTCCCTGGCCAATTGCAGGGCCTGCTAGAACGATACCGTTGTCGGTGCAAACGAGATACAAGGCTTCTGTGCCAACGACGTAGTACGTGAAATCAGCGCCTGCGATAACTGCTGTTCCACGGCCACTGGCGTCAGCTGCTGCAACGCTGCTTCCCAGGACTCCGCCGAGTGAGAATGATCCGGCTTCATCTATGTCGCCAGTTCCCGTGAGAACCAACCCGGTGGCGTTGACCACTCCGCCAAGAACAGTCGGAGTGCCGCTAACGAAGCCGGCGGTGGTAAGCGCGTAGTTGCCTGCGAAGCCGCTCGTGATTGCAGCGGCGGTTTGAAAATCCATCGATCCGCTCGACGTAGCTGCTGCGTCGAACTCGGTGATCAGCATGTGATTGCTGTTCACGACGACGAACGACAACGTCTGCACGCCGGCAACGCCCACATTCGGATCTGGCATGCTGGTCGCTAGAGAAGTTGCGTTCAGGATCATCGTGCCCTGGCCGTCCGCGTTCACGGTATACGTTCCCAACAAAGTGTCGCCAGCGGACGAGCCGGTGGACGCATTGTTGAGGTCTTCCTCGGAACCAGCTGCTACGTTTCCGGCTCCATCAAGCACTACGACGCCGGCGGCCGTATAGAAGTCGCCGACCGCGTCGAAGCCGTTCGCATAGAAAGCGTAGTTGCCGGTGAGACTGGCTGCCGTAGCAACCGCATTCACCGTGACACTAGCGGTCGCCGTGACTGCCGGCTTTACGGTCGCATCCGCCGTGATCGTCACTGCGCCGGCGGTCGACGGAGCGGTGTAAACAGTTGAAGCGCCGCTTGCCGTGTGCGTCGGGTTGAAGGTGCCGCAAGGCGAAGGCGAACATGTCCAGTCAACGCCTTCGTTATGACTATCGTGTGTTACGGTGGCCGCGATCGAAGCGCTGTTGTTGATTTCCAGCGTCGCGGGCGGTGCCGTGCTGATCGTGATTGCCGGCGGCGTACTCTTACTGCAAGCCGACAAGAACGCTGCTACCGTGCATGCAACTGCAATCAATAGGGCTTTGCGATTCATCGGCGGCCTCCCGTTAGAGTAAGGGTCTTGGTGGCCTCTTTAGCCCCTTGCAGCACGGGGAATCCGTGCTCGTTGCGAATCGTATAGGTTTTTTCGCCAGCTTCGATTGTGCGAACCAAGAAGACTTGGCCGCCTTTCATGGACGTCATTACACCCACCAACCTGACGTGGGTGCCTGCCGGGACCGCGATTCGGTGCGTGCCGCGGAGCGCGAACGGTCCCAGATGACCGTCAATCGTGCCCTTGGACGTCGCAACGAACATATGGCCGCCGATCAGCTTACCCGGTACAAATTCCTTGATGCTCGATACATTTCCTTCCAGCGTGATTTCCTTGCTGGCGTCGTATCTCGGCACGGCAGTCTTGTGCGGTACGGGGACCGTTGCCGCCTGTGCCGATACGCTTACCAGCAGAAAAGCTAGAAGGCCGAGACACCCCAGGCCTCCCATCACTTTCTTCATCTTTACCCTCCATTTTGTTTGAATCTTCGTACAGGAACCGATACAACGAGAGGTAGAAGCTAGAATACTTCCCACACGCAGTTCGCATTCGCAGGACACGCACTCCCCAGGCCGTCGAACAGAACCGGCCAATCGCACGCGAGTCTAACACTACTAGTACGCGGCCAAAACGAAAAACCAGCTGCAAAAGGCTCGTGTAGTCAAACAGTAATCAGTGCCTTTACATTATTGATTCAAAGACAGTTACAGAGATATTCTGTGCTGTGGTGTAGGGATTTGAACGCTTTTAGGTTAAGTATCCAGCAAGTATGGGAAGGTGTAGCGACGAATTTGTATCATTTTGATACACGATTTCCGGGCGACCGCCTTGCAAAAAACGTCACTCGGTATAGAATCCGCGGCGCCATGATAGGAAGACTCAACGTTTTCAAGCATCACCCGACGCCACGCAGGAGTGTCAGAGCAGTTGTGGTCGCTGCGCTCTTTTTCGCGACATCGCTCGTCGCGGTCACCGGTAACTCGCAAGAAAGTGCGAACGACCAAGATTTTCTGCGCCGCGCATTTTTGAAGCACGAATTTTCCGCGAAATTTTTTGGCCCCGCGCGATGGCTAAACGGCGGCGAGGCCTATACAACCGTCGAGGCGTCGCCGATCGCGAAGACCGCGCGAGATCTCGTTCGCTACGACACGGCAACGGGGCGCCGCGAAGTGCTCGTGTCCGCGTCCGATCTCAATCCCGCCGGCGCGAAAGAGCCGCTCGCCATTGACGATTATGATTGGTCGCCCGACCTCAAGCGTCTTCTTGTTTTCACAAATTCCCAACGAGTCTGGCGGCGAAACACGCGCGGCGACTACTGGGTTTTCGATCGCGCGACAAAAAATCTTCGAAAACTGGGCGGAGATGCGGCCGCTTCCACGCTGATGTTTGCGAAGTTTTCTCCGGATGGAAACAAAGTCGCTTACGTCCATCTGAACAACATATACGTCCAGGATTTAGCGAGCGGCGCGATCACACCGCTGACGCGCGATGGCTCGGACACGATCATCAACGGAACTTCGGACTGGGTGTACGAGGAAGAATTGGAGATCCGCGACGCATTTCGCTGGAGTCCCGACGGAAAGAAAATCGCGTATTGGCAATTCAACACGAGCACGGTGCGGAATTACGCGCTGGTGTACAACGTGGGAACTCCATACGATGTCGTTACGCACATTCCTTATCCGCAATCCGGCGTGTATCCGCTCGTAAAAGAGATCCCGTATCCTCAGCCGGGAACGCCGAATTCATTCGTGCGCATCGGAGTGATCCGCGCAACGGGCGGCAAAACGCGATGGATGCAGGTGACCGGCGATCCGGATACCAGCTACATCGCGCGCATGGAATGGGCAGGGAATTCGGATTCGCTCGTCATCCAACATTTGAATCGCAGGCAGGACACTGACGACGTCGTGCTTGCAGACGCCGATTCCGGCGCTTCTTCAGTAGTTTTTAGCGAACACGATTCCGCGTGGGTCGATGTTGTGGATGAAATCGAGTGGCTGCACGACGGGAAGGACTTTCTGTGGACGAGCGAGCGTGATGGCTGGCTTCATGTCTACACGGTTTCGCGCGACGGCAAGCAAGTTCATCTTGCAACTCCCGGGGCATTTGACGTGTCCGGAGTTGTGCGCGTTGATTCGAACAAAGATACGAAAGAAGAGTGGCTCTACTACATCGCATCGCCCGATAACGCCACTCAACGCTATCTTTATCGCAGCCGCCTCGATGGCACGGGAACGCCCGAGCGCCTGACGCCCGCGGATCAGCCGGGTTGGCACGCCTACAACGTCTCGCCCGATTTGCACTGGGCGTTGCACATCTATTCGATGATTGACACACCGCCGGTCGTCGAACTTGTTCGCTTCCCCGACCTGCATCTCGAGCGAACGCTCGAAGATAACGCGGCGCTTCGAGCCAAATTGAAAGCTACGTTTCCGCAGCCCACTGAATTCTTGAAGGTGGATGCCGGCGGCGGGATTGTCCTCGACGGCTGGATGATCAAGCCGGACAATTTCGACGCGACGAAAAAATATCCGGTGCTGGTCTTTGTATATGGCGAGCCGGCCGCGCAAACAGTGGCCGATCACTGGGGCGGCGAGCAGGGACTATTTCATCGCTACATCGCGAAGGAAGGATATGTGGTCGTCAGCGTGGATAATCGCGGGACTCCGGCGCCGCGCGGCCGCGAATGGCGGAAAATTATCTATGGATCGGTCGGCGTGCTTTCGTCGAAAGAGCAGGCCGGCGCGCTGCAAGAGCTCGAGCGCAAGTATCCGTTCCTTGATTCATCGCGCGTCGCGGTGTGGGGCTGGAGCGGCGGCGGCTCGAATACTTTGAATCTCATGTTCCGTTCGCCCGATTTGTACAAGCTGGGAATGAGCGTCGCTCCGGTAGCCGACCAGCGGCTCTATGACACGATTTACCAGGAACGATACACGGGTTTGCCGAAGGACAACGCGAGCGGCTACCAATCAGGATCGGCGATCAATTTCGCCGAAGGGCTGCGCGGCAATTTGCTGATCGTTCACAGTCCGGGCGACGACAACGTGCATTACCAGGGGACTGAGCTGCTGATCAATCGCC
>JBAPOP010000135.1:0-41650 GCA_049279675.1 Candidatus Acidiferrales bacterium
TTTCATAGTAGGCTTTGACGATATCCCGGGCTATGGGAGCGGCGGCTTCGGCGCCGTGTCCGCCGGACTGAACTAGGACGGCCACCACAATCTCCGGATTGCGGCGCGGAGCATAGCCGACGAACCACGCGTTGTCTTTAAATTCCTTTTCTTTGCCGAGGCGGCTCCGCGTGTCGTAACCGATCACCTGCGCGGTGCCTGACTTCCCGGAGAACTCGATGTTCTCCAGGCGAACGTGCGCGGCCGTTCCGCCTTCGTTCACAACTCCGTACATTCCGTCCGTGACCTGTTGAATCGTGTCTTCGCTGAGCGGAAAGTGGTCCGTGTGGACGTTTGGAAAGTTTTTGAGGAGGTGCGGCTGTACGAAGGCTCCGCCACTGGCGACGCCGGCGATCATACGCGCTAGTTGAATCGGAGTGGTTGTAACCGCGCCCTGGCCAATCGCAACGGAAATCGTTTCTCCCGGGTACCATTTCCGATGGAAGACTCGCTGCGTCCATTCTTCCGAAGGCATCAATCCAGACTCTTCGCCTGGGAGATCCACCCCCGTCTTGTGACCGATGCCAAGACCGTTTGCGTAATACGACAGGCGATCAATTCCCAATCGCATGCCTACCGTGTAAAAGAAAATATCGCAGGATTGAATGATGGCTTTGTGTAAATCCACCACGCCGTGGCTCGATTTTCCGAACACCCAGCATTTAAAAACACGCCCGTAAAACGTCCCGTAACCTGGGCAGAAAACCGTCATATTTTGCGGGATTGCTTTTGATTCCAGCATCGCCGTAGCAGTGACGATTTTGAAGACCGACCCCGGCGCCAATTGCGCCTGAATCGCGCGATTGAGCATCGGTGTTTCCGGGTCGGTATTGAGTTCCTGCCATTTCTTCGGATCAATTCTTACCGTGAAGTCGTTGGGATCGTAGGTCGGACGACTCACCATCGTGAGGATTTCGCCGTTGCGAGGGTCCATCGCGATCACGGCGCCTTCGCGGCCGACCAGGTCAGCCTCCGCGATGCTTTGCAGATCGCTGTCAATCGTAAGCTGAATCGGCTTTCCAGGAACCGCTTCAATGTCATCGAGCGTGCGCATCATTTTGCCAACGCTGTTCACGATGACGCGCCGCATGCCGTCCGTGCCTTCGAGCGTATCGTTATACTGGCGCTCAAGTCCCGCTTTTCCGACGATGTCGCCGGGCCTGTAACGCCCGTTGCTGTTTTCAAGCTGTTGCGGCGTCACTTCACCGACGTAACCCGATGCGCTGGCGAAAAATCCATCGTGCTGATAGCGGCGGCGCTGCACCATCATCAATTCGAGAACCGGAATATCTGCGCGGTGGGATTCAACGAATGCAATATCGGCCTCCGTGGCTTCCGGTTTGATGATGACGGGCTGGAATTTCGGTTCGAATTTCGCGGTATCGAGCTGTTGCTTCAGATCGTCATCCGAAATATTCAAACCTTCTTCCACCTGCGCGAGATTTTTCTCGAGAAGTTTTGGATCGTCGCGCAAAAGCAGAATGCTGAATGAAGGATAGCTGTCGACGAGGACGCGGCCTTCGCGGTCAAGCATCGGCCCGCGTGGGGCGATGATGGGAATTGAACGGATTCGATTTTTCTCCGCGAGATCTGCAAAATGCTCGCCCTGAATGACTTGGAGTTTCCAAAAGCCGAAAAGCAGGATGAGCGCCATTCCTACCGCGAGATAGGACAGGAGGACTAACCGCCCGTGAGGCAGTTTCTGATCGTTACCAAAAAATGGAGCCAAACAATCTCCTGCGCGGCGGGAACTCCCGGCCCCGGAAACCCCGAGCGTCCAGCGTGTGGACGGCGAAAAAATGAAGTAAAGGTCAAACTACCACCTGCCCAATCGCGGTGCAAGCCGAGGGTGCTTAGTCCGATAACGTCCCGACGCCAGCTAGAACGCACGAAGTAGCCTTTTTCGATCCGAATCGCGACAAGCCAAGCTTACGATGGCGCGCCCTATGTTGTAGGATATTAAGATTGGCTGAGTAGAGCGAAGCAGCGATGGCACGGTCAATGGTGGCCCGTTGCCTCTGTTCACGGTACAGATGACGGCTCAAAAGAAAATTCGGCGAAAATTGCTCGCGGCGCACCGCAAACTCCGCGAAGTGCGCATGATTGTGAAAGGCCTCGTGTCGACGCGGCACCCGCTCCTCGCACACATCATTCCCATCCGCCGATGCAATTTGGCTTGCACCTATTGCAACGAATTCGACGATTTTTCGGACCCAGTGCCTACCGAGGAGATGTTCCGCCGGATCGATCGTCTCGGGGCTTTTGGTACGTCAATAGTCACAATCAGCGGCGGCGAACCTCTCCTGCATCCTGATCTCGATGGAATCATTGCGCGCATTCGCAAGAACGGGATCATCGCAGGGATGATTACAAACGGGTATCTGCTGGTCGCGGATCGCATCCAGCGGCTCAATCGCGCCGGGCTGGAGTATCTGCAAATCAGCATCGACAACGTGACGCCCGATGAGGTCTCAAAGAAGAGCCTCAAGGTTCTCGACGCGAAGCTCGCGCTGCTGGCTGAACATGCAGATTTTCACGTGAACATCAACTCGGTGCTTGGCAGCGGAGTGAAGAATCCCGAAGACGCATTGAAAGTGGCGCGCCGCGCCATCGAACTCGGATTCACGTCAACCATCGGAATCCTGCACGACGGCAACGGCCAGCTCCAGCCTCTTGGCCCGCGAGAGCGCGAAATCTTTGAGGAAGTAATGTCGCTCGGCAAGCAATCGTTCGCCCGAGTGAACGCTTTCCAGCACAACATTGCAGCCGGGAAAGAAAACGATTGGCGATGCCGCGCCGGCTCGCGTTACCTGTATATCTGCGAGGACGGGCTGGTTCACTACTGTTCGCAGCAGCGCGGTTATCCCGGCATCCCGCTCGCCGATTATTCGGACGAGCAGCGCCGCCGGGAGTTCTTCACGCAGAAATTCTGCGCGCCGCGGTGCACGGTTTCGTGCGTGCATCAAATCGCGGTGATGGACAACTGGCGCGCGCCGCAGAATCTAAAACCACAATCGATGTCTCCGCAGGGCTCGCTCATTCAAGTGTCGGGAACCAGCCCGCGCCCGTAGTTCTTCCGCATTTGAAGCCACATATTCACAGCGGCCTCATACCGTTTTCTCTCCTTCGTGACTTACCAATTGGGCAATTCCAGCCGCGCTTTTTTGTTCTTGCGTCGCCTCAGGGCATAGAGTAAAAGCCGTTTACGGGGTGTGTGGTTTCCGAGGCAAACACTGATTCGTCTAGGCGTACGCTTGGCCGAAAGTCCACGTCCGAGCCGTCACTCAAACTTGGTCCTGAGGGGTGTATCCATGCGTCTGCGCAACGTTGGCGTTGTTGTCGCCGTTCTGCTTGGTTTGGCGCTAGTCGTTTTGCCGCAACCGGCGATGGCTCAAATTAATACCGTGAACCTGTCCGGTATCGTCACCGACCCGCAGGGGTTGGCGGTTGGTAATGCCAAGGTGACGGTCGCCAACTCGGCCACAGGCGCTGAGCGAAATGCGACTACCGACGGCGCGGGCCAATACAGACTCCTCGGGCTTACACCCGGCTCTTACACGATGACGGTGGAAGCCACGGGATTCGCAAAGCTTGTAAGCGAAAATCTTGAATTGACGCTCGGTGTCACCGCTCAATACAACCCGCAACTTTCTTTGAAGGCGACGACGGCGACCGTAACAGTCACGGGCGAGTCTTCCGTCGTCGAAACGACGAAGACGGACGTCTCTGCCAGCATCACGCCGACGCAGATTAACAACCTCCCGATTAATCGCCGCGACTACATTCACTTCACTCTGTTGACGCCGCAATCCGCGCCGGACGACACGCCTTCCATTGGCGCCGCGCCGACTTCCGGATTGAATTTCGGCGGGCAGCGCGGCCGGTCCAATGAAGTCTCCGTGGATGGCGCGGACGCGATCGACTATTCCGTGAACGGCGTGCGCGCGACTGTCTCGCAGGAAGCCGTGCAGGAATTTCAAGTGATCACGAGTAATTACATGCCGGAGTACGGCCGCGCGATGGGCGGAGTGGTCAATATCGTGACGAAGTCAGGCTCGAACGAAATCCACGGAAACATTTTCGGATTCCTGCGGCAGAAAGATCTTCAGGCGCGCGATCCGTTTTCTGTACAAGGCTCTTTCAATCCAGCAACCGACTCGGTTGATCTCGTTCCTACGAAGCAGTCGTACACGAGAGTTCAGGCGGGAGCCACTCTCGGCGGGCCAATCCAGAAGGACAAGACGTTTTATTTTTTCTCGTACGAAACGATCCGTTCCGAGGCAACCGGTTTTACGAACATTGGCACGAACAACTTCGATCTCGTGCCGGTTCCCGGCGCGAGCGTTTGCTCCTCGACTCCGCTGCTCTTGACGGGCGGCGCGACGGGACAGGCGGCATTCTACCCGGCTGAGATCACCGCCGCTGGCGGATGCTCGAGTCCGTTTGCGACCGGGCTTATACAGGCAGCCGCACTGAGCGGTGGCGCTTCGGCTGTGGCGCTTCTTGGCAACACCGGGGCGTTGCCCCCTTCGTTGAACGGATTTCCTGAAGATAGCGTGCCTTTGCCGGCGTCATTCCAAGGTCTCGTCTCGCTCCTGGGAAACTATCCGACGAAGGAAGGGACAAGTTTCTGGTCGTTGAAGCTCGACCACATCTGGAACAGCAGGAACACTTCGTTTATCCGCGCCAGCGTTTCACCGTCGTTGGTCACCGGCATTCAGGTGAACGCAGAAAACCAAACTTTTGGACAAAATGCCGGGAACCGCACTTCACTGCAACAGACGCGCGACCTCGACATCGTTGGCCAGCATACAACCGCATTCCACGATGACTGGTTCAACGAGTTCCGGTTTCAATTTGCGCGCCGTGGTTTGCATTACGGTTATTCGGATCTGGCGGGAGGCAGCGACCCCGCCGTGAATATCACCGGTTATGCTTTCTTCGGCCGCGAGCCGTTCTCAACGGAAGACCGCACCGAACACCGCTACGAATGGACGGACAATTTTACGTGGACGAAGGGACCACACACGATGAAGTTCGGCGCGGACGTCAACTACCTGAAAGTTGGCTCCAACGCCGCGCAGATCTTTGAATTGAATTACGGCGGTGTGTACGACTTTTCGAGTTTGACCGCGGCCGATCTAGGTCTTCCGTCCGCACTTCCCGCGTTTAATGCGGTGCAGGCTTATGGATTAGGTCTCCCGTCCGAGTATTTCCAGGGCATCGGCAACTCGAACACACTCACGACGGACAAGCTTCTCGGGGTATTTTGGCAAGACAGTTGGAAACTGCGGCGGCACTTAACGCTGAACTATGGCGTTCGCTACGACGTGGACTGGAACCCGATATTCCCTCCGGCGACGAGTTTGAATGCGACAGCCGAAAAGGCGTTTGGCGTAGAGCAAGGATTGCCTTTCAATTCCCACAATATCGCGCCGCGCGTCGCTCTGGCGTGGGATCCGTGGGGCGATGGGAAAACCGTGGTCCGCGTGGGCTTCGGGCTTTTCTACGATCACCCGGCGGCCGCGCTGGCGTTTCTAGCGAACTCATTTGACGGCGCTAATTCGTCTCTCATCGAAGCAGGTCCGGGCTCTCCATCGTTTGCCACACTTGATAATCCGGCTAATTTCAGCGCACTGAACGCGTCCTCGATTTTCCAGGGCACACTCACCGGAGCCATCACCGGCTGCACGACTTCAGCCGCTCAGCCCGCTGTGATGTGTTACCAAGCGAATCAGCAGCGTTTTAATCCGACGTTTGCGAACTCCCTGTTCACAGGCCAGAATTATCTTACGGCGAACGGCGGATTCGGTTTCCCGCTCACTCTGCTTCCGTTCACCATTCCGATTGAGAGCAATTTCAAGTATGCGTACGCGGAACAAGGAAATTTTACGGTTGAGCGGGAATTGACTAGGGACTTGAAGCTCAGCGCGGGATACAGCTACACGCATGGAGTCCATCTCGACCACACGGTGAATATTAACGTTACCAATCCGGCGCTGCTCGTATCCAACGACAATAACGCGGTCGAGATCGGTGCTGTGGCACCGGGATCGAATCCACTTGGCCTCACGCTTCCGTCCGCTCCCAACGCCGTGTGCGGCAGCACGCCAGCATTCAATTTTACCGGCGGCGGCAGCATCGGATTCGTCGCGCCCGGAATTTTGGGCGTAGGCTATACGGGTCAGAATTGCAGCGGGAGTCCTGTGGGCTACATCGGAACGCCCGCCGTGTTCAACTTCTTCCGCCCGTCGGGTCCGAATCCGTCTTTCGCGGGACTTGTCGGCGGATACAGCACGCTTTATGGTCTTGCCCAACTGGCGGGCTTTCCGACGGGCAAAATCGTTGGCGGAGCGCCCGTGCAAGTGCCTTGGAGTGATATTGACCCACAGAGCTCTTCAGGAAACTCCGTGTATAACGCGCTGACGGTCACGGTGAACAAGCGCTTCTCGCATCATTTCCAGTTTCTGACGGGCTGGACCTACTCGCACACGATCGATGACTCAACGGACCTCTCGACTCTGCTGAATCCGCAAGACAACAGCTTCCCGGTCTTGGATCGCGGCAACTCCGATTTCGACCAGCGCCACCGCTGGATCACGAGCGGCGTCTACTTGAGTCCGGGCGGGAAGAGCGGCGACAGTATTTGGAAGCGCGTGTTCGGCAATTTCACGGTGGCACCGATCATCGAAGTTTCTTCGGGCCGACCGTATAACGTGTTGATCGGATCGGACCCGAACCTCGATCTCGGCACGGCGACAAACCGCCCGTCCGTTCTACCGGCGGGAGCTTCGGTACCGAACGGATTGCCGGCTGCCACGTCCTCACCGTTCATCAAGGGCTTCGAATTTATCGACCCCACGCGTTGCATCGATTCGACCGGGGCTCCGTTCAGTTCGCCAATCGTGCCTTCGCCGCCTTACGGTTGCACGGGCGACTTGGCGCGTAACTACTTCACACGGCCTGGCTACTTTGATATCGACCTCCGCATCGCGCGGACTTTTTATCTGAACGAGCGCTGGAACATCGAAGCCATCGCTGACGGATTCAACATGCTCAATCGCTTCAACGCCGCCGACGTCGATCCGCTCTGCGATCCGACGGCAGGCAGCACTTCTTGCACCGCTGGTCAGCCGACGGCAGCGCTTGATCCGCGGACCTTCCAGTTCGCGCTGAAGCTAAACTGGTAAGGCGCGATCACAATCAGCCGGATGTTCGGGGAGTTTCTGCGCGCGGCACGCGGAAGCTCTCCTTTTTCATTTCGCCTCGCTAGTAATTTCGCGTGGACGACACTTTCGCGATAAAGTAACAACATGCCTGTAGCGGAAATCCTTCTCGCGATACTCATCGTGGCAGCGGTCGTCTTCGTGGTGTGGTCGGGCGGCCGGCGCGCCGAAACGCAAATGGTCGCATTGCGCCAGGAAATGCAGGGCGTTGTTGCGACGCAGGTCCAAGCCGTGACGGCGCAAGTCGGGCAGCTCGCACAGTCCGTCACTCAGCAACTCGGCCAAGTCAGACAGGAACTTCAGTCCGGCGTCGCAACGTCGGGGCAACTCGCGCTTCAGGCGCAGCGCGAAGTGGCCACGCGCCTTGAAGCTTCGACGGATACATTGCGGCAGCTCGCACTGCAAATCGGAGAAGTTCAGCAGGCCAGCCGCGAGCTTTCGGCTGCTTCGCAGACTCTACAAAGCGTCCTCGGCGGCGCGAAATCGCGCGGCATCCTTGGCGAAGTGGCGCTCGAGCGAATGCTGGAAGACGCGCTCCCGCGTGCGGCGTTTGAAACCCAATATCGCTTTCGCACCGGCGACATCGTCGATGCGATTGTTCGCGAGGGCGAGCGTATTCTGTGCATCGATTCGAAATTCCCGCTCGATGCTTACCGGCGCCTCGTGGATTCTGGCGACGATGCGCGCAAGGACTTCGCGCTCTCCGTGCGCAAACACGCGGACGCTATCGCTCAGAAATATATTCTTCCGGATGAGCTCACTCTGGATTTCGCGCTGATGTTTATTCCGTCGGAGGGCGTCTACTACGAACTCTTGGTAACCGAAGACGCGAAATACGGCCCACTTGGCGATTATTGCCGGAGCAAGAAAGTGCTGCCGGTTTCTCCGAACACTTGCTACGCGTACCTTTGCATGATTGCCATGAGTTTGCGCGGCATGCGTGTGGAAGAAAACGCGCGGAAACTGATGTCGAGCTTAGCCGGACTCGAGAAGCAGCTTGACGGCTTTGCCGGCGTGTACCAAAAACTCGGCACGCACTTGCGTAATGCAGGGCAGAGTTACGAAGAGGCCGACGAAAAACTCCAGCGCGCGCGGGGCTCTCTCGATCAGATGGCGCAGGGAGCTCTGCCGGAGACTGCGATTCCTGCGCTCGAAGCCGAACATTCGAAATAGTTCTTGAGAGCTCAATGGCCGCGCAATGAGTTGCGCGCCGCGCCCAGAAATACCGCGAAATCCCCCTGCGGAGCCTCCGGAAACATCTTCTCAAGTTGGTCCAACTCTTGCTTCACATTTGCTTTGGGCCGCTCAAGACGATCGATCACAGGATCCAGCCGCCGCTTCCACTGCGGGGAGGCAATGATCTGCGCGGCTTCGAGATACGCGTGAGCCGATGTAATATCCGGCGTTCCTTTTTCCGCTGAAATTATCCTGACGCGAAATGAAAAGTCACCGGCGCGAGCCGCGTGCACCTCCATCGTCGCGGAATTATCAACGCCGCCGCGCGTCTGAACGCGCTCGGTGTCTGCGTGAGCAAACCGGAGCACTTCTGGCGCAAAGTTTTCGACGTCGAGCACTTGCGGCTGATCCGTTCCGCGCACTCGAACCGTCAGCTTCGCTTTCATTCCCGGCACGATGCGATCGGCCGCGAGATTGAACTCGATCGCAAGAGCCGCAAGACTCGACCACACTTCGGGTCCCCTTGAATTGATCGAGAGCTTCCATGTTCCTGGTTCGCTCCGCGGGTCCAGCAGAATCACGAGCGCTGCTGGAGACGATGCGAGAACGATGGCCGGCTCGTCGTGGAACGTAACGTGGTTGCCGCTCGCATCGCCGTGAAATCCTGCGCCCTGCACTTCAAATGGGTCATGGATCGAAACGAGCGGAGGAACTGAGAGGATTTCAGTTTTCTCGGGCGTCGAATGCGGCAGTACCACCGTGTAAGCCATGATTTCGGGGTGAAGCGTGACTCTCGCAATGAGCGCGCTCGGCGTCAGCGGAGCGGTGAGAACTGCGTGGCCGGTCACATCCGTTTCGGTGTGCGAGCCGTCCGAAAAATTTATCGCCGCATGAGGTATGAGGCGGCCCGAGGCGTCAAGAACTGTGAGCGTGGCCGGCTCGCCTTCCACGAGCCTCGAAGGCATCACGATTTCCGCGGGCTGCTGAGGAGTTTGCGCCTTCGCGTGAGAGACAAACGCGAGCGAGAGTGAGGCGGCCACGAATGCGATCGTCGCGAATCGCGTGCAAGCTGAGAACGATCGCGCCAAGATTCCGCCCTTACGAGCTTTGATTTTTTCTGGTGCGAGCATCGAGACGTTTGCGGGGCGTTGGCCGACTCAGTATAACGAAACGAACGAAATCGAGAAACCGACGTTCTGGGCCTGCTCGAAAGTCGTACGGTTAATTGTCGAGCCGCACGACAAACGTATTCTGTTGCCCGGCTTGTCGCAACTGCTCGGCAATTTGTTCAGCCGCTTGCTCCGATTTTGCGTGGCCAACTCGCACTCGGTAGAAGGTCCCATTGGGCGAATCATACGGCACAATATTTACAGGCCTGAAGCTCGCCGCCAAACGATCGCGCAGATTGCCTGCATTCTCCTGCACCAGGAACGCACCCACCTGCACGCCAAAGAATCCCAGCGCTGGATTCGGCCCGGAGACCATTTCGAGCCGCACGGTCGCCGTGCCCGGCCCAACCATGTCAATCGCGCGCGCCGCTGAAAGCGACAGATCGATCACGCGGTTCGCGACGAACGGGCCGCGATCGTTGATGCGAACTTCCGTTTGCTTGCCGTTGCTCAGGTTCGTCACGCGCAGCACGGCGCCGAACGGCAGCGTTCTGTGCGCCGCCGTGAACAGATACATGTCATAAATTTCGCCATTCGAAGTGTGATGTCCCTGGAACGGCTCGCCGTACCACGATGCCACGCCTTCTTCGGTGTACTCTCCAGAGGGCGCCTGTGGCCGCGGCGTCGCATTCGCGGGCGGTTGTTTCGGCGCTGTTGCGGGCGGCGCCGTCGGGACAGGCGCTGGCTGTGGCGAAACGTAGACGTGGTGAGCGCATCCGGCGATCGCCAGGGCTACGATTAAAATTTGAGCGAGAACACAAAAGCGGCGAATCAAGAAACGCAGGGAGCGCACATCGCTCCATAGCGATCGGGCCTCACCGCAGAATCGAATTTCGACACGGGATACCGACGCGGGGTCCCGATTCAATTTTTATCTCTCATTTTCCGGTATTATAGGGACGCACAAAAATTCTCGCAAGGAAGTGAATTGGCCCTCCCCTTACGCTGGAGATGGAAGCTCGAGCGTTTCCAGGAAAAAGTCGCAGGCTTTTTTTCGGGCAAGAAGGAACAAGGCCGACCCCGGCTGTGTCCTTCATGCGGGACGCTTGTAGGCGCGTCTGCCACGCGTTGCCATCAGTGTGGCGCCAGCATGACGTTTTCGCTTGCCGCCGCAAGCCGATCCCTCAGCCGTTGGGTTCCTGCCAGTTCGCCCGTCACATATGCGATCCTCACACTGAGCTGCCTGCTGTACGGCGTGAGCCTCGCGCTGACGATTCGTTTGAGCGGTGGCTTCGCAGCACCGCCCTCGGGCCTCGGCGGACTCTTCAACCTTGGCTCGATTAATCTTGGAGTGCTCGACAGACTAGGCGCTTCATTGCCATTGCTCAATGCCTTCGCAGGTCCGTCAGACCTTACTGAGCCGTGGCGATTCATCACCGCTGTTTTTCTTCACGGCAGTTTGCTGCACATCGGATTCAACATGTGGGTCCTGATGGACGTCGGCCCGCTCGTTGAAGAAGTCTACGGTTCGGCGCGCTATCTTTTCATATACGTCATCACAGGCGTCGCCGGCTATGTTCTCAGCAGTTTCCTCGGAAACGTAAGCGTCGGAGGTTCGGGAGCATTACTCGGCCTCGTGGGAGTCTTGCTCGCCCTAACTTCAGGCCGAAAGAGCGCCTCGCTTCAAATGCTCCGAGGCAACATCATCCGCTGGCTGATCTACATCGCGATCATGGGCTTTCTCGTTCACGGCATAGATAACTACGCGCATTTCGGCGGCTGCGTTGCGGGTTATTTGCTTGGAAAGACGCTGAGCGCCCGCGAGCCTGCCGACGCGCACGAGCGCAAAATTGCAGACGCCATGGGATGGGGAACTGCGCTGGTTCTGGCCGCGAGCTTCGCAATGATGGCCGCACGCTTTTTCACCGCGAGCTAACCAGATTCCTCTAACTACCAGTGCTGAGCCTCCGTGCGACAACGATGCCGTAGTGCACGCCCGACAAAACCACAAATAGGCCCACAAGATTCGCACCGCCGCGACGCGCCACCAGCAGCCAGTGCGCGGGATGAAGTTGCAGCAGTAAAACTACAACGATCAGCAGAATCTCGAGCGTGGTTGTCAGCTTGCCCAAAATACTCGGCGGAAATGGACGATAGCCAACCGTCACCAGGATCGCAGCGCTCACCGCCAGGAAAAGCACATCGCGGCTCAACACCAGAATCGCGACCCACCACGCCAGCTTTCCCTTCAGCGCCAGCACAAAATAAGAAGAAACCATCAAAAGTTTGTCAGCGATGGGATCGAGATACGCTCCGAGCGGCGTCTTTTGATTCAATCCGCGCGCCAGCAAGCCGTCGAGGCCGTCGGTCAATCCTGCGACGATGAGAATCCACAGCGCCCAATTGTAGTGGTTGTAATGAATCGCGATGATGAAGAAAGGAAGGAAGCCAAGCCGCAGAATTGTCAGCTGGTTCGGCACCGTCAAGATGCGCGTTTTAACGATTGGAATCTTGAGTTCGACGCGGTCCATGGTTCGGGTCAGTGTTCCGGCTAATGTTCAGGCAAACTGCGAAAGATAAACGGCAACTGTCTGGCCCACTTTTCGGTGAAAAATATCCGCGAGCGACGGGATCGAGCCGTGCGATTCGTCAAGAGCGATCCGCTCAACCCGCACGTGCGGAAAAAACAATGTCGCCAGTCCGATTCGATCGCCGTCCGGATGCACTGCCTGCCGCACAAATTCGTCGAACGAATTCAGATCCACGCCGCGCACAGTGATTCCCGCCGTAGTGATTTCGACCAGCTCGCCCCAAATCTTTTCTTTCGGCGTATGCAAGCTAACGACCACAATCGAATGGGGCTGCATCAAATCTCCTCGGCGCGGGGTATACACGCATGGTATCCCAGCCCGGCGCTGCAATCCACGCAAGTGCCACGGAAGAGTTATCGAACGCGCGGCAGGATGAATCGCGCGTTAAGCGCCCATGATTTTGAGATCGGGCGCGCGGCGTAATATCGGCTCGGTGAGCTTTTGAATCTGTTCGGGAGTGACGCCCTCGGCAATCTCGCGGAGCACGAGGCCTTCCGGCGTCACTTCAATCACGCCCAATTCCGTGACGATCAGGTCCACGACGCCAACGCCAGTGAGCGGCAGGCTGCACTTTTTCACGATCTTGGCTTCTCCGTCTTTCGTCGAGTGCTCCATCGCGATGATCACCCTCTTCGCGCCGGCCACAAGGTCCATCGCGCCGCCCATGCCCTTCAGCATTTTTCCGGGAATTGCCCAGTTCGCGAGATTGCCAGCTTCATCCACCTGGAGCGCGCCAAGCACGGTCACGTTGATTCGCCCGCCACGAATCATTCCGAATGATTCCGCGCTCGAAAAATAAGAGCAGCCCGGAATTTCCGTAATCGTTTCCTTGCCCGCATTGATGAGATCAGGATCCTCCTCGCCTTCGAAGGGATACGGGCCGATGCCGAGCATTCCGTTTTCCGACTGCAGCACAACCTCGATTCCCGGCGGCAGGTAACTCGGAATTAGTGTTGGCAGCCCGATTCCGAGATTGACGTAGTAGCCATCGCGCAATTCCTTGGCGACGCGCCGGGCGATGATTTCGCGCCTGTCCATTTCAACTGGCATCGTTTTGCTCCTAAATTCTCCGGCGCGTCTACGCGGACCGCTTCCGCACCGTCCGGCGTTCTATGCGCTTCCGGTAATTCGAGCCCTGAAAAATCGCGTCCACGAAAATTCCCGGAGTGTGCACGCCATCGGGGTTGAGCGCTCCGAGTTCCACAATTTCTTCGACTTCTGCAATCACGTAGTTCGCGGCGGTCGCCATCACCGCGTTGTAGTTCCGCGCCGTTTTCCGATAGACGAGATTTCCCCAGCGGTCGCCCTTCCAAGCTTTGATAAATGCCACGTCGCCGCGCAGAGCAGGGATCAGAACGTGAGGCCTCCCATTGAAGTCGCGGATTTCTTTCCCCTCGGCGGCGAGAGTGCCGTACCCCGTGGGGGTGTAAAAGGCTGGAATCCCGGCGCCGCCCGCGCGGATCCGCTCGGCCAGCGTGCCTTGAGGGTTCAGTTCGACTTCGATTTCTTTCTTGAGCGCAAGTTGTTCGAAAGTTTTGTTCTCGCCGACGTAGCTCGCGATCATTTTCCGCACCTGCTTCGATTGCATGAGAAGGCCGATGCCGAAATCGTCCACCCCGGCGTTATTCGAGACGACCGTGAGATCCTTGGTACCTTTGCGCCGCAACGCATCGATCAAATTCTCGGGAATACCGCAAAGGCCGAATCCGCCCATCAAGATCGTGTCGCCGTCTTTGACAGACGCAATTGCTGCGTCGGCGCCAGCCACGCGCTTATCCATGAAAGTCTCCTGGAAACCGCGCTGTCACAAAATTCGTGAACCTGCGCGAAACATCCGAGTCTACTGCAAATTGTGAAGGATTTTGTATAGCTCGTTGGCGGCGCGAAATTCGTCTTCGAGATCTTTGCTGGCGAGGTGCGTGCGAAGATGATCGATCGCCTGCGACACGCGGTCGAGCGCCCGGGCGATGTTGTCACCGTTGGTCAAGCAAATATCGCGCCAGACATCGTAGGGGCTCCCCGCGAGCCGCGTCGCATCGCGCAGGCCGCGTCCCGCGAGCGACGCGGGCAGGCCAGTTTCGTCCGTTTCATCGAGCACCACTCGCGCGAGCGCCACCGCAACCAGCTGGGGCAGGTGCGAAATAATTCCCGCCGCCCAATCATGCGTCTCCGCGTCGAAAAAGAGTGGCTGCGCGCCGATCGCGCGCACAAGTTCGACGAAATGTTTCACTCGCGCGTCGCCGTCATCCTCGCTCACAATCAGCGCGTATCGCGCGCCGCTGAACAGGTCCGCGGAAGCGTTCTCGATGCCTGAAACTTCGCGCCCAGCCACTGGATGGCCGCCGAGAAATCGTCCGCGTTCGCGAAATGCTTTTTCGGCCACGCGGCAAATCACCGTCTTCGTGCTCGCCGCGTCCGTCACAAGAGCGTTGGGTTGCACCGACGATGCAATGGCCGGAAGCAGCTCGAGCGTCGGGCCAATCGGCAGCGCAATGTATACGAGGTCGGCATGGTAAAGCACTTCGAGTGCGTCGCTTGAAACCTCGCTCACCGCCCCAATCGCATGCGCGCGTTCCGCAATCTCGGGACGATCCCATCCGACGACCGTCGCGTGCGGGTACGCGCGCCGCAGCGCTAAACCGAACGAGCCTCCGATTAAACCTGTGCCGAGAATTGCAACGCGGCGGAATCCAAGTTCGGGCATTGACTATGCCATCCGGCGGCCGACAGCTGGCGCGATGATTCGCAACTCGTCCATGAGTTTGCTGAATTGTTCGGGGAAAAGCGATTGCGCGCCATCGGATAGCGCGTGTTCCGGGTCGGGATGAACTTCGATGAGTAATCCGTCGGCGCCTGCGGCAACCGCCGCGCGTGCCATCGGCGCGACCTTGTCCCGGCGTCCAGTGCCGTGCGAAGGATCGGCGAAAATCGGCAGATGCGAAAGTTTCTTAATGACGGGAATCGCGGCGATATCGAGCGTATTGCGCGTTGCCGTCTCGAATGTGCGAATTCCGCGCTCGCAAAGAATCACGTCGTAATTTCCGCCGGACATGATGTATTCCGCGCTCAGCAACAGTTCTTCGATGGTCGCGGACATGCCGCGCTTCAACAGAACAGGCTTGCGCACGTCGCCGAGTGCCCGCAGCAAATGGTAATTCTGCATGTTTCGCGCGCCCACCTGCATCAAGTCCGCATATTCGAGAACCAGCGCCACCTGTGAAGGATCCATAACTTCCGTGACGACGAGCAACCCATTGCGGTCGGCAGCTTTGCGCATGAGTTTGAGGCCCGCCTCGCCGAGACCTTGAAATGAGTAGGGCGACGATCGCGGCTTGAATGCGCCGCCTCGAAGCAGCTTCGCTCCGAGACGCGCGACCGATTCGGCAATCGAATCGATTTGCGATTCAGATTCCACGGCGCAGGGTCCCGCGCCGACGACGATGTCCGTGCCACCCACTCTCACGCCATTGCCAAGATTTACGATCGTCCCCTCAGGGCGAAACGCGCGGCTCGCGAGCTTATAAGGCTGCGTGATCCGCACAACCTCGCGCACTCCGTCGAGCACCTCGATATCTCGCGGATCGAAATCGGGGTGCACTCCGACGGCGCCAATCACCGTCTGGGATTCGCCAGTCGATCGGTGCACGTCGAATCCGTGTGCCACGAGACGATCGATCACGTGCTGGATTTGTTTGTCCGTGGCTACAGATTGCATCACGACAACCATTCACATGTCTCCCTGAGTTCGAGAACTTGAATGTAATGCGCTACGTGTCGCGCTTTGCTTCCGTGCCGTGCGGCGCACTTTCTTTCGTTGCGTCTTCGTGATGTGCCGCGCGCTCGAGCGCGCGCGCTTCGTCAATAATTCTCTCGAATAGACGCCGAATCGCCGTGTCCGCGAGAGGCCCGCCGTTCATGCGCTCGACGTTCGACAGAATCTCGTTTTCTCGATCCGGCTGGTATACGGGCAGTCCTTTTCGATGTTTCTCATGGCCGATCTCAAGCGCGCAACGCGCCCGCTCGTTCAATAGCTTGACCAGTTGTTGATCCAATTCGTCTATGCGGCGACGCCAATCATCGATGCTCACGGTGTTTGTTCACTCCCCGGTTGAGTGCTGCGCCGGCTCACTCCAGTCCGCGCAGCTCCCTTCAGCGATCGAATCAAATCTCCCACGGCATGGGCCGCGGCCTGCGGATTCGCGGCGCTCTCCACCCGCGCGACGAGCGCGGAGCCAACCACGGCCGCATCCGCAATCCCGCCCAGAACCGATACGTGCGTTGGCAACGAAATGCCGAAGCCCACAGCGATTGGCAGCTTCGTCGCCGCTCTCGTGCGCCGCACCAGCGCCGGAAGGCCTTCGGGCAAAGCGTCGCGCGTGCCCGTGACTCCGGTTCGTGAGATGACATACAGAAAACCCGTCGTTGCTTTCGCAATCAGCTTCAACCGCTCATCGGTCGAAGTCGGAGCCGCAAGAAAGATTGTGTCGAGTCCGCGCCCTCGCACCACTCCCCGATATTCCACCGCTTCTTCCGGCGTCAGGTCTGTTACGAGGACGCCGTCGATTCCCGCCGATGCCGCGTCACTCGCAAATCGCTCCAAGCCCGCTTGGAGAATTGGGTTGTAGTAGCTGAAGAGCACCAACGGCACATCTGTTTGATCGCGGACACGCCGCGCCAACGAGAAGACGCCCGCGAGCGTTGTGCCGCTTCGAAGCGAACGCTCGCTTGCGCGCTGAATCGTCGGTCCGTCGGCCATCGGATCGCTGAACGGCACGCCAAGCTCGATGACATCGGCGCCGGCTTCGGCCGCGGCAAGAACGATTTCTTCGGACGCCGCGAGATTTGGATCCCCGGCCGTTAGATACGCGACGATGCCAAGCTCACTTCGCTCTGCCAGCGCCGCAAATCGCCGCGAAATTCTGCTGGCCGCGCTTTGGTTCTCCTGCGACAAAGATTGAGTCGTCTCAGACATATCGGGAGAGCGTTTCCATGTCTTTGTCGCCGCGTCCGGACAAATTCACGATCACGATTTCGTCGCGATTCATCTTCGGCGCGCGGTGCACCAGCCCGGCGATCGCGTGCGCCGATTCGAGCGCCGGGATGATTCCTTCGGTTCGCGCGAGCAGTTTCGCGGCGGCGATCGCCTCGTCATCCACGACGGCCGTGTATTCCGCGCGGCGAGTGTCCGCGAGCCACGCATGCTCCGGTCCAATCGCCGGGTAATCGAGGCCCGCGGAAATCGAATGCGTCGTCGAAATCTGGCCGTCGCCGTTTTGTAGCACGTACGTGTACGTTCCTTGCAGCACGCCCGGCCGCGCGCCGGAAAATCCGGAAGCAGCCGCCAGGCGCGCCGCATGCTCGCCCAGACTCTTGCCACGTCCGCCAGCTTCGACGCCGACCATTTTCACCGCCGCGTCACCCAAGAATGCGTGGAACAGGCCGATCGCATTCGAACCTCCGCCTACACATGCGAATAAGTAATCCGGCAGCCGCCCCACAGCGCGAAGAATCTGTTCGCGCGCTTCTTCGCCGATGATTTTGTGAAAATTGCGAACCATCTGCGGATACGGATGCGGTCCGAGGACCGAGCCAAGCAAATAGTGCGTCGTGCGAACGTTGGTGACCCAGTCGCGCATCGCCTCGTTGATCGCATCCTTGAGCGTGCGGCTACCCGCCTCAACGCCAATCACTTCCGCGCCGAGAAGCCGCATGCGGAAGACATTGAGGCGCTGCCGCTCCATATCTTCCGTGCCCATGTAGACCGTGCACGCAAGTCCCAGGCGCGCCGCGACTGTCGCAGTGGCTACGCCATGCTGGCCCGCGCCGGTCTCCGCGACCACGCGCTGTTTCTTCATGCGGACGGCAAGCAAGCCCTGGCCGAGGCAATTGTTGATTTTGTGCGCGCCGGTGTGAAGGAGATCCTCACGCTTCAAATAAATCCGCGCGCCGCCGAGATGCTCCGTCAATCGCGCGGCGAATTGAAGAGGTGTCGGCCGGCCCGCGAAATTGTGGAGAAGATCGTCGAGCTCTTTGCGGAACGATTCATCGCCGCTCGCGTCAAGATAAGCGCGCTCGAGTTCTTCGAGCGGCGCTACCAGCGTCTCGGGGACGTAGCGCCCGCCGAACGGGCCGAATCGGCCCCCGCTATCTGGAACCGAAATCGCTGTTGTTGCACTCATGTCCGATACTTCCTCGTTCTACGCACTGCGCTCATCACTGCATTCAGCCGCTTCCGGTCTTTTTTCCCCGGGCTCGCCTCAACGCCGCTGCAAATATCCACTGCAAATGGATCGGTCTCGGCAATCGCATCCGCGACATTTTCAGCGGTCAGTCCACCGGCAATCACGATCGACCCGTATTTCTTTGCCGCGCGGACCATGCGCCAGTCAAACGTCCGCCCCGTGCCGCCTCGTTGCTTGCGATCGAAGCCGTCCAACAAGAAAACATCTGCCGCACCGAACCGCGCCAATCGCTTTAGATCGAAGCCCGGCCGCATCCGAAAAGCCTTCATCACCGGAAAGTGTTCGCTCAATTTCCGCACATCTACCGGCGATTCGTCTCCATGAAGCTGCAATAGATTCAAATCCACGTTCTGCGCAATCCGCAGGATCGATGCAAATGGCGCGTTCACGAATACGCCGATCGCCAAAATGTGCCGCGGCAGTCGCCGCACGATCGCGCGCGCGTCGCCCGGCGCGATATTTCGCGGGCTCTTTGCAAAAAAATTAAAGCCCAGTGCATCAGCGCCCGCATCCACGCACAAGCGCGCGTCCTTCCAATTCGTGATTCCGCAAATCTTTACGCGCACCATCGCACTCGCCGTTTACGGCCTCGCAGTCTTCGCCTCCGCGGCGCCAAGCAAACGGCGGAGCTCATCGCCCGGCTGCGCGTGCTTCATCAATTGCTCTCCGATCAGGAAAGCATCGAATCCCGCGCCAGAAAGCCGCGTGAGATCCTCGTGCGAATGGATTCCGGATTCGGCGACTGCGATACACGAATCAGGAATTTCCGTGGCGAGTTCGAGCGCAAGATCGAGATTCACTTTGAAGGTCGTCAGATCGCGCGCGTTGACTCCGACAATTTTTGCGCCCGCACTGAGCGCCTCCGCAAGTTCTTCGCGCGTGTGGACTTCGACTAGAGGCTCCATGCCGAGCTGCCGTCCTAATTCGAGCAACTCTTGAAGCAATACTGGTTCGAGCACAGCCGAAATTAGCAGAAATGAATCCGCGCCGGCTGCTCGCGCTTCCCAAACCTGCCACGGATCGAAGATGAAATCCTTCCGCAGCACCGGAATCTCGGTCGCCGCGCGAGCTTCCTTCAAATATGTTAGCGAGCCTGCAAAGAAATCCTCTTCCGTGAGCACGGAGAGAGCCGCCGCTCCCGCCTCCGCGAGCTCGGCCGCAAGTTTCGCCGGCTCAAATTGTTCTCTTATCACGCCGCGCGAAGGCGACGCCTTTTTTAATTCGGCGATGACGTTCACTCGATTCGCCGTAATGGCCGCGGAAAAATCCCGCACCGCCGGCGCCTTTTTCTCAGCGGCAATTTTCACGGCGACGAGCGGGAGCACGCGCTTCCTATGCGCGACACTTTCCCGCCGCTTTTCGAGGATGCGGAGAAGAATATTCCCCGAGTTGTTTGCGTCACTCATGTGCAGACGGGACAGTCCCCGGCTAAGGCAAGAAAATCGCTGCGAGTATGCTAGTCGGGCGTGCGGAGGATGTCAATTTTGGGCGGCTGTGGATGCATTTCTTGTCGGACGCGCGTTCATGCGACGCAAAGTTCGCAGCAGCCGCATGAATTACTGCGCGAGAAGCGGCGTCGCAAATCGAGCGGGAATGCCGAAATTCGAACCGCCAAAGCCGCTTAGCACGGCGTACGTCACTCCAATCACTTTGCCGTCCGAGTCCAGTAGCGGCCCGCCGGAACCACCCGAGGTGGTTTGCGCGTCGAAAACAATCTTGTCCGTAAGCACATCACCCACGTGGCCTTGCGTCACGATCGGGCGAATCAAATTACGCCGCGCCAGCTCGTCGAGAATTGCCGAAACATCCCCATCGCTTTTTGCCATGATCTGCTGCGCTGAGCTCTCGTCGGCTCGCGCAAGGATTCCGGCAAGCCCCGTCGCATAACCCATCAGGACGATCGACTCGCCCGATTTCGCGGCATCTTTATTGCGATCGACGGAAAGCACCGGACGAACCAGGCCGTCCAAATCCACATGCATCGAAGCGAGATCCGTCTCATCTGAGATTTTTTCGATCTCCGCGTGGAGCGCGCGAGAATCGCCCGGAAAATACGCGCGGATCACAGCAATCTCGGGTTGAAATCCCTGATTGATGAGCGAGCCCATCTCATCGTTTTTCCACCACGGCTGAGCCACATGCCGGTTGGTGATTAATTTGCCGCTCGGCCCCGCGAGAAATCCTGTCCCGAACACGTCCAGCCGCACTTCCGGCCCGTGACCCTCGAGCGTCAGGACGGGGTTACCGTCGCTGTCTTCAAGCGGGTCGCCTTGCGGATTAATTCCCGCGTATCGCAATCGAAGGCCGCTATCTTTTTCGCGGAACGCCACGGCCACGTGCAGTAAGCAGACGCTCGGCTCGTTCGCGCCAATGATTCCTTCGGCGGCCGTTCCCGCGGCTTCAACTTTCTTGAGCCTCGCGTTCGTTTCGGTGAGTTGATGCTGGAGATCGTCGATTTCTTTTTCGTCCGCGTTCGCGATTTGCGCTTTCAATTGGTTGGCCTGTTTCTGCAATTCGTCGCGCTGATTTGTCCCGCCTGCCGATGTGATCGCCGGAGATTGTCCCCGTAATTTGCGCGCATCCGCCATCACGCTTTGTTGGCGGATGGGCCCGCCGAGATGCCGGATCACAGAATTGGCAAAATCCTGCTGCTTCTTCGCGCTATGAGAGTAGAGAAAGAATGTGACAGCCATGACGGCGGCGACGACGAACACGGCCGCGACGCCAATTTTCAGAACGCGCCCGAGAGAAAATGCGTCCTTCGTCATTTTTTCGGTGACGGCGAGCGCTTCGAACGCTGTGTGCGCGATATGCTGGCCTTCTTCGGCAATCTTCGCTTTGTCACGCAGTTCGTCTGCCGCGCGTTTCAGGCGCAATTGCGCGCGTATCCGCGCGAGCAGCTCACCAGAATCAAACGGGCGCGAAAGAACGTCATCGGCGCCGAGATCGAGCACCAGGGCTCGTTCGGCGGATGCTCCGGTCACGAGCAGAAACACGGGAATGGATTGCGTTGCCGTAGCGCTCTTCCATTCCAATAGAAACTCGCGGCAATCGACGCTGGGAAGATTTTGATCCAGCAAGAGAAGTGACGGACCGGATTGGCGCGCCGATTGCACCGCCTCTGTGTTGGGCAGTGGCGCTTCTACCTGATATCCCGCGGCTTGCAACAAATCGACGAGCGTCGCGCGCGAGCTTTCGTCCGTTTCCAAGATCAGAATTTTTTCTGTCTGGGTTACCATGCATCCTCAGGTCGAAAGTCCAAAAGCGTGTCTGCTATCCTATTAGATTCCCGGCGCGGACCCTAAGTTTCGCAGCATTTGACGAGAGAGATTGCTCCTAGAGCCCGCTGGGACATCAGATATGTCCAAATCGCCGTTCGAAATTATCGATATCAATGAATTGAACGCCGAGATTGTCGGCTGCCGGAAGTGTCCGCGGCTCGTCGCGTATCGCGAAAAAGTCGCCCGCGAAAAGAAGCGCGCATTCCGGGACTGGGATTATTGGGGCCGGCCGGTTCCTGGTTTCGGCGATCCTCATGCCGGACTCTATATTCTCGGCCTCGCCCCCGCCGCGCACGGTGCGAATCGCACGGGACGAGTGTTCACCGGGGATCGCTCGGGAGATTTTCTCTATCGCGCGCTTCATCGCGCCGGATTTGCCAACCATCCGACCTCCGTCCGGCGCGGTGATGGCCTCGAGTTGAAGGGCGTCTACATCGGCGCCGCGGTTCGCTGCGCGCCGCCTGCAAACAAACCGTTACCCAGCGAACTTGAAAATTGCCTACCGTTCTTCAAGCGTGAAATCTCGCTCGTCAAACCGCGCGCAATACTCGCACTTGGCGCCATCGCGATGAAGGCATACCTAGGAATGCTCAAGTCCAATGGCGCGATCGCGCGCTTCACGGATTATCCTTTCCGCCACGGTTCCGCCTACGAGCTTCCCGCCGATTTTCCGCGTCTCTTCCTCTCTTACCATCCGAGCCAGCAGAATACTTTTACGGGCAAACTTACTCCTGCGATGCTCCTGAGCGTGCTGAGGAAAATCAAGAAATATCTCGACCGGCCCGTGTAAGAAATCCTCACTGCATCGCGTTTCTACGAATCGAAGCTCAAGAACCAGCGCGCGCCCGAGGCATTAGAACAAGATAGGTCACGAACGAAACTCCGAAGCCGACGAACCACGCGTAATGATATAAGCCGCTCAATGCATTAATTTCTAAACCCGAGAGCGCCACGACAATTCCGGCCACTAGCGCCCCGATAGCGCGCCAATTGAATCCGCCGGAAAATTCGTAGAAGGTATGCCGGTCGTACAAATCCTCAGTGAGAATAATTTTCTTTCTGAGCACGTAGTAATCCGCGATCATGACGCCCGCGATCGGGCCGAGAAAGCTCGAGTAGCCCACCAGCCAGCCCACGATATAGCTGCCGTAATTCGACATCAGCTTCCACGGCTGCATCAGGATTCCGACGAAGCAGGTGATAACGCCGCCCATCTTGAAGCTGACTCGCCGCGGGTAGAGATTCGAGAAGTCATTCGCCGGAGACACGACGTTGGCCGCGACGTTGACATTCAGAGTCGCCAGCAGCAACGCCAGCATCGCAACAACAACTGCGATGGGATTTCCGAGATGGCTCAGCACCACCACCGGATCCCAAATCGCCGCGCCGAAAATAACTACGGTCGCCGAAGTTACCGCGACGCCGATAAAAGAATAAAACGTCATTGTCGTGGGCAATCCGATCGCCTGCCCGAGCGCTTGCTCCCGCACGCTTTTTGCGTAGCGCGTGAAATCGGGAATGTTGAGCGCCACCGTGGCCCAGAATGCGACGACGCCCGTCAGAGATGGCACAAAGAACGCGAAGAATTCTCCAAACGAGTGAAATTTCGACGGCGTCGAGAGCATCGGTCCGAATCCGCCGGCCTTGACGTAAGCCCATCCGAGCATCGCAAGGCCCAGTAGGAGAAGAGCCGGCGCGGCGATGCCCTGCAGATAACGAATTGTCTCGATCCCTCGCAGAATCACGGCCAGATTCAGCAGCCAGAAGACGAAGAAACAAATCCAAGGATGATTCCACGCAGGGATCAACACAGCGAGAAGCGTGTTGATCGCTTCGCCGCCGATCCAAGTCTGAATCCCGAACCACCCGCAAGCCACGAGCGCGCGGAGCACCGCAGGAATATTTGCGCCAAGCACGCCAAACGACGCGCGCGCAAACACCGGGAAGGGAATTCCGTAGCGCGCCCCGGCGTGCGCGTTGAGCAGCATCGGAATCAGAACGATCACGTTGCCGAGGAACACGGTGAAGATCGCCTGTTTCCAATTCATGCCGCCGGCAATCATTCCGCTCGCCAGCATGTAGGTGGGGATATTGACGCTCATCGCCACCCACAGCGCCGTGTAGTTGTACGTGCCCCAGGTGCGCCGCTCGGGCGGAATCGCCGCGAGGTCCTTGTTCCAAAGCCAACTCCGCTCTTTCTGCGCGTCCGCAAAGCCTGGTACAACTTCAGTCATCTAGCAGTTCTCCTCGGTGAGTCAAAAATGCAGTGGCGCGCTTATATCGCGGACGCGGAATCAAGGGCAAGTGAAATGCATTTGTCAAAGCCCGGAAGCCCCCGCATCCGGGACTCCAACGACTAGATAGCGCTCATGCCCAAGCCTTCCATGCCCTCCCGCCTGGTTCGCAGTTTGACAGTCGTCGCGCGCGCTTGCTAGCCTCCGGGCCATGAGCGGTGCGTCCAACAACCAATCTGCAATCGAATTTCGCGACGTCAGTTTTCGTGCCGCACCCGGCACCGTAATTCTCGACCATCTACAACTCACAATTTCCCGTGGAGAGACTTTAGTTTTATTGGGACGCAGCGGCTCGGGCAAAACAACTGCACTCCGGCTCATCAATCGTCTGCTCGAACCGACGGAAGGCATCGTCGAAGTCGGCGGCCGCTCGACGCTCGATTGGGATCCCGTAATGCTGCGGCGTGGGATCGGCTACGTCATCCAGGATGCAGGGCTTTTTCCTCACTACACCGTCGAGCGCAACGTCGGGCTTGTTCCGTGGCTCGAGAAGTGGCCCGAAGATCGCAAGCGCGCGCGCGTTGCGGAATTGCTTCAACTGATTGGGCTCGACCCTGCACAATTCGCGCAGCGATATCCGCACGAACTTTCCGGCGGCCAGCGCCAGCGCGTTGGCGTCGCGCGCGCCCTCGCCGCGGATCCGCCGATACTGCTGATGGACGAGCCATTTGGCGCGCTCGATCCGCTCACGCGCGGCGAAATACAGCGCGAATTTGCCGATTTGCAAAAACGCCTCCACAAGACGATCGTTTTCGTCACACACGATACGCGTGAAGCGCTGCTTCTCGGCACTCGCATCGCATTTCTCGAAGCGGGGCGATTGATGGGTATCTATACGCCCGAAGAATTTCTGCACGCGACCGAACCGGTGGCCGCGGCGTACTTGGCGGCTTTTCGCATGGGCAATTCGTTATTGAAGTAGTTGGCGGGAGGGGATTCGATGGACTTCGTTCATTTCATGATTCGCAATCGCGACCAGGTCTTCGCAGCGACGCTCGAACACCTCTGGCTCGTGGGCGCGGCGATGTTTCTCGCCGTTGTGATCGGCATTCCGCTCGGCATTCTCGTGGCCCGGCGGCCGTGGCTGGGCAAGCCCATCATTGGAGCGGCAAACGTGGCCGAGACGATTCCAAGCCTTGCGCTTTTTGGATTTCTTCTGCCGGTTCCGTGGCTCGGCGATCGCGCCGATCGCCTTGCCATCACGGCGCTCGCGCTCTACGCGCTTCTGCCGATCATTCGCAATACAGCCACCGGCATCACCGGTGTGGATAGCAAAGTTCGCGAAGCCGCTCGCGGAATGGGAATGACCGACAATCAAATTCTGATTCATGTCGAGCTACCTCTCGCGTTCTCGTATCTCCTGGCGGGAGTGCGCGTCGCGGCCGTGCTCACGATCGCGATCGCGACGATCGCGGCCGCCGTTGGCGCCGGCGGACTCGGCGAATTCATTTTCCGCGGATTGGCAATGGTCAACGATCAGCTGATTCTTGCCGGAGCCGTGCCCGCCGCCGCACTGGCACTCGGCGCGGATTTCATACTCGGCGTGCTTGAAAAACGATTCCGATTCGCCCAATAGGACCAAATGGCCACTCGATGACGCTCCTGCGCCCGATGAAGTTCGTGCATTCGATGATCTTCCTGCGATATGCCGCGGTTCTCGCCGCCGTGTCGCTCGCCATCGTTTCTTGCGGCGCGCCCCGGCGCGACACTTTTGTCATCGGATCGAAAAATTTCACCGAGCAGGCAATTCTTGGAGAGCTCGTGGCTCAACATCTTGAAGCGAAGACGCATCTTCACGTCGTCCGCCGCTTTTATCTCAGCGGAAGTTACATTTGCCAGCAAGCGCTCCTGGCGGGCCGCATCGATTCGTACATCGAATACACGGGCACCGCGCTAACCGCCATTCTAAAAGAAGCGCCGATGAAAGATCGCGCCGCCGTCTACGAGCGCGTCAAAAGTGAATACGCGGCACGATTTCATTTCGACGTGGCGCCGCCTCTCGGCTTCAACAACACATTCGCAATCGTGATTCGAGGAGAAGACGCGCGGCGGCTGCAAATTCACACGCTCTCGCAGGCGGCCGCGTATGCGCCGCAATGGCGCGCGGGCTTCGGCTACGAGTTCAACGAGCGCCCCGATGGTTATCCCGGACTCGCTGCGACGTACGGCCTGCGCTTTGGAGCGCCGCCGCGAATTATGGATCTCGGTCTGCTTTATCGGGCGTTGCTCGACAAGCAGGTGGACATCGTCGCGGGGAATTCGACCGACGGCCTTCTCGCCGCTCGCGATTTGACAGTTCTCGACGATGACAAGCACTACTTTCCGCCTTATGAAGCAGTCCCAATCATTCGATCTGAGGCGCTTGCCGCGCACCCGGAAGTGCGCGCGGCAGTCGACGAATTAACCGGGAGAATATCCGATCAGGAAATGCAACGAATGAACTATGCAGTGGACGGCGAACATCGCGACTCGGTCGACGTCGTGCGCGAATTCTTGCACGGGAAAGGCCTCGACTGAAATTGTTGCCCAGAAACACGGTTGCGAGCGCAACCGATACCGATATTAGTTATCGTCGTCATCCCGAACGAAGTGAGGGATCTGCGGTTCGTGATTTTCACGTCGATGGCCCAATACAGCAATGGACGAAATCCGGCGCATGAGCTAGAACTTATCGATGCACGCTGGCGGCTCGAATCTAATTGGAAAATGAGCTCGGATCGCAAACGTTCATCGGAGAGGCCTCATCACGTAAACGAGCGTTTCTCCTCGACTTCATGACGCTGCGCGAACGCGAACAATTCAGTTGGATGGACTTACTGTGGCTGGCCTTTTTGGCCGGCCTCGCGGTTCTTCCTCCCATCCAGGAAGTTCACAAACAACTCATTTTGCTTGCCATCGGTGTGTTGCAACTGCTCGAAGGACGCCTGATTGCATATTTGCCCACGCGCGGACGCTCCTATGCCGTGCTGCTCAAGATTTTGCTCGCGACACTCTTGATCGACCACACCGGCGAAGTCGCGATCACCAGCAGCTACTATCCGATCTACTATCTGCCCGTTGTCACCGCAGCGATTTACTTCGGTCCTTGGGGCACGCTGATTTGGACGGCCGTCGCCTCTGCCGCGTATTGCTCCTACATTTATCCCGCGATTCAGCAATACGAGCTAACCACGTCGGCGATTACCGAGCTGACGATTCGCATCCTGTTCTTTTTTCTCGCCGGCGTGATTGTCAATCGCTTCGCCGTGGAGAATCGGCGGCAGACGCGGCGCTATCAAATGCTCGCCGAAGAATTGGAAAAAACAAATCGGCGGCTCGAACAGATTCAGGCGGAGGCGCGCCGCTCGGAGCGCCTCGCGGCCCTCGGCCAACTCTCCGCCGGCCTTGCGCACGAAATTCGCAATCCGCTCGGAGTGATCAAAGGCTCCGCCGAAATGCTTCAGCAAAAGCTCCACGAATCAAACCCTCTTGCCAGCGAGCTAGCGAGCTACATCTCGACTGAAGTGAACCGCCTGAGTGCGCTCGTTACACGCTTTCTCGATTTCGCTCGGCCTCAGCACTTGGAAACCGCAATGCATTCCGTGGTGGACGTCGTTGAACGCGCGCTGAAAGCCGTGGCGGCGCAATGGACTGGCCCGGCAATTCAAGTCGAGCGAAAATACGAATCCAATTTGCCTCGAGTTCCAATCGACGAAAATTTTTGCGAGCAGGTTTTCATCAATCTGGCTCAGAATGCGTATGAAGCCATGATCGACGGCGGAATCTTGCGCGTCACAATTCGCGCCGTCGAGCGAGATCGCGTGCGCGGCGTCGAAGTTCAATTGGCGGATACCGGCCCCGGAGTGCCGGAAGAATTGCGAGAGCAGATTTTCAATCCATTCGTGACTTCGAAGAAAAGCGGCGTCGGCCTAGGCCTCGCCATCGTCTCGAAAATTGTGGATGACCACCACGGCGCCTTACGGCTCGAAGCGTCGTCTGGCCAGGGAGCATGCTTCTCAGTCTTTTTCCCGGAGACTGGCGCGGCTGCCGATGCGCCGCCGGCCCGAGCAGCTAAGGTTTCTAACCTCTAATCGCATGGCGACCATACTCATTGTCGAAGACGAAGCCAAAATGCGCCGTCTCCTCGAATTGAATCTGGGCGAAGACGGTTTTCAAACCCTCTCGGCGCCTGATGTCGAGACTGGCCTCGATCTTCTCCGCCAAAACTCCGTCGATCTTGTCTTGACCGATCTGAAGCTTCCGGGAATGGGCGGCCTCGAATTCCTTCAGACACTCAAGCGCCAAAATTCAAATTTGCCGGTCGTAGTCATGACGGCATATGGCTCGGTGGAAACAGCGGTTGAAGCGATGAAGGCCGGCGCGAGCGATTACGTATTGAAGCCGTTCTCGCTCGCCGAGATGCGCATGATCGTTCACAAAGAGCTCGACGTGCGCAAGCTTCGGGAAGAGAACCGCTCCCTGCGCGAAGCGCTGGGGCAGCGCTACGAGTATCCGAACATCGTCGCGCGAAGCACCAAGATGCAGGAAGTTCTCGCCATGGTCGAGCGCGTCGCCGCCACGCAATCCACCGTTCTCATCGGCGGCGAGAGCGGCGTCGGCAAAGATTTAATCGCACACGCCATTCACCAGAAATCGAGGCGCGCTAGCGGGCCATTCGTAAAAATCAACAGCACCGCGATTCCGGAAAATCTTCTCGAGAGCGAACTCTTCGGCTATGAAAAAGGCGCGTTCACCGGCGCGGCAACGAGCAAGCCCGGCAAATTCGAATTGGCCGACAAGGGCACTCTATTTCTCGACGAAATCGGCGATGTGCCGCCGGCAACGCAAGTGAAGCTGCTCCGCGTCTTGCAAGAGCGCGAATTCGAGCGGCTCGGCGGGACGAAAACCATCAAAGTTGATGTGCGCCTCATCGCCGCCACAAATCGCGATCTTCGCGCGGCGCTCGAAGAAGGCACGTTCCGCCAGGACCTCTACTACCGGCTCAATGTCGTGCCGATTGATATCCCGCCGCTCCGCGATCACAAGGAAGACGTCCCCGATCTCGTGAAACTCTTTCTCAATCGTTTTTCAAGCCAAGCTGGAAAGCAGTTCACCGGCGTATCCCCGGAAGCGATGGACATGCTCATCGCGTTTCACTGGCCCGGCAATGTGCGCGAACTTGAAAATATCATTGAGCGCGCTGTCGCTCTTTCGGAAGGCCCGGTGCTGCAGCCCGGCGACATTCATCTTGACGCCGTCCGAACAAAGCCCGCATCCGGAACGGCGCCGCTGATTCCGGAAGGCCAAACTCTCGAGCAATGGGAAGATGAGATGATTCGCGAGGCCCTGCGCCGCGCCAATGGCAACAAGAGCCAGGCTGCGCGGATGCTCGGCGTATCGCGGAATGCCCTGCGTTACCGCCTTTCGAAAATCGGCATTGCCGACGACTCCGAGAAGCAAGAATAGGTGGCTGCACTCAACCGCTGGTGGTTGAAATCCACCAGTTTCTCCGCCGCGCGACTTCAGTCAAATCCGGCAATATCCTTCTATATATAAGAAAATAAATACCTTACACGAATCCTCGAAAGCTCCCGATTTGGCATCAGCCCTGCATCCAATGGGGGTGTCGAGTTGGGTCCGCGTCGGGCTCGACCTGGTGAGGTGGGCGATGAAGATAACCAACAAAATTCTTACAGGAGCAGCGGCAATCCTCCTCTCGCTCTTTATGGGCGAGGCGGCGCGCGCACAAAACCCCGGCACGCCTCAAGATCAGGTTGCGCCCCAGGCGAGTCCACAAGACCCGGGTAGCGCTCCAGATCAAGGCGGACCTGTAGCTCAGCCCAGCGCCGACGATCAGAATGCGCCGGGTGTAGCGCGCGTCAGCGTGATCAAGGGCGACGTCACCACGCAACGAGGCGACTCTGGCGACGTTTCCACCGCCACGATCAACACGCCGATGTCGTCCGGCGACAAAATCATGACCGGCAACAATTCGCGCGCGGAAGTCCAGCTCGATTTCGCGAACGTACTGCGTCTTGCCGATAACTCGAGCGCGACGGTCGCGACGTTGAATCGCAATCAAATTCAAGTTCAGGTCGGCGAAGGTCTCGCCTACTTCAGCCAATTTAAGGGAAACGAAGCGAGCGTTGAAATTGACACTCCAAACGCTGCAATCCAACCCGCAGACAAAGAATCCAGCTTCAGCATTTTCGTAAACAGCGGCGGCCAATCAGAAGTGACAGCCCGCCGCGGCGAACTCACCATTTCGACGCCACAAGGCAGCACGCGCGTTCGCAGCGGCCAGATGATCACGGTGCAGGGCACCGGCAGCGACGTGCAATACAAAATCAGTGACGCGCCCGCCAAGACGGATTGGGACGCGTTCAATCAGGATCGCGACCGCCTCATCGAGCACGCCGACAGTTGGAAGCATACTGACCGCTATTACACCGGCACGCAGGATCTCGATGCGAACGGTAAGTGGACCGAAGTTCCTGATTACGGTCAGGTATGGGTTCCGAATCAGGCTCCTGGCTGGGCCCCTTACAGCTCGGGCAGCTGGGTCTGGGAACCGTACTATGGCTGGACGTGGGCTTCGTATGAACCGTGGGGCTGGGCGCCGTATCACTATGGCCGCTGGTTCGTTTATGGCGGCGGTTGGGCATGGTGGCCCGGGCCGATCTATGGTGGATTCGGATACGGGTATCGTCCAATCTGGGCGCCAGCGTACGTCTCCTTCTTTGGATTCGGCGGCGGCATCGGCATCGGATTTGGTTTCGGAGCGTTCGGTTGGTTGCCGATTGGTCCGTGTGACTTTTTCCATCCCTGGTGGGGCGGATATCGCGGCCGTTTCGGCGCCGTTGGCTTCGGGGGCATTCGTGACGCGGCCAATTTCCGCGGCGGCTGGGGTCCGTTGCATGGAGGAGACCGCTTCTCGAATCTCCATAACGTATGGACGAACGATCGCGTGCGGCAGGGACTCTCGACCGTATCGGCAAACAACTTCGGCCACGGAGCCGTCCATGCCACTCCGGCCAGCTTCGACACTCTGCGCAGCGCTCGCGGTATGACGGGCAATCTGCCGGTTGTGCCCTCGCATGAGAGTTTGAGCGCTTCGGGCAACTTCCGCGGCGTCGGCTCAGCGGGTGCCCGTGGCGGAAGCGCGAAATTCTTCTCCAAGCACACGCCTGCCGCGAGGTCCGAGTCTTTCTCGCAACAGGCTTCCCACATGCAGCAGGCGATTCAGAGGGATGGGCACTTCTCGCCCGTCGGCGGAGCCGAGAACGCCCGGAGCACGATGGTAGGCCGGACGAATTCGGAAGCGAATTCCAATAACGGCGCAGGACGCGGCATTGGAAATGAATCCAATCGCGCGTCGAGCTCGACGCGGACTCAAGCTCCGGCGCGGAATGGCTGGGAGCGTTTCGGCTCTTCGACTGGTGGGAACGGCTCCGCGAATACAACGCGGCCGTCACCTTCCGGCTCGGCGAATACTGGCGAGCGCACCACCGGAAATGGCGGCTTCGACAGGAACTCGTCGCCAACGAACTCGCAGGGCGCTCGGCCGCAAAGCACTCAGCCGAGCTATCGGCCACCTGCAAGTTACGGCTCTTCGAACACATATCGACCGCCCGCAAGCTATGGCTCTTCGAGCACGTTTCGACCTCCGGCGGGCTACGGTTCGTCGGGCACCTATCGGCCGCCACTTCAGATGAACAAGCCGATGGTGACTCCGCGGACATACGGAAGTTCCGGCAGCTACGGTCGTCCGGCTAGCGCGCCGCGTCCGCCGTCGAATTCTTCGGGCGGCAGCTCGCGCGCGCCAAGCACTCACAGTTCTGGCGCGTCGAGTCACGGAAGCTCTCACGGATCAAGCGGCGGCAGTCACGGCGGTTCTGGCGGCGGGCACCACCGCTAGTCGCGCTAGATATCTCTTAAGCACCACTCGAGTTCACTTCGAGTATAAAAAAACGGCGGCGCTCCGAAAGGGACGCCGCCGTTTTTGATCTTGAGATGGTCTTACGACGTTTCTTGCTGGACTCGCAACTGAGACTCAAGCTCTGCGTTGTACTGCCGCTCGCCTTCGAGTTCAGACTGCAACTTCTTCACCAGAAGTTCGAGCCTCCGAATTTCATTTCGGAGTTTCGATATTTCTGGCGATGGGGCGATGCTCGTCGCTAGATTTGCGGCCAGAGAAGTGGTCAAGCTCGACGCGGCTGGAGCGGGCGGCTTAGGAGCCGCCGAAGTCACGCTCGTAGGGAAAGCAGGAATAGCCGCCGGAATTGATACCAGAGCTGGTGCCGGAGTTAGCGGCTGATTTGTTGAGTGAATTGCCGCTGGTGCCGGCGCCACTGGACTACTCGCTGCTGGTGCGAAGAGATTCCCCAACGCAAGCGCCGCTGCGTTCGCCGCAATTTTCGACACATCCGAAGTTTCTGGTTGGCCCGATTTCGGTTTCAACAACGCTTTCACACGCGCAATCAGATCGTGCGGCTGAAACGGCTTGCGAATCAGATCGTCAGCCTTCACCGCCAATGCGCGTTCCGCCACCTGCCGGTTCACAACGCCGGACATGAGAATCACGGGCGTCGCGCCAAATTCCGAATGCTCCTTCACGAACTGGCAAACTTCGAAACCATCCTTGTCGGGCATGATCACGTCGCTGATCACCGCGTCCGGGCGGTGCTGCGAGAACTGTTCGAGCGCCGCCGCCGCATTGTGGCACGCGATGACGCTGATGTTTTCTTTGCGAAACGCGATCTTGATCACTTCGCGCATCGTCGCGCTGTCATCAATGAAGTAAACGGTCGGACCCGACAGTGCAGTGGGTGTCGCTATGACGTTCATCGCGATTATTCCTCCACCTTTGCGCGCTCCGCTTCATCACACTCGCGCAACGAATCGAGCAGAAGGTCGGTCGCTGAACGAAGCACCGTGCGCTGGGCCGCCGTCGCTCCGTAAACGAATTTGTAAATGCCCTCAATTCCCGAATGGCAGCTCTTTATGATTTCGCATACCGCTTCGTCCCCGAAAAGATTTCCGGATTCCGCGTGAAATATTTCGCCCGCATCGAAGTAAATGACTCCGTCGAGCTCGCCCGCGTTGATGTTCAGTGCTCCGGTTTGCCTTGCCTGTCCGAGCATTTGAATCACTCCGGGCAAGTCGAGGTGCGAAAGCTTGCCGCCGAGGTCGGTCTCCGAACTGAGGATCATTTGCGTCGGGCGGAAGCCATCCTGCCGGCTAAGCAGAAAATTTCGGACGTGCTGGGCGATTTCGGCTGGCGGGCGCCTGCGGTCCACAAAATCATCGCATCCCGCTCGAAATGCTTCGAGAAGAGCCTGTTCTCCATTTCCGCCGCCGATGGCGATGAGAGGAATGCTCGCCGTCTTCGGATCCGCGCGAAGGATTGGCGCGATTTCGAGAGCCCCCATTTCGCGGAGGTTCGTCGCGCAGAGGATCGCCGAGGGCGTCGCCCATTCCACCATCGTGAGCGCGTACGCAGCCTGCGAGCTCGTCACGACCTCGAATCCCTGCTGTTTCAGCGCGTCGCCAAGACGCTTCGCGAAATACACGTTACTTTCGATGAGCAGCACTTGAGGAAGTGAAGGAGTGCCGTTCACGATCGTGCCTCCGTCGTGGATACACGGGGCGAAGCCGGGCTCATCTCACGGTCGGCGCGGACCAGGTTCTCGAAATCGAGAACTTCAATCCTGTCGTCGCCGAAAGTCAGCATCCCCGCGATATAGTTCGGCGAATCGTCCGGCGTCGGAAGTAATTCGGCATTTACGAGTTCACATTCGCCGTCAACCGGGATCGCGCTCAACTCTCCATGCGCTCCAAATTGCCGTGTCGCCACCAGGTAGAATCGGCTCCCGCTCGAATGCTTGCCCAGGAGCACCGGAGAAACGTCATAGACCGGGATAATATGCCCGCGCCGCAGGATCACACCGGAGACAACCGGCGTCTGATGCGGGAAGTCATTCAGATGAACTGATGGCGCGAGCTCTGACACAATCCCCGCCGGAAGCGCGAAACGCCGTCCGCCCAACTGAAGCACGACGTAAGAATTCTTTTCAATTTTTGTCGCAGCGGTGATCACGGTCTCACGCCTTGTAATTCGCGGCTCGGAGCCGTAGCGTCGGCGCGCGACGCCTCATCGAGAGCTGACAACTCGGCGGACGTCAAAAATCCCGCTGGATTGACTACCGGTATCACCCGCTCATCTACGTACGTAAGGCCGCGATACCACTCTCGCTCAGCCCCTCGATAAGCGAGCGGCAGCGGCAATGGCGGATGGATATTCTCCATGCGCTCGATTTTGTCCACGAGCACGGCGGCACGTGAGCCGCGAAGAATGAGAACAAGCCGCGGCCGCGTTGGGCGCAATCCAAAATGCACGCAGCCGTTGACGACGTAATACGCGCGATTCGCGCGATGCACGATGTGCTTCACTTTCGGGACAGCATACTGTGAAATCTCGATCGCCGATCCCGCAAGACTGTCGGCGCTTCGAATTTCATGAACGGCATCCGCTGCCACCGCGAACGGTTTGCCGCCCACCGTAAACAAGATCGCCTGCTCTTTCGGCCGGCCGCGCCGGACTTTTCGAACGTCCTGCGCTGAAATCGTCATCGTGCGTTCACCGGCGTAACTCTGCAAAGCTGCATCGTGCGGCGTTCGATCGCTGCAGCGATATCATCAATCGCAAGGATTTCATCCACAACTCCAGTTTTAATCGCCTCAGCCGGCATTCCGAAAATCACAGAAGTTGCTTCGTCCTGCGCGATCACGTAGCCGCCCGCCAATTTCACGGCTTTCACGCCTTTCGCACCGTCATTTCCCATTCCAGTAAGAATCACGCCGACGGTCATCGGCCCGAGATAATCCGCCGCTGTTTCGAGCGCGACATCCGCACACGGTCTGTAGCCCGAAATGCGATCTCCTCCATCGAGCGTGATTCGGCCGCCGCCAGCAAATCTCAAGTGATGCGAGCCCGGACACACGTAGACAATCCCAGGTTGAATCACTTCGCTCGCCGCAGCTTCCTTCACACGCAAGCGTGATGCATCCGCGAGTTGGACGGTGAACTGGCTGGTAAATGCCGCCGGCATGTGTTGCACGAGCACAACAGCCGCAGGCAAATCCTTCGGCAACCTAGGAATCATGCTTAAGACTGTTGCTGGGCCGCCGGTTGATGCTGCGACTACGATGCAAGGAAATCTGGGGCTCGACGCAGCCGCCGTCGGCAAAATACTCGAAGCGCTCCCGCTCGCCGCCAGAGGTTTGCCAGCCGGTTGGCCGATTCGCGAAAGCGTCGCCGTGCGCACCACTCGCACTTTGGCCGCCGTCTTCAGCTTCCGGCTGAGCTCCTGTCCCACACGATGCATGTCGAGATCGATTCCACTCGAAGGCTTCGGCACGAAATCCACGGCTCCGAGTTCCAATGCACGTAGTGTCTCACTAGCTCCTTCTCGCGATTCGGAGCTGACAATTACGATCGGCCGCGGGTTCTGCGACATGATGAGCTCGGTCGCCTGCAAGCCGTCGAGATGCGGCATGTTGATGTCCATCGTGATGACGTCCGGCTTGAGCGCCTGCGCCAAAGCCACGCCTTCGCGGCCGTCGCGCGCTTCGCCCACGACTTCCATCTGCGGATCAGCCGAGATGATGTCGTGCAGAACTTTGCGCATGAAGCCCGAGTCTTCGACGATCAGCACGCGCAGTCTGTCTTTGCTTTCCGTCATTCCATTAATCCTGGTGCACATGCATCGAATGCGAAATCCGCTCGTCGGCGTCGCCTCCGATGATTTGCTCGACGGTTTCGATCAATTGATCTTCCTGCACCGGCTTCGTGAGGAACCCGACGGCTCCTTCCTTCATGGCGCGGTCGCGATGCTTCGCTCCGGCGCGTGACGTCACCACCATCACCGGAATCTGCCGCGTCGCCGGATCCTGCCGCAGATGCGACATCAATTCGTAGCCGTTCATGCGCGGCATTTCGAGGTCCGTTAGAACGAGATGGCATCCCGATTGAGCGATGATTTCGGTCGCCTCGAAGCCATCGGCCGCGAGCTTCACGCGGTATCCCGCTTTCTCAAGCATTCGTCCGACGAATCTCCGCACGCTGATCGAATCATCCACCACCACCACAACCTTGTCGTTGCCCACCGGATCCACGGCTTCGGCGGGAATGCTGCCTGCCGCCACCGCGCTCGCTCCAGGCGCAAACACGCGAGCCGCGCCGCCAGCAGCAACGGCCGCGTGGCGCTGCGCCGAATCCGCCGAGGTCAAGCGGTTCAAATCAATCAGCAAAATCAAACTTCCATCGGAGGCGATTGTCGTTCCGGGGAAGAGCTTCACGCGGCGCATATATTCGCCGAGATTTTTGATCACGATTTCGTCTTTGCCGAGAACGTCTTCGACGATAATTCCTTCCGCGCGCCCAGCCACTTTCACGATTACCATCCGGAAGTAGCCATTGACCGGTTCGATGGCGGGCAAACCGAGCTCCATATCGAGGCGCATGACTTCGGTGACCACGCCGCGCACTTTCGTGAGCAGCTTGCCGCCGACTTCCTCGATTTCTGCGGGGCGAATCCGGCGAATTTCCTCGACCAGCGCCAGCGGAAGCGCAAACGTCGAAGTGCCGCACCGAACAAACAACGCCTGCGAAATAATCAGCGTCAGCGGAACCTGCAGCGTGAACACCGACCCGGCCCCGAGTTCGGAGCGCAAGTCAATTTCTCCATTCAGCGCGTGAACATTCGCTCTCACGACATCGAGACCGACGCCGCGTCCTGAGATTTCAGTCTTGTTCGCCGCTGTTGAAAAGCCAGGCTGGAACAGAAACTCGCGCAGCTCCCGCTCGGAAAGATGCTCGCTCTGCAGGAACGTCACGCGGCCGGATTCGACAGCTCTCGAGCGAATCTTTTCGTAATTGATTCCGCCGCCGTCGTCCTCGACTTCAATGAAGATGTGGTTGCCGCGATGATAGGCGCGCAACGTCACGCGGCCTTTGCTCGGCTTGTTGGCCAGCCGCCGCATATCCGGTTCTTCGATTCCGTGCGCCACCGCATTTCGCAGGAGATGGATCAACGGATCGGAAATTTGTTGAATGATGTTGTTGTCGAGTTCCGTTTCGGCGCCTTCGAACACCAGGTCAACCGGCTTGCCCGTTGCCTTTGCAGCGTCGCGCACCGTTCGCGATAGCCGCGTGTGCAAATTCCCGATAGGCACCATGCGAGCGCGCGTGATTTCGTCCTGCATGTGGTGCGCGAGCTTCGTGAACTCGTCAATATCCGAGTCCACGCGACTCATGAAATTTTCGAGCTGGCTTAGAACTTCAGTCACATCGGCGGAAATTTCCGCGAGCGAACGCGCAAGGATGTTGAAGTCGTCGTAGCGGTCCATCTCGAGATCGCTGAACCCGCCGTGCGAATCGGTGGTCAATCCCGGCAGGCCGGAAAATCCTCGCAGCGTGTCCATCTGTAGTGGCGCGCTGCCCGGCATCAGTCGCGCGCTGATTCGATTGAATTCGTGCTTGTCTTGAAACTCCGAGACTTTCGTCGAAAGCCGCGCTTTCGAGAACGTCAGCACTTCGACGAGTTTCGCCAGTTCAGACAGCCGCCCGACCATTCTCGTGCGGTTGATCACCAACTCTCCGACGGCGTTCATCATCCGATCGAGGCGATCGAGTGAGATGCGCACGGACTTGGCTGCTGCGGCTCCGGCGTTCGCCGCGCGTTGCGCTACGGCAGCGCCGTTTGCGTCCGCGGGAGCTGCCGCCACGTCGCCAGCGAGAGATTCAACCGGCGATTCTGATATTCCGCTCGCCACATCCATTTCCGCCGCCGCTTCTTCCGCGGTTGCGGGCACGAACTCCTGTAGCCGCGCGAGAAGTGGCTCCACTTGCGCGCGCATCTCCACTTCGTCTTCCCACGAGCGATGAAGGAATTTTCTGAGCGCGTCCACCGCCTCGAGGCACGCATCCACGATATCGGCAGTCGGCTGCAATTCACCGTCGCGCATTCGGCCGAGCAAATCCTCCACGCGATGGGCCACTGCGGCTAAGCGATGCATTCCCACCTGCGCCGCCGAACCCTTCACGGTATGAATCGAACGGAAGAGCCCATTGATTTCTTCCGGACTTGGCCTGGCTTCGAGTTTGAGCAGGGAATTTGTCGCGGACTGCAAGTGCTCTTCCGCTTCGGGCACAAAGAACTCGAGCACCTCCTGCGGAACATCATCGTCCGCGGGCAAGATCATCACGTTTGTATCGTTGCTCGAACTAGCTGCGTCTGGCTGCGAGGCGGCTGCGCTAACTTCAGCGATGGAGTCTTGAGCCGCCAATTCCGACGCGACCGGTGGAAATGCAAAGCTGTACCGCTGCTTGAACGCGGCTACGTCCGGCGATGTTTCCGTGCCTTCCGAAGCGATCTGCAACAAGTTGAATTCGAGAAGCGAAATCGCGTCCGAGAGAAACTCGGTCAGCGGTCCGTACGTATCAGGCCCGAGCCTCGCATTCATTGCGTACTGGAAAATGTGTGCGAGCTTGCCTGCGACCTCGGAAAAAAGTGGAAATCCGTAACTCGCCGAACTAGCGCACAGCGCGTGCGCCGCGATGTAGAGCCGCTCGAAATCTTCCGGGCGCGAGTGGGCTTCCTGCACCATGCCGGAATACTCCCGCAGATATTGCAGGTTGTCGGATGCTTCCTGCAGGAAGAGTTCGACCGATTCTTTGCCGGGGCCGTTCACAGGCTGCCCTCCGCCACCACGGCATGGCGAATCGCTCCTTCTTTCGCGGGCTTGCGATAGATCCGGCAATCGCCCAGAACGAGGCTTTCCAGGCGCACCGACGTGTTATTCAACGACTCGGCGTGGCCAAGCAAGAAATATCCGCCCGGTTCGAGGCATTCCGAAAAGCGCTGAAGAACGGAATTGCGGCGCTCGTCTGAAAAATACATCAGTACGTTCATGCAGAAGATGCAATCCATCCGCCCGACGTAAACGGCTTGCGAGAGATTCATCGGCGCAAACGTCACCATTCGGCGAATGCGCGGCTTTACGACGTACCCGTGCCGTGTCTTGGTGAAGTAATTCTCAAGCTGCTGTGCGGTGAGGTTCTCGAGGCTTCGTCCGCTGTAGACGCCGCGCTCGGCGTGTTGCAGCGCCCGGCGGCTGATATCCGTAGCCAGAATTTCGATGCGCCACGCCTCCGCGAACGGCAGCGCATCGGCCACCGCAATCGCGATCGAATAGGGCTCTTCGCCCGTCGAACATGCGGCGCTCCAGATCCTCAGTGTCCGCGGATTGTCCCAGAATTTCTTTTCTTGCAGTTCCGGAAGGATTTTCTTGGCGAGTGCGTCAAAGACGGCCGGATATCGAAAGAAGGAAGTCTCCTGCGTGAGCATGCGCTCGAGCATCGCGTCGTATTCGACATTGCTGCCGTGCACGGCGCGAAGCAGGTCTGTCCCGCTTTGGAGATTTTTTTCGGTTACGTACTCGCGGACACGCGTCGAAAAAAAGCGCTCGCGCGACGCATCGAAAAGGATTCCCGAGCGCTGAACGATCAGCTCGCGGAGCTCGTCGAGCTCATAGGCAGTAACCGTTACTGTTTTCTCTTTCATATTCGGCTCGGGCAGCCGGCGCGAATCCGATTAGCGTCGGCGGAAAATGAAACGAGAACCTAGCGGCGCGCTCCGGCAGTTTCTGCCGGTTGGCCGTTGTCCTGCGCGGCTTCTGACGCTGGCCGCGAAGCTGACCGGAATTGCCCAAGAGCCTCGTTCAGTTGTTCCGAAAGTTTGACCATGTTGCCCACCGTCGAGACGGTCTGGCGCGCGCCTTGCGACGTCTGCCGCGTGATGCCGGAGATGATCTGCATCGCGTTTGCCACGCCTTCCGTGCCGCGCACTTGCTGCTTCGAGGCCATGGAGATTTCCTGCACGAGCTCGGCGGATTGCCGCACGACGCTTGAAATCGCTTCGAGCGCTTTTCCGGCTTGATCGGCGAGCACCGCTCCCGATTCCACTTCCTTCGTGCCTTCTTCCATCACCACGACGGCTTCGTTCGTCTCCGCCTGAATCGCCTTGATGAGCGCCGCAATGTCTTTCGTCGCGGCGCGCGAGTGTTCGGCAAGTTTCCGGACTTCATCCGCAACCACCGCGAATCCGCGCCCCGCTTCTCCGGCTCGTGCTGCTTCAATCGCCGCGTTGAGAGCGAGCAGGTTTGTTTGCTCGGTGATGTCGTTGATGACGTTGATGATTTCCGAAATCTCGAGTGAACGATCGCCGAGCGACTTGATTTTCTTGGCGGTCGCTTGCACCGATGCGCGAATGCGCTGCATGCCTTCGAGCGTGTCGCGCACGGAGCGGTTGCCCTGCTCCGCGGCGTCGAGCGCGCGGCGAGCTGCTTCGGCGCTCGCTTCCGCGTTGTTTGATACCTGCTTCATCGAGACCGTGAGCTCTTCCACGGCCGACGATGTGTTCGTAATTTCCTGATCTTGCTGCGTCGCTCCGGCGGTCATTTCGTCCGCGGCCACTAGAATCTGTCCGGCACTCGCACTCACGTCCACGGCGGCCTTGCGAACGCGCTCGAGAACTTTCGTGAAGTTGTCGAGCATGTAGTTCACCGAGTCCACCACGTTGCCCAGCGCGTCGTTCGTCACGCGGCCGCGCAGCGTCAAATCGCCGCGAGCAACCTGATTGATCACGTTTAGCAGGTCCGTGATGCTCCGCTGCAAGGATTCCTGCACCTGTTGGTTCGTCGCGGCGTGTGAAATCTTTGCCGCGCTGCGATTCAAGTTTTCCGCGATTGCCGAAAACTCATCGCCCGTGTTAATTTCGGCCCGCGATCGGCCGTCGCCCGAGGCGAAGCGCTCGGCAAATTCATGCAGCTTTTCCACCGGCTTCAGTACGCGGTTGCCCAGAACCACCACGAGCGACAGCGTCGCTGCCATCGCAAGGCCGAACGCGCCCAGCAATGCGCTGCTCGCGGATCCCGGCAGCGACAACGCATCGGTGATCGCCGCGCCGTTCGAATGCGCTCCGGCATAGAATGCGAGCCCTGTCGCGCCGATCGCTGCGGCCCCGATCCAGAAGACCAGCAGCCACACTGTGGAACTCAAACGAGATTTCATGACTTCCTCCCAAGATCTTTACGTTTGCCCGACGCGTGTCAGGCTTCCGCCTTAAGATTTCTCGTACGCCGGCGGACTCCGAAATCTTTTGCCGTTTTCAGATAACGGGCACCGGAAAAACTTCCAAAAGCTTTTCGAGATCCACCACGAGCGCCAGCCTATCTTCGTGGCGCAACATTGCCCGGCAGTGCGGAACATCGGGGACCTGATCGAGCAGTGATTCATCCGTCGCGCTGAATGTTCCAATCACTTCGTCGGCCGTAATTCCGATGCGCACGTCCTCGTGCTGCGCCCCACTTTTCAGGAACGCGACAACGACGTGCTTCGGAAGAAGCCCCGGCCGCCGGCCTTCCGTGAACGCGATATCCACCAGCGGCACAATCGTTCCGCGCAAATTGAAAATTCCCATCAGGAACGAAGGCGCCAACGGAATTCGCGTCACCTTCGGCCATTCGACCACTTCCTCGACTTCCAGCACCGAAAGGCAGAAACGCTCGCGCCCCGCGCGGAATACGCAGAACTGCCGGTCGAGCCGGAATTCTTCGGAAGCGTCGATCACATCGACGCTGTCGAATTCCA
>JBAPOP010000136.1:0-3661 GCA_049279675.1 Candidatus Acidiferrales bacterium
ACATTTCCGCGCTCGCGCCGGAAGATGCCGCGCGTCTCGCCTCGGCCGCGCGTCGCAATCTGCAACGCTCGCTCATCGCGTCAATCAAATATTTGCCCGAAGCCAGCCGCATCCTCTGGATTTGCCCGCGGGCAACTTCGCCGCGAACTCATTGACGCGATGCGGCGATCAACACTGCGGAAAAATTACGGCGTGGACTTGCGAAGAACAGCGTCGGCGTGCTCGTCGGCGACGATGACACGGAAGAAACTGCGCAGTTCGGGAAGATTCTTCGTCGGAACCATCACTTCCTTTAGCTCATAGGTGCGCTGGTAATGCAGCGCGCCGCCGGCGACTTCGATCTTCGCTTTGTACGATCCGTACTCGGATTTCACGTCAGAAGGATCCGGCAAATCGTCGGCGACGAATCCCGGTGGAAGCTTGATTGTAAAATCATCCGACTGAACCGTCGCTTCTGTGAATTCGATAGGATATTTCCGGTCGGCGCGCAGGTCGACTCCGCCTGTCTTCAGACCCAGCACGCGCGGGCGCACGATAAGAAGATTGCCAGCGACTTTCGCATAATCCTGCACTGCGAATTTGTAGTGCAGCACGAGATTTTGATCGTACAGCTCCAAGTTTCCGACTGTCGCGCTCGACAAATGAAAATTCGAGAGCTGGCGGCCAAGGAAGTCTTCGAAGAACTTCGCGCGTTTTGCAGGCTCCGTTTCGAGCAACCGCGCGCGATCGAGCGTGGCTGGGCCGCCCCAAAGAATTTCATTTACTTCACCGGTGAGTTCGCCGGTTGACGACAGAGTGAGTTCCGCGGTGCGCATCAGGCGGTTAGTGGGCGGCGGAAGAAGCGGCATCGAGATCAGGTCGCCGCCATTCGGCGCGACGAGCAATCCATAATTGTCCTGCTCGAAATAAGGAATGTAGCCGAGCGGCGTATAGGGATCGGTGGGATCGAAGAATAAGAGCTTTCCGTATTTCGGATGGTGCAAGATCGCGAAGAGACCGCCCTGGTCCACGTCGTCAGGCAGGCGGATCGCGACGATCACATGGTTGAAGGCCGTAACCGCCGGAAAATCCGGCTGAACGATTCCGCGCTCCGTTTGGACTACGGTGTAATAAGCTTCGACGCCGATCTCATGCAGCATCGTAATCAGCAGCGTCGCCTTGTCCTTGCAGTCGCCGTATTTGTACTGGAAAACCTGCGAAGCGGGATGAGGCTGCAATCCGCCGATTCCGATTTCAATCGCGACGTAGCGAATCTGCCGCTGCATGAAAGAAGTGAGCGCCCTAATTTTGTCGATCGTGGACTTGGAGTTCGCGGTCAGCTCAGCCACTTTCTGTTTGATTTCGGGCGAAGCCACGCGGGTGGGTATGGTGAGATTTCCATACCAAACCGCCAGATCGTTCCACGTGCCGCTGGTTTTCGCGCGAAGGGCCGCATCGCTTGGGAAATATTTGATCTCCATGCGGCCCGCGATGGAACGCCATGGCGGCATGTCGTCCTCAATTTCGATCCCCGGGACATTCTCCATCTCCCACGAATATGAATTTCCGCCGCTGTCTTTCTCGCGAGTTTCCTTGGAATTCATCCATGAGGCTTTCATTTCCCAGCTGGGAGGAAGCTGAAGAGAGAAACGGGTACGGCGAACCGGCACCTGCTGCTGAAAGTACCATTCATCTTCCAAGACGTAGGGACGGTGGCGCTGCACGTATTCGTAGCCAATAACATTTCCAGGATCGGCGGCGGGAATTTTCAAGATCTTCGTGCGAATGCCGCTGTAGAGTTCATCGCCAGAGTACCCGGTTTCGATCGCATCCTTCTCCTTAACTTCGTATTCTTTTCCCGCCGAAGGAATCGACCAGGCCTTGAGAGAAAGCAGCCGGTTGTCGTTGTCAAAGGATGCGGCGACAAAACCGAAATCGTTGCGCCCTTCAGGGCGAAGAATCTTAACGGCGCGGCGATAGAGCGTTTCTACTTCGCCGTCGCTCCTGACGGTTGTGATTTGCTCGTCGAGCAAAATTACCGCGACCGCATCCTTCTGCGGAGGCGGCATCGTTTCACGAGAGGCCGCGCGGAGCCAGTCGGGCACGGTATCGCCGCCGCGCGCACTGGCCGCACCCGCCGCGAGCCATAGGGTAAGGGCGACGGCAAAGCGAAATCGCTTAACGATTCTCGCTGGACTGAGCTGGGTGGAGAACAATCTGGGCGTCATCGTCTGTTTTCACCGTGTTGAAAAACTTGCGCAGCGCGGGGTAGTACTTCGGCTGATAGAGAATTCCCGCGACGACAAGCTGCCTCTGTACCTTAACGGCAGCGCCATCTTGAGAAACAGCCGCATCGTAATCAAACCCACCGCCCGGATTGGCCTTGGCCTCGGGAGGCACAGACTCGACCTTGTAACCGTTCGGAAAATGCAGCGTGAGCGAGTCTTTTTCCGTGTAGGGATAATGAAAGTAGATCGCGTTCACGCGCTTCTCTGGAGTAAAGCTCGCAGGCTCAGTCGCCTGGAAAAAAGTGATGGGCACGAGAGCGCGGTGGCCGGCGCCTGTGGCGAAGCCGGGAAGTTTGACACTCGCAGCGATGTGGAGTGGCTCGGAGGTTTTGTCCCAGCCGGTGATGCTTGTGATTTCAACGGTTGCGCCGCCAGGCAGCCATTTCTTGATTTGATCCTCCAAAGCTTTCTTACGCCCCGCTTCATCGCTCTCGCGTTCGTCCTCGCGCCAACCACTTCCCCATGTGCCGAGATAGTTCACATCCATCGTCCCGGTTAGCGTGCCGTCTTCTTCCATGTGCACATCGGCGTGGCGCTCGCGAATGGAGTCTTTCGCTTCGCTCAGAGGCACGCTGACGAACTCGCCGCCCTGCTTGTTCAGTTTCAAGCCATTGACGCCAGTTTCGTACCAAGGCAGGACGCCGTACGGATAGAATTGCGAGGCCGGATCGAGGTATACGTCCTGATTGTTTAGGCGGACCCAGACAATCTCCGCGGAGAGCTGCCGCTCATCCTGCATTTGAGGATAGAAGGGACTGTTGCTGCGCGGTGCAACGTAGACCATCGACGACTCGAATCCTGCGGCGCGCGCCAGTCCAACCATCAGATACGTGAGCTCGTGGCCGTTTGCGGAGCCGCGCTTGAGCAGATCGTCGACGTTATTGAGCGGCTTTAGCTTCTCACGCTTTTCTTCCTGGCCAGTTTTTTCTAAATCGTAAGATGTGTTGTGGACCGTCTGAACGCGCGCGTAGAGCTTCTGCAATTTAGCCTCGGGCGTATCGCTCGCCGCGACGGTCTGTCCGATTACGCTTTGAAGGGCGTTCTTCTTGTCGATGAAGCGGTCCAAGCTGTCGTTCCACTTCTTGCCTGTCCGCTTCCAGAACTGCTCGGAAGTTTCGTTCTGAGGATCGTCCGCGCTGCGATAAAAGAAAGATACGCGTGCACGCAACGCATCTTCCGGCGGCATCAGGTCTTCGTGCTCTAGGCCCGGCAGGTCATGAACTTCCATGACAAGAGTCCCATCTTTCTGTTTATCCACGCTCGGGTCGCCGGGGACCATGAACTTGCGGTAGTAAAGTCCCGGAGCGCCCGACCGTGTTGGAGGCTTGATCGCAAAACGGGCCAGGCGCGTAAACAGGTCGCCCTGAACAGTCCACTCAAGGCTCCAGTAATAG